>PSRJ01000299.1 GCA_003175985.1 Terriglobia bacterium
CATCCCGATTTCCACGATACCGCCTGTGGGGCTATGTCTGCGCCTATCGACACTTTATAACACAGTAGTACTAGTCTTCCGAGCTGAAGATTCCGCCCAGGGCCCCCAGCGGGCTGTGTTCGTCCCCGCCGGTGCGCATGGGCGCCAGTTCCCGGCGTAACTTTTGCAGCGTCATGCTCTGGATCACCACGTGGCCCGGTCCCGTGAGGGTCGCCAGGAACAGGCCTTCGCCGCCGAAGAGCGCGGTTTTGATGCCGCCGACGAACTGGATATCGTAGTCCACAGACTGGTCGAAAGCCACGATGCACCCGGTGTCTACTTGTAGCGTTTGGCCGCTTCCGAGATCGAACTCCACGAAATCGCCTCCCGCGTGAATGAACACTGCGCCGGGCCCCGTGAACTTCTCGAGGATGAATCCTTCGCCCCCGAAAAAGCCCGCGCCCAGGCGTTTCACAAGCGCGATGTTGAATTGCACAGTGGGTTGCGCAAACAGAAATGCGTCGCGCTGCGCCAGAATCGATTGTCCAGGCTTCAGCTCGAAGACCTGGATACGCCCCGGATAATTGCCCGCAAAACCCACTTCGCCGGCGCTGTCGGCGCGGAAGTAGGTGAGGAAAAGCGATTCACCAGTGACTGTGCGCCGCAGTGCGCCCAGCAGTTTCTCACCCAGCGTGGCGCCGCTCATGCGTGTATCCCATTGCACGTTGGCCGTCTTGTAGACCATCTTGCCGGCCTCGGCATAGACTTCCTGTCCCGGCTTCAGGCGTACGCGCGCGATTTGGAGATTGTCGCCTTGAATGGTGTAATCGAGCGGCTCCGCGGCAGGCGCTGGCGCAGACGCGCCGACTGGCTGTCCACAGCCGCTGCAGAAACGCGAGCCATCGCCCATCTGCGCTCCGCAATTCGTGCAAAAGGTCATAAGGCCGAATTTTAGCATCACCGGCTACGCCCAAACGGCAGGAGTCACGTTACACGGCCGCATGCGAGAATGAGTTCTTGCGAATTTCCGGGCTTGTTGTTGTCTTTCTGGTTGCGCCTGCCTACGCGCGGCAGGATTTCGGCCTCTGCGGCACCACACGGGAGAGTGCTCAAGAGACGCTTTTCCTGCACCGGCAAGCGACCCGGGCGCGCGCCGCCCGCGGCCTTCGTCCGCTGGCGCTTTCGGCTCCGGCAGCGAATCGTGACATTGGCGACATCGCCCTGATCGAAGATACCGATGGCGTCGTGGCGCGGCCAAACCCGTTTAGCCTCGATAACAAGACTCTATCCTTTGCGCCCACGGCCCCGGCCGCCCCGGCATATCGGTACTCGGTGGGAGATCAGGGATACGATGCCGCTGCGGCAACCGGCGGCTCGCCTCTCGTGGCTCTCGATGATGACGATACCCGCCTTCTCTCGCTGCCATTCACATTTCCGTTCTTTGGCGCCAACTATACGCAGGTACTCGTGAACTCAGACGGCAATCTCACCTTCGGCGCGGCGGACAAAGCCAGCACCGATCGCTCGCTCGGCCGCGTCACCGCCGGGCCGCCGCGCATCGCCGTGTTGTTTGACGATCTCGATCCCTCGAAAACCGCGGGCGGAGTGCGCGTCTTATCCGAGCCCGGCCGGTTCGTCGTGAGCTGGGCAGGTGTGCCCGAATATGCGCAGTCCGGCACAGGTACGCGCCAGACCTTTCAAGTCCGGCTCTACCCCGATGGCCGTGTGCAATTTTCTTATGCCGGCAGCAATCCCGGCAGCGCAGTCGTCGGGATTGCCCCCGGAAACTTGACAGGCTCCACGTCGCTCGTGGCGTTTGCCGCGGATCCTACGGGCATATACTCCGCAGCAGTGGCGGAGCGGTTCGGCAATACCTTGGCCATCGACGTGGTTACGGCGGCGCAAAAGTTCTATCAAACTCACGAAGACGCCTACGATTACCTGGTGATCTACAACAACCTCGGCATCGAAGCCTTGTCTTCCGCCGTTGCCTACGAGAACACCGTTCGCAGCAACGGCCTTGGCTATGGAGTCGATGCGCAGGATGCGGGCGCTCAGTACGGCTCACCGTTGCGCTTGCAGGCGGTATTGAATATGGGCCGCCTCGATCAATACCCCAAAAACCCCGGCGACATTGTGCCCCGCCGGTCGACGGCAGGCGATACGCCTTTGACCGTTCTGGCGCACGAAACGGGCCACCTCTTTCTAGCCTTCGCTTCGGTTCGCGATCCCAACGATCCCTCGGCGCAGCCGATGCTGGGGGCCCAGCTTTCACATTGGAGTTTTGTATTCAACTCCGAAGCTTCGCTGCTTGAAGGAGAACGGATCGCCGATCAAGGCGTCAGCGCGTCGCCGCGTTTTTTGACTACCGATACGGTTCAGGGCTACGCTCCGCTGGATCAATACCTGATGGGTTTTCGCGCGCCTGCGGAGGTGCCGCCCTCGTTCGTGGTAACGAATGCGCCCGCCGGTCTGGCCCAGCAACACCCGGCCCGGAACTTCACTTTCAACGGCGACCGCAGGGACATCGCCGTCGATGAAGTGATTCAGGTCATGGGGCGCCGGAGGCCCGATTGGACGGTGGCCCAGCGGAGATTCCGTTTCGCGTTCCTCCTGGTGGTGGCACAAGGCAAGCAGCCGCCGGCGGCCGATCTGGCGCAGGTCGATAGCTATCGCCAGCAGTTTGAGATCTTCTACATGCATGCCGCCTCCGATCGGGCACAGGCGGATACGGCCCTGAAACGCAGCCTTCAGTTTTCTCTTTCTCCCGCTGCGGGTGTCGTGGAAGGCGGTTCCGGAACGGCAACTCTGATGATCCAATCTCCGGCGGCGTCTGATCTGATGGTGCAGTTGCTGGCGCCTAACGGAAACGCCGCGATGCCTCAGGCGGTCCGCATTCCCGCGGGAGCGACAAGCGCCAGTTTCAACTTCACCGGCATCCACTCAGGCGTCGAAGAAGTCTCGGCTATCCCCGCGGACCCGGCGTATGAGACGGCTTTCGCACGCGTGCAGGTTGCTTCCGCTTCGACGATGCAACTCGTGCCCGTTTCCGGCGATCAGCAGGTTGCCACCGCTTCCGGACCCCTTCAGGCTCCTATCGTGGTGCGACTCACCGATAGCAACGGCTTGCGGTATCCAGGCGCCCGCATTACCGCGACGCCTTCCGCGGGAGGCAGCGTGGATCCGCCGGCAATCGCGACAGACTCTCAGGGCCTGGCTGTATTTCGCTGGACGCCGGGTCCGGGAGCCGTAAACGAACTGCGATTGGCCGTGGAGAACGCGCCCGCCGTTAGCTTGACTGTAAGGGCCGGAGCGGCAGTCGCCGTGATAACCGCAGTCCAGAACGGGGCATCGTTTCAAGACGGCATTGCCTCCGGGGCGCTCGAAACGATCCGAGGCGCCAACCTGGCAAGCGGCAGGACCGCCGCGGCCGGTTTTCCTTGGCCCGACACTCTGGCGGGCGTCCGCGTTTTGCTGAATGGCGTCGCCTTGCCGCTTCTCTATGCCAGCGATAGCCAGATCAACTTCTACGTTCCACAACAGGCTGCGCTGGGCAACTCGATCTTGACAGTGACTTCCGATTCCGGAGCGCAGGCTACCGCCCGCGTAACCGTAAATCCGGTACAGCCTGGCATTTTCGCGGGAGGCGTGCTGCGGGCGGGAACCACTCAGAGCGCCGCTGCCAATCCCGTCCACGCGGGCGATGCCCTCGAGATCTACTGCACCGGCCTGGGCGTGACACGCGATGCGAATGGCATGCAGCTAACCGTCTCAACCCCCATTGTGTTCATTAGCGGAGTGGCGGCGCCCATCCTGTATAGTGGGCTCGTGCCGGGTCTCGTCGGTCTCTATCAAGTCAATGTCCGAGTACCCGCCGGTATCGCTCCGGGATCCCAGCCGGTTTCGATTTCGGTTAACCTGGAACACAGCAACGAAGTGAAAATCGCGGTGCAATGATGTTTTCCGGAATCTTCTCCGATCCGCTTCCTGTGGGCGCACTGGCGCCCGACTTTACCCTTCCGGATGACTCCGGCCACACGGTGTCCCTCTCCGCTCTAAAAGGAAGAAACGTCGTGCTGGTGTTTTATCCTGGCGACGACACGCCCGGCTGTACGCGCCAGTTATGTGAATTCCGCGATAGTTGGAATGGAGTGAAGGAGCGTGGCGTGGAGGTTTTCGGCGTCAACCCGCAAAGCGCCGGGCGCCACCAGAATTTCCGCAAAAAGTTCCAGTTCCCGTTTCCTCTTCTCGTGGATCAGGAACGCGCCGTTGCCAAGCTGTACAACGCTAGCGGCCTCATCGTCAAGCGGACGGTCTATCTCATCGGACCCGATGGGGTGATCCGCTTCGCGCAGCGTGGTATGCCCAAGCCTTCTGTGGTGCTGGCAGCCGCAAAATAATTCTCCCCATTTCGTATTTCTTATCCTATAATTGGGAAAACGTGGGATTAAATGCGCCATGACATTGAATTATGGCCATTTGTGTGAAAATCCTGCTGCTGGCGGGGGAGGGGGAAATCACCGGAGCGCGGAGCGTTCAGCGATTTCATGTTCCGGCGATTCAACCTGAGGCGATCCGCATTGATATACCACAAAGCACCCATCCGGCCGATGAACTGCGTATTTGCATAGAAGATTGCGACGACACGTTACTTGTGCGCCGCGTCTCCCTACTCGACGGCGGCGCAGTGCCAGTCTGGTCGACCAATGGCGACCAGTTTTTTCCCAACACTTCTTACACTGGCGTGAGGGTGATTCCCTTGGTGCCGCCGGGCCAGGGCGCCATTATCATGATGACTTCAGATGTGTGCTCGGTTTCCATGCCGGTCGGTGCCGTGTGGCAGCCAGAGTTGGCGCAGGGCTGCGTCCTCGAAATAGTTCTCCAACGGCTGGCCGCTCGTGAGTGCATTGAGATCCTGGCCAGCCGGGTAACCATGTCTGCTTCGGAGACGCAATATCTCAAATCCCAGCTCGATGCGGCGCTGGAGACTGTGAAGGCAGCGCAGTTATTGGAAGCATACCGGCTACTGGCGGAGCGGGATGGTGAGATCTGCCGTTTGCGTGAGGCGCTGGCGCTGGCGGCGCAGAGCCACGTCAGTCGCGATTCGGACGCGCCGCTAATTTGCAGAACAAACCGGCCGGCGCAAGACGAGCAAGATGAGAGAGATGGCAATCTCCTGTCCAGACTGGGTGCTCACGAACTCGTCTATGTCGAGGGCGAGATTCGCAAAGCTCTTCCCGACGAACCGCCGGCGGGGAGCTCCGAAACTTTTGACGATTGGTGCGGAACAAACACCGGCTGCATGTTGTGTATCACGCCACGGTCGGGAAGTACGTATCTTGCGACCCTTCTCGCATCGACGGGGAGCATGGGTCTTGCCGCCGAATTCATGAACCCGGCGGATTTTTCTCAGAACATCACGGACATCGTTGACCGGCTCGCTGAACTTCCCTGTACCGAACCCCACGTTTCGAAGAGCGATATCAGGGATCTGCAAACTTATCTCAAATGCGCGGTCAGAGGATCGAGCGCTATCGGCCGAGTGTTTGGCATGAAAGGCGACCTCTATCAGTTCCTGCCGCTCTTCACCCGGGGATGGTTGCGCGCCGGAATGCGCAAAGTCCGGTTCGTTTACGTCAAACGAGAAGATGTCCTCATGCAGGCCATCTCCCTGTACCGTGCCCAACAGGGCGGCGCCTGGTCGACCGCACACACGCCCCGATCTGAGGTGAGTTTCGACGCGCGCGCGATTCTGGACCGGTTCGATTACCTGATCGGAATGATGGACCGATGGGAGACGCTCTTCAGCCTGCTGGCCATCCAGCCGCTGCGTCTGACCTACGAGCAAATTGGCGCCAATCCCGAGGCCGCTGTATCGCGGGTATTCGCCTGGCTGGGGATCGAAGGTGGAGCGCGGGTCACAAGTTCTCCATTGCGGCGCCAACGGGACGCGGAGTCCGAACTCTGGGCTTCGTGGATTCGGGCCGAAGCGGAGTCCCGGCTCCGTGGCGCCGCGGCTTACCGAGCCTCCCGCTCGGCAGCGTTAACGTAGGAGAGCCTTGTACAATAGAGCAATGGTGCCTTACGCACGTATGGCAGCATTGGCCTGTGCCGCACTCTGGCCGGCACTCCTCTCCTACGCGGGTGGCTTTCCTCAGTTGTCCCTTACGGATACAACCGGCCGCGCGCATACGCCTGGTGAATGGGCGGCCAAACGCGCCATCGTGCTGGTCTTTGTAAGTACCGATTGCCCGCTGAGCAACCACTACGTCCCCGAGTTGAATCGTATTGCGAGTTCCTATGGACCCCGCGGTGTCGCGATCTACGCCGTGCAGGGGGATGCGACTGTATCCGATGCCGAAGTGCGCCGCCATGCCAAAGAATTCGCCTACGGTTTCCCCTATCTGTTCGATCCCGCGGAGTCCCTGGCTTCCTTCACCGGAGCCACCGTAACGCCGCAAGCCGCGGTGTTATCCCCGCGGGGCGAACTGCTGTACCTCGGCCGCATTGACAATCGCCTGGAAGATTTTGGGAAGGAGCGCGTCCAGATTACCGAGTTCCACCTGCGGGACGCTCTGGATGCCGTCCTGGCCGGGAAGCCCGTATCCCATCCGCGAACCAAGGCGCTGGGTTGCGCCATTACGAGGAAAAAATGAAGACGCTTGCACTGCTCGTGGCCTTTGCGGCGGGCGCTATTGCCGCCACCCCCACTTACAACAAAGACATTGCGCCCATACTCTACCAGAACTGCGCGGGGTGTCATCGTCCCGGCGAGGTCGCTCCATTTTCTTTGTTGACCTATCAGGACACCGCCAAACGGGCGGCTCTTATCGCCAGCGTGACCAAGGCTCGTGTGATGCCGCCGTGGAAGGCAGAGCCGGGGTATGGTGAGTTCCGCGATGTCCGCCGGTTGACTGACGAGCAGCTCGCATTGATCCAGCAATGGGCTGCCAACGGGACGCCTGAGGGCAATGCCGCCGATAAACCGGCTCCTCCGAAATTCACTGATGGCTGGCAGCTCGGCCAGCCCGACAGGACCCTCACCATCCCTGCCAAGTTCGCGGTCCCGGCCGACGGCCCCGATGTCTACCGCTGCTTCGTGATCCCGTTGAACCTGGAAAACGCGGCATATCTGACGGCACTGGAGTTCCGCGCGGACAACCGGCGCACCGTCCATCATGCTCTGGTTTTCGCAGACATAAGCGGGTTGGCCCGAAAAAAGGCCGCGGCTTCGCCGGATGGGGGCTATACGTGCTTTGGCGGACCCGGCGTCCCCGCTGGGCTGGTGGGTGGATGGGCGCCGGGGATTACACCGCGCAAGCCGATCGCGGGTTACGCCGCTACACTGCCTAAGAACACGGACCTGGTTTTGCAGATCCATTACCACCCCTCCGGCACGGCGGCTCAGGATCAATCCTCCGTCGGACTTTTCTTCGGTGACGCTCCCACCAAGGGCCGGAGCCTGGTGCTGTTGGGCTCGCAGGATATCGACATAGCTCCTGGCGATGCGCACTTCGTTCTGCGCGCCTCGCAAATGCTGCCCGCGGATGCCGAATTGGTTGGCATCACACCGCATGCCCACTACGTTTGCAAGGACATGAAAGTGAACGCCATTCTGCCGGATGGATCGACGCGCCCGCTGATCTGGATCAAAGACTGGGATTTCAACTGGCAGGGCGCATACACCTATGCCGACCCGGTCAAGCTGCCCAAGGGTACACGGATCGAGCTGGAGTATACATACGACAATTCCGACAAGAATCCGCGGAATCCGGCTCATCCGCCGGTGCGTGTGACCTATGGCGAGCAGACCACCAACGAGATGGGTCTGGCGTTCTTGAGCTTCGCCTTCCCGACTCCGGCGGATGCCACCGCGTTCCAGCGCGCTCTCTACGCAGCGCGATGACGCGGAGCGTTCCCGCTCCGATTTTGTGCGCGCACCTGTTGCGGAGAGTGGATGAGAAGCTGATTGAGCTTCTGACTTCCTTGGAGCCGGGCGACTGGAATATTCCAACCATCGCACCTGGATGGAGAGTTCGCGACGTCGCCGCGCACCTGCTCGATACCGCACTGCGCAAGCTTTCCCTGGCACGCGACTCCTGTGTTGTGGAGCCGGCGGAGATTCGCTCGCCCGAGGATCTGGTCGCCCTCGTGAACCGTCTCAACAGGGAAGGGACAGCGGTTTACCGTCGTCTCAGCCCTCCGGTCCTCATCGATCTGATGAAAGTGGCGTGCGAGCAGAGTGCCCGCTTTCACGAAGCTCTCGATCCACTTGCTCCCGCCGTCTTGGCGGTTAGCTGGGCGGGAGAAGAGACGTCTCGGAACTGGTTCGATACGGCGCGCGAGTTGACCGAACGCTGGCACCACCAGCAGCAGATCCGGCTTGCAACCAACCGGCCCGGCATTATGACCCCGGAGCTGTATCATCCCGTCCTCGACTGTTTCGTGCGCGGATTGCCCCATGCCTACCGGAATGTCCCGGCGCCGGCAGGGACCGGGGTCTTACTGGAGATTTACGGCGACTGCGGCGGCCAATGGTCTTTGTGCAGAGCACCGGCGGACTGGGTCCTCACGACTGCATCGAGCGACCAGCCGCAAGCCCGAGTATGCATTCCGCAGGAACTGGCCTGGCGGGTCTTTACCAAGGGTATCGCCCGCGAATCCGCACGCGCTCAGATACAGATCTCGGGGGATCGGGAACTCGGAGAAAACGTCCTCGGCTTGACTGCGATTGTGGGTTAGACGCCGCCGCTGCCTACCCCCTTACACCCCCAACTAGGGGTATCTGCGCGCCGCCCCCATAAGACCATTTGAAGCAATGAGTTAATTGGGATAACTTTGGTCCATGAAGCGTCTGTGCGTCACCTGCAAAAACAAAGGATGCATTCATCTATGCCGCTTTCAAGAGCGACCCACACCCGCACCGAGAATCGTGCAGTTGAAAAAGGCCTGAGGAGAACGATGCCGATTACGACGTCCCAAAATGAATTGCTGGTACGGTGGCTCATCGAGCAGCTCTTCAATCGAAAGAGGACAGGGGTCGCGGACTTTTTGTATGCACGGGACTGCCACGGGTATACACCGGATGGCTGGTTCACAAACCGCAAAGAGTTTTTGGCGGGTTTCGCAAACTACGCCGCAGCATTCCCCGCCTTTCGGGTTCAGATTGATTATCTGGCCGCGGACCTCGATTGGGTGCTACTTCATTACACCTTTACAGGTGTGCAAACCGGAACCTGGGCAGGCTTAAACTCGAAGGGTCAAGCGATCCGGATCACCGGCATGATGAACACGCGTATCGTCGAAGGCCGCATCGTTCAGCAGGATTTCGTATGGGATGCCGCGGCAGTCCGCCGCCAGCTTCAAGCCGAGCCGGCTGCGGCACTCGACCCCGGTTTCCTTCGCGTCGCCTAATTCATTCCTCCCACCCTCTTTACCAGTTAGAATCAGGCTACGCACTAGAGGAGCGGATCCTGATGAAAGCAATCCTTCGGTTTGCGCCGGCGACCCATTTCATTACGATGGGTCTCCACCCCGACCTGAACGAAGCGGCTCGCATCGCTACCAGGGAGATGATCGATTTCCTGGTCTCGGAAAAAGGCATGACGCGCGACGAAGCGTACCAGCTATCGTCGTTGGCCGTGGACCTCCATGTGACGCAGGTAGTCGACGATACGAAGGGCATCCACGCCATGCTGCCCAAGGCCATTTTTCGCTGAATCCCGCTGCGGGTATATAACGCGTGCATGATTCGTCACTGTTATTCATAGAACTGGGCGCGGTTGTGGTCGGTCTCGCCGTGCTTGCTCGAGTCGCGAGCCGATGGGGCTTCTCCGCCATCCCGCTGTACCTGCTTGCCGGCCTGGCCTTCGGCAATGGCGGCCTGCTGCCGCTGAATCTGAGCAAAGAGTTCATCCAGATCGGCGCGGAAATCGGCGTACTGCTGCTTTTGTTCATGCTGGGGCTTGAGTATTCCGGAGCGGAACTCCAGCACAACCTCCGCCGCGGCTTGCCTGCGGGCCTCCTGGATTTCGCCCTGAATTTCCCGCCGGGCCTGGTGACCGGACTCCTATTACGCTGGCACCCCCTTGCCGCCGTACTGCTCGGCGGGGTGACATGGATCTCCTCCTCCGGTGTGATCGCGAAGGTCCTGGCCGAACTGCGCCGTTTATCCTGCCCGGAAACGCCGTTACTGCTTGCGGTCCTCGTCATTGAAGACCTGGCCATGGCGCTCTACCTGCCGATCGTCGCCGTCCTGCTCGCCGGCGGTGGACCAGCGAGAATCGCGTTATCCGTCATCATTGCGGTTGGAAGCGTCGCGTGCGTCCTGGTGCTGGCGATCAAGTGCGGCCCGGCGCTGAGCCGCTTCGTGGCGCACGAGTCGGACGAGATCATTCTTCTGACCTCCTTTGGCACGGTTTTGCTTGTGGCGGGCATCGCGCAGCGCCTCCAGGTATCGTCGGCAATCGGCGCCTTCCTCGTCGGGATCGCGCTCTCCGGTCCGATAGCCGAGCAGTCGCACCGCTTACTGGCCCCATTGCGGGATCTCTTCGCTGCCACCTTCTTTTTCTTCTTCGGCCTACAGGTCAACCCGGCAAGCCTGCTCCCGGTCTGGTCCCTGGCCGTTCTTCTCGGACTCCTCACCGCCGGCACAAAAATCCTCACGGGCTATCTGGGGACAGGAAAGCATGTCGATCACCGCGGGCGTCTGCGCGCGGGCGCGGCGCTGGTGGCGCGCGGCGAATTCTCCATCGTGATCGCCGGGCTCGGTGCGGGACTGCAGCCGCAACTCAGCGCCGTGGCCGCGGCATACGTTTTGTTTCTTGCTGTCGCCGGCCCGCTCCTGGCGCGCTTCGTCCGATAGGCCCCCGTTGACTAAAGTAGTATCGAAAACCTACGAGTTCCGGCCGATATTCGATAACGATGTTGTGGCGCATCGTGGTCGGAGTCGTGAAGGCGGCGCTAGCCGTGGCGCTGTTTGCCATGGTAGGACGCACCATAGAATTGACCGGACTCCAGGTTGGATTGATTAACCCGTTGGCAGGCTTGATTGCATCCGTAACAGGACTCAGCGCCCGGCACGCCGAGTATATACTGATCGGGCTCATCGCGTACGGCCTGGCTCGCGTGGTTAGCGGCGCCTGCGACTGTCTTTCCAGCTCGATTAACCGGGTACCACAGCACCCCTCTATCCACTCTCAGCAATAGGGTGCTACCTTGCAGCGCGAAGCGGACAAAACCGCGCGACAGCGGATTCCGTGCTCCCGGTCTTGTCCGCTTTATTGCCGAAGTCAGTTTTTGCTTGGCATATCGACGACTTTTATGACATGCAGGCTTTCAGGGGACTTCGTGCCGCCTTCCACCACCAACGTGTACAGCTTACCGGCCTCGATACGCGAATCGGGAACGCGTGTGATGTGCTGGGATTTGCCGCTTCCGGAACGAACTTCCAGTGGACCATTCACGGCGTCCACCTCTTGCCAGTTTGAGGTGGTGGTAAATCGCGACTCGCTCGCAAGTTTGTCCTTGCGGCCAACTGCATAAACGTCCACCGATTCCACGGCTGGGGCTGCGTGGATGATGCGCACCTTAGCCTTTCCGGCCGCGGGAGCGCTCTCGTCATCGTTAAAGACACGCAGCACCGGCTTGGCGTCCTTGTCTTCATAGACCACCACCGTGTAATGCTTCCCATCACCGAGGCCTTCACTATTCTTCTCGATGGCGGCGCCTTCGGGCTTGCCGGCCTCGCGCAGCACGAAATCACGGCGCTCGGCGGGAACCTGCTTGTAATCCGTAGCCGTCTTTGCGTCGGCTGTACTGAAGAGCCGTGTGTCGCCGAAATAGAGATCAGTATTGGAATGCGCATCCACGGCGCCGATGTAACGCACAAACGCCACACCCTTGGCCGCCTCGCGGGATGCTTCGCCTTGGCGCTGCTCCGTGCTCGATCTGGTATTCGTTTGGCTGCACCCGGCTGCCGTTATAAGTCCGAAAGTTAGCAGAATGACATACACTTGGAACCGAGACATTGAATTGTGATCCTCCGTGGCTGCTTACGCATCTACCACGCCAATCGGCCGGTTCTCACATTCGAACGCGATGCGAAGATTGAGACAGAACTGCGGGCTCCTGCGCTCCAGGGCCCCAGGAAGCGGGACGCCTTTCAGCTCCAGTAATTCCGGTCCAGGCTGCGGTATTGCACTGCCTCGGCCACATGCTTGGCGGAAACGGTGGCGGATTCGTCCAGGTCGGCGATGGTCCGCGCCACTTTCAGAATGCGATCGTGGGCGCGCGCCGAAAGGCCCATACGCCGGACGGCCATCTCTAATGTCCGTTCGCCGGAATCGTCCAGTGCGCATTGTTTGCGGATGAGCCGCACGGGCATGCGCGAATTGTAGTAGCCGCGTGCCTGCTGCACCGTGCGCGCGCGCTCCACCCGCGCGCGGATCTCCGCGGAAGATTCGTTGTTGGCGGGGCCGCGCAATTCCTTGTAAGGAACCGCGGGCACTTCCACGTGAATGTCGATGCGGTCCAGCAGAGGGCCGCTGATCTTACCTAGATAACGTTGAATGATCGCCGGCGTGCAGCGGCACTCGCGGGACGCATCGCCGTAGAAGCCGCACTGGCAAGGGTTCATGGCCGCCACCAGCATCAGGGTGGAAGGGAAGCACAGCGTCATGTTGGCGCGCGCGATGGTGACGGAACAATCCTCGAGCGGCTGGCGCAGCAACTCCAGCACGTCCCGCGGAAACTCGGGGAATTCGTCGAGGAAGAGCACGCCGTTGTGGGCCAGGCTGACTTCGCCCGGCCGCGGCATCCCCGCGCCGCCGCCAACGAGGCCGGCATCCGAGATGGTGTGATGCGGCGCCCGGAACGGACGTGCGTGCAGCAGGCCGGCGCCGCTCTTCAACAGCCCGGCGATGCTGTGGATCTTGGTGGTTTCGATAGCCTCCTCGAAGGTGAGCGGGGGCAGGATGCCGGCCAGCCGTTTGGCGAGCATGGTCTTCCCCGATCCCGGTGGGCCGATCATCAGAACGTTGTGTGCTCCGGCCGCGGCCACTTCGAGTGCCCGCTTCGCCATGGTCTGCCCCCGCACATCGCGAAAATCGGGCAGTTCTGTGTGCTCTGCTGCGTGTCCGTTACGGACGGCTACCGCAGGTTGAAATTCCTCGGGCCGGGCCAGCAGCGCGACGACCTCGGCCAGATGGCGTACGCCATAAACGGCAACCCCCTCAACCACGGCCGCTTCAGCCGCGTTTTCCGAGGGCACGATGAGGTTGGGAATCCCGAGATTGCGTGCGCACACGGCCACTGAGAGTACCCCGCGAATCGGGCGAATGGCGCCATCCAGCGACAATTCGCCCACCAGCAGATGCCGGTCCAGTGCGCCCACCGAACCCATCGCGCCCATAATGCCCAATGCCATCGGCAAATCGAACCCGGCGCCTTCCTTTCGGACATTCGCGGGAGCCAGGTTGATGGTGACCGCCTTGTTGGGGTAGCCAAAGCCGGAGTTGATCATGGCGGATTTGATCCGCTCCCGGCTTTCGCGCACCGCGATATCGGGCATACCTACCATGACGAAGTCGCGCGCCGAGCCGGACGAGTACATGTCGACTTCGACATCGATCGGATGCGCATCGATGCCGTAAACGGCGGCGCTGCGGGTTTTGAACAGCGCCATCGGATTTACGAACCTTGAAACCTGAGTATATGTCATGGCACTCTAAATCGCGAGTTCGCCAGCAGGTAGAAGCTCCCCTCCCGGTGTTCGATGTACTCCTTGGCCATGATCCTGCCTCAGTTCAGTCTATTCCGATTCCGGTCGCTGGCGCCGTGTGGACGATCGCTAGGGGCGCGATCCCGATCTGCTACTCGCTTTCGATGTTCACCGCGTAATAGGCAACGGTCTTCGTAGGGACTTCCTTGAACCAATGGGGCGTCTTCGCCGGAATTGTGATTACGTCGCCTTTGGTCATGTGGTAGGTCGTTCCGCCCTCGAGCGACGGCGCGCGCATTTGAGCGGGCGCCGTCCGTCTGGCATTGACCATGGTCCCTCCCACTACGAGCGTCGCCTCTCCTTCGACCATGACGAAAACATGATTGGTATGGTCGTGGGATTCCACTTCTCCTGCTTGCCGGCGCTGCGCCAGGACAACCAGACCGGGATCGCTCACGATGGGTCCGCCTTTGGACATCACTTCCGCAACCTTGTCATGGCCGATGTAGTGAACCGCCGCCGGGACGCCACCGGCAAGTAAAATGCCGGCCGCCACTACCGTTAGCAACATGGCTGCTGTAAACAACTTCGCTCGCGTGAATCGAATCGTCATTGCAGTCCTCCCTCAATATCCCAAGCCGGGGATGCAGTTCAGTTTATCCGAACACGGAATCGATAGCAGAATTCAGATTCGAAAATCGCGCCGGTTCGGCCGATAAGCGATTTGATGGACATTACCTTGACCGCCTTGGCCGGGTTAAGTCAGGCGGAATCCGCCGTGGAGTCTGCGGCCGCACGCCTGAGCCGCGCGGGCCTGTCCCCGGACGGCTCCTCAGGGGACACGGTAGACCTCGCCACGGAAATTGTCGATTTGATGACAGCGAAGCAGCAATTCCAAGCGAATCTGAAATCGCTCGAGACCGCGAACGAGATGACGAAGCACACCTTGGACATCCTCGCTTAGGACGATGCTGAAAAGCCCGTGCGACCACCGATCCCTCACGGTCTCGGTAAGCGCCAAACGCTTCGGGGCGGGGCCGTTTGGTACATAATGTACCAATTCGCCCTGAGGTTTGTTGAAAACAAAGAGGTTGCGTAACACTCTGGTACATTTTGTACCTGCGGCGGTCCAATGGCCCTATCCAATAGGCCGGGAAATCCTTGACCGGCAGGCGGGGAAACTGTATAGTTCCTCAAGTTTGTGGTTTTGGAAACCGCGATCTCGAGGAGAACATGTCACGCTCTATTCCGTCGTTTCTTCGCCCGCCCGTAGTCTGTTGGGCCGCCGTGCTGCTGGCAGCGTTTTCGGCGCTTACCATCTCAGCTTTAGCCCAGCAGGCCCGGGGGTTCAGCATGACCGTTTTTGACCCTCCGGGGAGTCAAAAGACTTATGCGTTGGCGATCAATCTGATGAATACCGTCGCGGGCTATTACTACGATGGATCCGCGTATCACGGCTATGTGCGCGACTTTAGCGGGACCATTACCAGTTTCGATGCGGGCGTGAATACGTATGTGTTCGGCCTGAACGACGGCGGTACCGTTACCGGTTATTTTGCAGACGCGGGGGGAGTGCTACACAGCTTTATGCGCGATTCGCACGGCACCATCACCACGTTCGATCCGCCGGGTACCACCGTGGGCTCCCAAGCGTGGGGCATCAATAAGAGCGGAGCGATCGCGGGACTGTACCAGGATGCGAATGGCGTTCATGGCTACGTGCGTGATCCCTTGGGGGTCTTCACGCCTTTCGACGCGCCGGGCGTAAACCACACCTATGCCTACGCCATCGATATCTCGGGCAACGTAGCCGGCAATTACATAGACAGCAATGGCAATTCCCATGGATTCTTTCGTCTCTACCAGGGGACCATTACCCCCTTCGACCCCCCTGGCAGCCTGTTCACGTATGCCGCCGGCATCGCGAGCGGAGCCGTCGTGGGGACCTGGTCCTCCGATGGCGTTACTTATCACGGATATGTGCGCGACACACGAGGGAATATCACTTCGTTCGATCCTCTCGGAAGCATGTCTACGGTTGCCCGCGTTATCAACGACAACGGCTGGGTGGCCGGAAGTTACAGAGATTCGACGGGCGCGACCCATGCATTCCAGCGCAGTCCGCTGGGCGGGATCACGGTATTCGACGCTGCGGGCAGCACATTCACGTCATTCAATGGCCTGAACGCCCTCCGAGTGCCGGCAGGGTACTACCGGGATGCCAATGGCCTATATCACGGCTTTCTCGGGAAGCCCTAACCTGTGTCGCTGATCGCTGAAAGCTGAACGCTCCTTTCCTCACCCTCGGGCCACGGCACGGCTGCCCTGATACACAACTGAAACAGCCGTCTGTTATATTAAGGCCTAAGGGTCTGGAAAGGGTTAGTTCATGTTTCATCGAGGAGCAATTCTCATACTCGCCGGCGTGCTGTTGGCGGCCGGCGCGAGCGCGCAGTCTACTGCGGGCTTTGCTGCGATCTCCGGCGTGGTTCGGGATGCCACGGGAGCGACGGTTCCGGCCGCTCGCATTACAGTTTCCAATGAATCCAAGGGAATAACGCGCAACTTGACGGCCACCGACGCGGGCTTGTTTGTCGTTCCCAACCTCCCGCCGGGTCCGGGATACAGGGTTACCGTCGCGGCTCAGGGATTCTCAAACTTTGAAGCCTCCAACCTGGAGCTGGCTGTCGGGCAAAACGTGGATATTGCCGTAGCTCTGGCGGTGGAGACCGCTACGACTCGGGTCGAAGTCATCGCTACGGCCCCGCTCGTGGAAGACACCAAGACAGATGTTTCCCAGGTTGTCACCACGCAGCAGATTCAGGATTTGCCGATCAACGGGCGCCGGGTGGATTCTTTTGTCCTGTTGACTCCGGGAGTCAGCAACGACGGGTATTTCGGCAATCTCACTTTTCGCGGAATGCCGGGCAATGCTTCCTTCCTGATCGACGGAGTCGACAACACCGAGCAGTTCTTCGGCGAGAACGGGGGACGCACGCGCGCGCCCAGCGGGATCTCGCAGGATGCCGTCCAGGAATTCCAGGTGGTCTCGTCCAATTTCTCGCCGGAATTCGGCCGCACGTCCGCCGGCGTGGTCAATACCGTCACGCGCAGCGGAACCAATGATCTCCACGGCACCGCTTACTGGTTCTTCCGCAATCGCACTCTGGATGCGCGCGACCGCTATGCCGCTGTCAACCCGCCGGAAGTGCGGCACCAGACGGGAGGAACCTTAGGCGGTCCCATCAAGAAAGACAAGCTGTTCTTCCTTCTCAACTCGGAAATCCAGCGCCGCAATTTTCCAATCATCGGCAGCCTGAGCCGGCCCACGGTGGTGAACAACAGCGGGCAGTCGTTCATCAATTGCCCGTCTTCGGTGACGACGAATGGCGTGACCGAAACTCCCACCGCAGCACAATGCGCGGCCATCAACACCCTGCTGCCGCGATTTTTCGGGTTGATTCCAAGACGCAACGACCAGGAGACGGCCTTCGGGAAACTGGATTACCACCCCGGCGAGCGCAACGCGTTCAGCGCCAGCTTCAACTTTGTCCACTTCGTCGCTCCCAACGGGATTCAGTCGGGCGTTGCCATCAACACCGGTTCGCAGATTACGTCCAATGGGGACGATTCCGTGCGCGTGCGCAACGGACGCTGGAGCTGGATCGCTCTTCCGCGCAACAACCTGGTGAACGAATTTCGCTTCGGCTGGTTCACGGACCGCCAGGCCGATGATTTCGATCCGGGCGTGCAGACGGCTGGGCTGGGATACCTGCAATTGTCCGTGGGCGGGCAGAACCTCGGCGCTGGGGCGAGTTATCTGCCGCGCGTGAATCCGCGCGAGCAGCGCTTTCAGTTCGCCGACGGCCTGTCATGGACGGTAGGCCGTCATTCCTTCAAATTCGGCGTCGATATCGCTTCCACCGAAGATTACGTGTACAGCATCAGCAACGCGTTCGGAAGCTATTCGTACGGGAGTGCGGCGGCATTTGCCCTGGATTTCTCGGGCAATCCTACCGGGGCGAAGCATTGGCAAAGCTATTCGCAGACTTTCGGCAACCCGGTTGTGGATTTCACGATTCACGACAACGCGTTCTACGTTCAGGATCAATACCGGCCCTGGGCGAAACTTACGATCAACTACGGTTTGCGGTATGAATATGCCGTTCTTCCGCAGCCGAAGATCGTCAATCCGGACTATCCGCAAACGGGTCGTATCCCCACCGGCACGCGCAATCTCGAGCCGCGCATCGGCATCGCGTACAGCCTCGACGACAAGACCGTGATCCGCGTGGGGTACGGAATCTATCATCAGCGATATACCGGCGTATTGGTTTCCGGGCTATTCACCAACAACGCCGTATACCAGAAGAGTCTGAATCTGACGAGCTCGCAGTATTCGCTCGGTCCCGGCTTTCCGAATGTGCTGGCATCTGCCGATCAGGCGCGAGCGGGTACGACGGTGGAATTTGCCGCGCCCGACCTGCGTACGCCGTATACCGAACAGGGCACCCTGGCCGTGGAGCGGCAGTTGGGAAAGAGCTTCGGGCTCACCGTTTCTTATCTGTGGAATCGCGGCGTGCAGGGTTTTGGCGTGCGTGACCTCAATATCGGCTCGCTGGGGCCGCCGGTCACTTACCAGATTGCCGATCCCAACGGGAACATCGTGGGAAGCTACTCGACGCCCACGTATCGCGCGGCCAACAAGGTGGACCCGCGCTATTCCCGTATCCTGCAGGTCGAGAACGGCGTGAACAGTTATTACAACGCCCTGGTTGTGCAGGCCCGCAGACGCTTTGCCGCCGGCTTCCAGGCGAACCTCTCTTGGACCTGGTCCCATGAGATCGACTATAAGCAGGGTAGTTACCAGGACAACCAGAGCTTCGGCACGATCAACAGCTTTGCCAACACGTTCAACGGCGATTACAAGTTCGATAAAGGCAGCGGTCTGTTGGATCAGCGGCACCGGCTTACGATCTCGTTTATCGAGTCGCCGACTTTTGTGCATCGCAATGGCGCCTTTTACAAATATGCGGTGAACAACTGGGAACTGTCGGGCATTGTCACACTGGCCGCCGGCCGTCCCACCGTGGCCGGAATTACCGTTTCCGACAGCACGCCTTTTGCGGGCGCGGCGTTTACCAGCACGCTCAACGGGTATGGCGGTAACAACCGCCCGCCGTTCTGGCCCTACGCGGCCATTTATACGCCGGCGGCCTATCGCGCCGATCTGCGGCTCAGTAAAAAGCTGCCGCTCACGGAACGATACCTGGTATACCTGAACTTTGAAGCATTCAACGTGACCAACAGCCAGTACGACACCAGCCAGCAGTTCACGGCCTACGTCGAAAGAGGCGGAGTTCTGACCTATCAGCCGAGTTTCGGCCAAGGTAGTGCCACCGCGGGATTTCCGGATGGAACCAACGCGCGCCGCGCCCAGGTGAGCGCCCGTTTCGTTTTCTGACGGATCTCGTTACAGTTCCAGTACTGCCGATCCGCGTCGGATCGCCATTTTTACCAAGTCGAAATACAACGGGCCCTGTATTCCTGTTATATTTCGTCTTCAGGGTCTGAAAAGAGGTGAACTATGAATAAGTTAGTTGGTCTCTTACTGCTAGCGATCGCGTCTGCGGTTCCTGGATTTGCTCAGGCCGACGCCAACAAAGGACAAATTGCGGGCACGGTATACGACCAGCGGCAGGGCTCGGTCCCCAACGCCAAAATCACCATCAGGAACACGGCTACCGGGGCCACGCGGGATGTGACGACGGGGATGGAAGGCGAGTTTCGCGCTGTGCTGCTCGACCCGGGCACATACGATGTTTCCGTCAACGCCCCCGGTTTTGCTCCGACGCAATTACAGGGCGTGGTGGTCAGCGTGGGATCGGCCATCAACCTGCCGGTCACCTTGCAGGTAGGCTCCACGGCAGTCACGGTAGAAGTTACTGAGGCGCTGACCAGCGTGGATCTGCCGGCCCCCACGACCATCATTAGTTCGCAGGCGATCGAGAACCTGCCCATCAACGGCCGGCGCTTCACGGATTTCGCCGCGCTGACGCCGACCGTGCAGATCGATCCGCAGCGCGGCTCGATTTCCTTCGCGGGCCAGCGCGGCGTTAACGGCAACGTCATGGTCGACGGAGCCGATTACAACAACCCGTTCTTTGGAGGAACCCGTGGCGGGGAGCGGTCCAATTTTGTGCCCACCATCCCGCAGACTGCGGTTCAGGAGTTCCAGGCGATAACGACCGGGTACGCGGCGGAGTACGGCCGGTCTACCGGCGGCCTGTTGAACGCGATTTCCAAGTCCGGCGGCAACGCTGTCCACGGCGAGGCGTTCTATCAGATTCGGCCGCAGGAAACCGCCGTAGAGAATCCGTTCATCGCTACCATCAGAAGCAATCCCAGCGTTACGGTGGGGGAGACGCGCGAGCGGCTGCAGCAGTTCGGCGGCGGCGCAGGCGGCCCGGTCAAAAAAGACAAAGTATTCTGGTTCGCGGCGGCCGAGCGCCAGATTTCCAAGGTGCCCCGGCAAGTGTTCTTCCAGTCTCTGGTCGGCGTCGTCCCGACTCCGCAAACCCAGGAGGCGATCAGCTATTATCAGAGCCTGCAAGGTCCGCTGGAATCTACCAATGACGCCACCGCGGCCTTAGGCCGCCTGGACTCGCAGATGAAGGGCGGGCACCTTTCCGCGCGCTTTAATTTCAGCGATGCGAGCGCCAATAACGCGATCACCACGGGCGCCCCCTTAGCAGTGATCGACACACGCGCCCTGAACGGCACAGGCTCGGAAAAGGACCGCACCTACACGGGTGTAGCGCAATACACGGCCATTTTGAGTCCCAGCATCGCCAACGATCTGCGCTTTTCCGGCACTCACGAGGATCGCCCCCGAACTTCGAATTCCGCGGTTCCGAACGTCAGCAACGTCGTCGGAAACTTCGGCGCGCGTAACTTCCTGCCTACCGTGCAGGACGATACGCGGTATCAAATCAACGACGGGCTCAGCGTCATTCGCAACACGCACACCATGAAATTCGGCGCCGATTACAGCTATTTGACCACGTTCCAGTTTTTCGGCTTTAACCAGTTCGGATCGATCTCGTTTGCGACCACGAACCTGGCCACGGTGCTGAAAGCCATGAGCGTGGCGCCGGGACAGAACCGGTTCGACGATCCCAACGTGCAATACCGCCTGAACATCGGCAACCTGCTGGCCGATTATCACATGCACCAGATCGCCTTCTTTGCGCAGGACCAGTGGCGGATCAATCCGCAGTTTCAGGTTAATTACGGCGTGCGCTGGGAAGGGCAGATCAATCCAGAGGCGAATACCAGCAACACTGCGGTAACGCAGGCCATTCAGGCCACGACTTTCCCCCTCAACAACAAGTTCGATCCTTCGAAACTGCAGAACAATCTGAAGCAATGGATGCCGCGCTTCGGCTTTACCTACACGCCCTTCAAGGGTTCGGCGAAAACAGTGGTGCGCGGGCACGCGGGCCTGTTTTATGCCGCGACTCCGATGCTGGTCTATGGCGGCACGACGAATAACTTCCGGCTCCCTCCGGGAGACCTGTCCCTGTTTTATGCTGCCGGCGCCGGACAGCCAACCCTCTACCAGGTGTTCCAGGCGGCGGGTGTCGATCTGAACAAGTCTACCCTGGGCAATCTGCCGGTCCTGACACCCGATCAGGCCACTAAGGGCATCGCCGCGGTGACCGGCGCGGCGCCGAATCCATTCCTCCAAGCCAGTTTCACGGGGACGGCGAACGATTTCGAAAATCCCCGGGCATTTCAGGCCGGCGTGGGCATGGATCAGGAACTGGGCCATGGCTGGGTGGTAGGCGCTCAGTTTAACTACGTGAACACCGTACACCTGGAGCGCAACCGCGATTACAATCTGCCGCAACCGGCGCTGCGCGCATCCGATGGCCGGTATGTCTTCGTGCGCGCCAACCGGCCTCTGCCGCAGTACGGGCAGATCACGCTACGTGAGAGTTCGGCCCGTTCGATGTATCGCGGCGCTACTTTCAGCACCCGCTACATTGCCGGCAAGCGTATCCAACTGGGCGCGCAGTATACGGTGGCGCAGGCGTACTCCGACGACGATAACGAACGCACGGCGACCTGCTGCAACTACGACGATCCGGCCCATTTCAAGCCGGAATACGGCTACTCCAATCTGGATATACGCAACCAGTTCGCCGGGTATGCGGTGTACAACATGCCCTGGGGTCTGCACCTTTCCGGCAACGTCAACGCCTCCGGAGGGCAACCCATTGACGCGCTGGCCGGCGCCGACGTCAACGGCACCGGCTCGGGCAGCAGCAACCAACGGGCGTTTCAGTCCGTAGGCAAGGAGTTTCCGCGCAATTACTTCCGCAATCGCGGATTCAAGACTGTGAACCTGCGCGTGCTGAAGGATTTCAAGTTCCACGAAAGATACACGCTGCAGCTTTCGGCCGAGATGTTCAACCTGTTCAATTTCAAGAACGTCATCATCGGCCCGGCGGGCGTAAACAACGTGAACACGATTTGGGGGCTGGGTGTGGATGCCAGCGGTAACCCGACGCCGGCGCGTACCGACGCCAACGGCCCCACGTTCATGCGCGTGAAGCTCCCCAACGGGCTTTACGACACCAACAACTTCCAGTTGGGGACGCCCTTTCAGTCTCAGTTCGGCGTGAGATTTCTGTTCTGACCGGCCGGGACCGGACTCACGTCCTGTCCCGCGTTAATCCTTGCGCGCGTACAGTTCGTCGATTTGTTCCTGAAAATTGGCCATGGCGCGAGTGCGCCGCACCTTCATGGTGGCTGTGAGTTCCCCCTGCTCGATCGAGAAGTCTCTCGGCAGCACGCGGTATTTGCGAACCTGCTCGAACGGGGCAAGCTGACGGTTCACACGCGCTACCGTCTTTTGGATTTCGGCCAGCACCGGCGGGGATTGCGCGATCTCTTCGGCGCCGCGATGTTTCCACTCTCCGATCCCAGGCAGAGCTTCGGCAGCGGCGGGATTGATCGTAAAAAGAGCTGTCAGAAACGGGAGGCGGTCGCCGATCAACAGCACCTGGCTGATGAGCGGCTCCATCTTGAAAAGATTCTCCACTCGCGCCGGGAAGATCTTCTTGCCCGTCGAGGAGACGATGAGCTCCTTTTTGCGCCCGGTAATGAAGATGTACCCGTCGCTATCGATATGGGCCAGGTCTCCGGTATGCAGCCATCCGTCGCGCAGTACCGCGGCGGTCGTCTCGGGATCGTTCAGATACCCCGAGAACAGGCAAGGGCTGCGGATCAGGAGTTCGCCGTCATCGGCGAGCCCGGCGTCGACGCCGGGAAGGGTTTTGCCGATACTCCCGGGTTTTGGGGCGTCGAGTGGGTTGAGAGTTACGACGCCGCCCTCTGTCAGTCCATAGCCTTCGATGAGCGGCATGCCGATCGCTTCGTAGAATTCGGCCAGGTCTTTACTGAGTGGAGCGGCGCCGGAAGCCGCGATGCGGAGCCGGCCGCCAAAGCGCGCGCGCAGCGTACGGAAAACAAGCCGGTCGGCAATCTTCAGCGGGCTCCGAATGCGCAGCGGTACGGGCTTACCTTCACGGCGGTAACGCACGGCGGCGAGCGACAGGCCCACTGCAGCGTAGAATGCCTTGCGGAGGGGCGCCGGACGCTTGCGGATCTCGGTGCAGACACTCGAATAAATGCGCTCCCACATGCGCGGTGGCGCGAGCAGGATGGTCGGCCGCACTTTGCGGATTTCCTGCGGCAGCTTCAGCAAGCTTTCGGAAAAGGTCACCGGCATGCCGCAGCGGATAGGCAGGAGTTCCATCACTACGCGCTGCGCGATGTGCGCCGATGGCAGAAAGGCGACAGTCGAATCCTGCGGTGTCAGAGGCAAGGCAATCGGCGCCATATCGAGATTGGCGACTACCGCTTCATGGGTAACCAGCACCATCTTCGGCTCGCCGGTTGCGCCGGAGGTGAGATACAGAATGGCGGGATCGGATGGCGGGACAGAGGCCCAGGATTGCTCGCAGTGGGGCCGGTCGGCCGCCAATTGCGCGCGTCCCTGCGCGCGCAGTTCCTCCAAAGTAAGAGCGCCGGGAGCTTCGCCGGTCAACAAGATCCACTGCCGCACATCGGCGCCGCGGAGTGACTGAAGCATCTTCGGATTCTCGACGAAAACCACGGCGGCGCCGGAGTTACTGATAATTCGGATCAATTCCGCGGCGGGATAACTGGGGTACAACGCTGCGGCTACCGAACCGTTGGTCATGATCCCCAGATCCGCGAGGTAGAACTCCAGGCGGGTTTCCGAGTTCAGCGCGACCACCTCTCCCCTGGCAACGCCGATGGTCTGAAGACCGGCCGCGATCTCTTCTGCCGCGATCCTGTATTCTTTCCACGAATACGTCAGATACGTGTTATCGCCGCGGGGCTGGTGCAATGCCGGTTCGCCGGAGTGGAAGCACTCGGTCTCGCGCAAAACCTGATAGATCGTCCGTGGACCCATCCCCTGCAATTTAGCATGGGTATGAGCTTCGGTTGCGGGAAAGCGCCTACCTCTTGCGGTCCAGCTTCAGCAGCGCTTCTGCGATCTGATTCACGGCGTGCTCCTCGTCGCGCCGGCTGGCTTCGCTGCGCGGCAACGATGAGAGTTCCAGATGGATCAGCTCGTGCACCACGGTGAATTCCATATCGTCCAGCATGTCGCGGAACGTCATGTTGTAATCCGACGCATCGAGCACCCGGATCACAGCGCTGCGCTTGTCCGCATCCCAGTGGATGTTGCCGAGCGTGCGCGGCTTCAACTCGCTGGGATGAGACATGACGACATTGATCCGCCAGTCCTGCAAATTGAGCCGCTGCTGCCAGACCGCCAGCCGTTCATTGACAAAGGTTTGCGCGAGCAACCCGCGCTCATGAGCATCGGGTTCAGCGGCCGCCTGTTGCGCCATACCAGTGCCGGTGGAAGAGAGCAGGAAGAGGAAAAACCAGAGGAGGGGGCCCGAAAACCCCGGGAAAAAGCGCCCGGACATGTACTACACAGTACCACGAAAGAGTAATGTTTCGCACGCAGTTTTTAATTTTTTTGAGAGAGATTGCCTGGGTTTTCAGTAGGTGGCGGCCTGGGACGTCCCACGCGAGAGATATACCAGGGCTTGGCGGGCCAACTCCGGGATGGTGGGATCGGGGTGTCGCAAAAGAGCGACTAACATCCGTATCCACTGCAGTTCGTCAGGGTGAAGACCGATTACGGGGACGTTCTGAGCCATTGGGATGCTCCCTCTCTCCATGTGTCTCTTCGGCTGGGAGGTTGGTTTGTTGAGGCGCCAAAGAATCGTCTCGACCTGACGATAAGGGTTTAGAGGAAGGAGCCTTTATGGATCTCAGTGCCGTGCAGCGAAGCGTACAGCCGCTGGTGGCGGCGACGCCCGTGGCTCCCTTGGAGCACTCTGCGGAAAATCGAGAGGTCATTCAAGCCGTAAAGGCGCTCAATGCCACGGAAATGTTCGGGGAGGAAAACGAACTGGTGTTCCAACTGGATCGCCAGGTGCACCGCATCGTGGTGCGGGTCGTGAATCGAAAGACTCAGGAAGTGGTATCGCAGGTGCCGCCGGAATATATTCTCCGGCTGCACGAAGACCTGCTGCGGCGGCGGGAGTGATCTCGGCGAGACTTTCCAGAATCTGCCGTCAATGCCGATAAGTAGTTTGGAGAGAATGCGATGTTGCAGAACGCACACGACAAATATCTGGAAGAGCGGGTGCTCTCGGCTGACCCGATGGAACTGGTACGAATCCTCTATCAGGCAGCTATCGGGGCCGTACAGGATGCCCGCCGCCATCTGGCCGCCGGAAGGATTGCCGAGCGTTCGCGATCGATCTCTCGCGCCAGTTCCATTCTGCTGGAGCTCGCCGCCGCCTTGGACCGCGATCGGGGTGGAGAAATCGCGGATCGGCTGGCGGCGCTTTATGAGTACCTCCAGGGAAAGTTGTGGCAGGCCAACTGCGAACAGAGCGACCCGCCTCTGGCGGAGGTATTAGGCTTACTTTCGACACTCGCTGAGGGATGGGCAGTCGCGGGCCGGGAGGTACTGCCCCAACCCCAGTCCGGCAGTCCCTGGGCCGGTTCAATGGCCACTCCGGAACCGGCTTATGCGTCCGGAGGTTGGAGCCTATAGGCCGGCTTTGGTTTTCAGGCCGGAAGCAATCAAACTGGCCAAGCCCAATCCACCGCGTTGGGCCAGGAGCACCGATAATTGCTGCTCGGCGAAGTCGCTGGCACAACTGCTCGCGCTGTCCCCTTCGCCGCCCAGCCATCCGTTGCCGCTCTCGCGCTCGGACCGCAGGATCTGAGCCATAAGTAAAGCCTCGAACTGCTGCGCCGCATCCGTTACTTTGGCCGGGGTCTGACCAGTGCGGCTTGTGATGTCAGGATTTATGCCGGCGACTGCTGGCAACCGGACCGACAGCTCGCTCATCAAATTACCTCGATTTCCGCATCCATGGCGCCGGCTGTGCGCAGGCTTTGCAGGATGCCAATGATATCGCGTGGGGTGGAGCCGATAGCCGCCAGCGCGCGAACCAGTTCCTCGACTGTGGCGCCTTGCTTGAGCACCACGTTCCGCGCTTTTTCCTCTTTTGCTCCCACGGCGGTCTGGGGCACAACTTCTGTAGAGCCGGGAGCTAGAGGCGGCGGCTGTGATACGGCGTAGGTGGTCTGAATCTCCACGTTCAAATTGCCGTGCAAAATGGCCACCGGTGCGATGCGGACTTCCTTGCCCAGCACGATGGTCCCTGTGCGCTCGTTAATCACTACCCGCGCGGGACTATCGGCTTCGACGGACAGATTCTCGAGTTCGGACAGAAATTCCGTGGCGCGGGCGGCATATTCCCCGGGAATGGCCACGCTCACCAGTCCGGCGTTTTCCGCCTGGGCCGTGCCATGCGCGGCATTGGTGAACTTCTTATTGATGGCCTCGGTAATGCGCGTAGATGTGGTAAAGTCCGAGTGTTTCAATTGCAGGCGCACCACCGATTTCGGGGCCAGAGAGGGGGCTGCGCGTTCCACGGATGCGCCGTTGGGCCCCCGCCCGACAGTCGGGTGGTTGACGCTCTGCGATGTACCGCCCCGGCCGGCTGCAAAGCCGCCGGTGACCACAGGCCCTTGCGCCACGGCGTAGACCTGCCCATCCGCCGCACGCAGAGAAGTGAGCAGGAGGACGCCGCCTTGTAAGTTGGCGGCATCTCCCACCGAAGACACCGTCGTATCGATGCGCAGGCCTGGCTGCGCGAATGCCGGCAGCGTGGCGGTCACCATAACCGCGGCCGTATTCTTGACGCGAATGGCGGTGGGTGACACAGAGATGCCCATGCGCTCCAGCATGTTAGTGAGCGTCTGGTTGGAAAAAATGGTCTGCTGCCGATCACCGGTCCCGGCCAGACCGACCACAATGCCGTAACCAATCAATTGGTTTTCCCGCACGCCTTCTACGCTGACGAGGTCCTTCAGGCGGGCCGCATCCGACTTTCCGGCCAGCGCCGCGGCAATCCACAAGACAGTAAAGATCTTTTTCATAAATCAGAATGGCAGCAGTCCGAGCAACAGGCGATAGAGAAAGAAGGGCCGGCGAATGGCATCTCCGACGACGCCCTTCCCATTGACGCGGACTTCGAGTTCGCCCAGGCGGTTCGACCGGATGCTGTTGGTCGAGTCGATGTCTGTCGGGCGGGCGACGCCGCGGACAGTGATCGTCTGGCGCTCCGAATTGATCTGGATGTCTTTGGTGGCCTCGATGACGAGCCCGCCGTTCGGCAAGACGTGCGTCACGCGGGCAGTCACGGTGGTGCTGAGCGTGGTAACGCGGCTGGTTGTGCCTTGGCCTGAGAGTTGCGTATCGCCAGAGACACCCGCAAGGTTCGCCAGAGGCCCGGTGGCGCGCGTCACTCCCGCGAGGGCGGCTACGGAATTCTTGGTACTCGACGAGCGTTGCGTTTTGGTGGAGCCGCTCGTCACCGCGGAGGCCTGTTCCGCTACTACGATCGTGAGTACATCATCCACCTGGCTGGCACGCAGGTCGCGAGCGGAATCGGCTAATCGCGACCCGGCCTGCCAGAGAGAGCCTGGCGTGGGAGCCGCCGCGTCCGCCGACCGCGCGTTGGCTTCCGTAATATAACGGTCCAACGGGGATTGTGGCGGTTGCGATTGTTTTTCGTGCTTTCCACTTAGCGGCATGGCAGCCAAAAGCGTGGCCAGAAGGATCAACGAATAATGCAGTCTCATGGTTCTACCATCACTTTGCCCTTTGCGGCGATCCGTCCCAGGAAACGCTTTTGTGAAGCGGGATTGCGGAGCGGGATCACTTCTCCGACGGCCCCTGACTTCTCGGCTACGGCCGCTACTTCCAGGTGTGCCGCTCCCCGGACTTCTGCCACGACTGTGTCTCCACGGGTGACATCGACCGGATTCTGCAGTTGCGCGGTACGAATCGCAGAACCCGCCCGGATCAATACGCGCGGCCATTTCCCGGCGACCTCCCCGATAGAATGTGCCAGGCCCGCCGCGGACGGAGATTCCTCCCGGGTTTCGATACGTAGCAGTTCCGCCGCAATCGGCGTACCGGGCCGCAAATCGCCGGAAGCGATAACCTGTTCGATCCCAATGCGTGCTCTGACGCGTGCCCAAATGGAGAACCGGTGCGTGCTGCCGTAGCGCACAGCTCCGTTCCAGAGCGAACCGGAAGGCGTGTCGCGCAATGCCGCGGGAGGAAACTCGATCTCGCCCGACGGTACGGGCTTTCGGGAGAACTCGAGGATTTCGATGCGCGCTCCCGGCATTGCCGTTTCCAGGACCGTTTGAAGCCTTTCCCGCTCGAGCGGGGCAACCGGCCGCTGGACGCAGATATCGTTTTGCGGAACGGTCAGCCCAAACCGCGCGGCCAGCTTTCGTAGTTCCGGCAAGCGGAAGATGCGGACGGCGCCTGGCGCCGGCGCGAGCGCCAGTGCGGTTTCGGGTGCTACCGACTCCATCCCCGAAAACTCGGGCGCCAGCAGACCGGCAGTGATCCGGTCGGACGCGGGCCCGACCGCGAGACAACCGGCCAGCAGAACGGACGAGAGCAGAATCATCGCGTGATGTTGTTCAACTGCTGGTACATATTGTCGGCCGCCTGCACCACTTTGGAATTCGCTTCGTATCCCCGCTGGGCCACGATGAGATTGATGAACTCCTGGACCACCGAGACATTGGACTGCTCCACATAGCCCTGCATCAGGCTTCCCATGCCCTCCTGCCCTCCCGGCGTACCGACTGTAGCGTCCCCGGAAGCATCGGTCGGGGCATACAAGTTATTACCCAGGCTGTTGAGGCCGGCAGGGTTCTGAAAGTTGGCCAGTTGGATCTGCCCCGCCTGTTGAGTCGCAGTCTGGTTGGGAAGCGTGTAGGTTACCGTGCCGTCGCCGGCGATGACGATGGCCTGCGCATCGCGCGGGATGGTGATCTGCGGCTCCAGAGGATCGCCTTCGGAAGTCACGACATTACCGTCTTTGTCGAAATGAAATGTACCGGCGCGGGTGTACGCCAGTTCGCCGTTCGGCCGGCGGACCTGGAAAAATCCCTTGCCCTGGATCACGACATCCAGGGGATTGTCCGTTTGCGAAAACGAACCCTGGGAAAAGACAATCTCGTTGGAGGAGGCCCGCGTGCCCAACCCGAGCTGCAGCCCCGTGGGAACTACGGTTTGCTGCCCGGCAGCCGCGCCCGGCTGCACCAGGGTCTGGTACATCAGATCCTGAAACTGCGCACGCCGCAGTTTGTACCCGACCGTGTTCGCGTTTGCCAGGTTGTTGGCGATGTTGTCTACGTTCATTTGCTGGGCCGTCATGCCGCTGGCGGCGCTGAAAAGTGCTCGAATCATTTCTGCTCCTGTCTAACCAACCTTGGCCACCTCCCCGGTGGCGTGCCGATTCATTTCGGCGCTCAACGAGACGGCCTTTTGCAGCATTTCAAACTGGCGCATCACGCTGATCAGCCGCACGGCGGCCTCGGCCTGGCCCGTGTTGGAAGCTTCGAGTTGCCCTTGCGTTACGGAGGCTCCGCTGGCAGGCGCGGCCTGAACGGTGGCGTCCCCTGCACGGAAATAGTTGTTGCCCTGTTTGATCAATCCTTGGGTGCTTGTGAAATCCGCCAGTTCCAGCCGGCCCGCCACGTTGCCATCGAGCCTCACCGTGCCATCGGCGCCGATTTCCACCGGTCCCGATCCCGGTAAGGTCAACGGCGAACCTCCGGCGCCACGAACCGGATACCCTTCGGAGGTAGTGAGCTTGCCGTCGGCGGCCAGCCGAAAACTGCCGTTCCGTGTGTACAAGGGCCCGTGGGGGCCGTTGACCGCGAAAAATCCCCGGCCCGTCAGGGCGAGATCCAAAGGATTGCCGGTACTGTTCAACAGGCCCTGCGAAAAATCGGTCCAAGGCCGTTCAATGACAGGCATAGTCGCAAGCGCAGCGGAATCGGCCGCTTCCGGCGCTACGTAGAGACTGTAGAACTCGCGGTCGGACTTGTATCCGCCAGTGGCGGCGTTGGCGATGTTGTTGGCCAGCATCTCCAGCGATTCCATCCGCGCGCGGAGGCCGCTGGCGGCGATAGCGGTCAAAGGATCCATCGATGGTGGCATTTGCAATATGTGTGCCTAAATGTGGATTCGGAGCCAAATCTCTCAAAACAGGACAGGCACGGACGATATGCGAGGAAGGAGAAGAGCAGCCTCGCGCCAGGTTTTTGGCGCATCCCGGCAACGGCGCCATTTTGTTGCCGCAGGCCCGCTCACTATCGCATTGAAAAGAGGCGCGCGGCCATTTGGTCTCGCATCTGCAAGCGTCCTGGCGTGACCGTGCTGCCGCCGCTTCCTGCGTTACTCATCGAGCTTTTGCAGGAGTGCCTTAGCGGCCAGTCAGACATTCCGGGCAGCACCCCGTCGGGGCAACCGGACCAATCCACTCCGTTGCCGGGTCAGGCGCGCCGGCGCCAGGTGTTCTCGGATCTGGTGAATCAGCTGGTTGACCAGGACAAAAAAGATGCGACGGCTTCCGCCAACGCCCCGGCACTGCCGATTCCGTTTCCCGTGATGGACCAGCCTCCGAAACAGATTCCCATACTGGTGATACCCGTGGGAATCGGGGCGGCGCAAATTCCCGAACCCGCCGCGGAGGCCGCTGCCTCAGAAGCCGCGCAACCCGCGGGCAGTGATGCGCGCGATACATCGATCGTGGAAAAGCCGAAACTACCGGCCAATCCTACGGCGGAGCCGGGTATTTTTGAGCTTGGGATTCCGGCAGATCCGGAACTAAGTATCTCTGCGCCGAAACAGCCGGACCAAGGCACCGTAAAGCCAGTTCCGAAGAATGAGCCCGAGAATGGGATCGAGACCGAGCCGCCAGTTCTTTCTGACCCCATTGCATCATCGGCGGAAGTCCGGCGCGTCTCCAGCGAGTCCACTGCCGGGTCCCGGGCGGTCCGCCCCAAGGTCTCCCCCGAATCCGTCCCCGTTGTCCACCTACCTACTCCGGGGCTTGAGCACACGGCACCTCAACGGAAACTCCGCGACCTATTTACTGAGTTCAGTGCGCCGGAGAGCTCCGATGCCACGGATACACCCGCTCCGGCTGCATCGGCCGAGATTCCGAAGAGCGCCGCCCAAAGCGACAGCGGAGAAGCAGTCCCGCTTCCACGATCGCCTCTAGCATTTGCCGCACGGCTGGTACCGGGAACTTTGCCGGGCGCTGCCGCGCGCGGGGATGACACTGGCGCACCGGCGCCGGAATTTCGCGCCGGTCAGGCTGCTTCAGACCCTGCCCCAAAGACTGCGGAACGCCCAGAGCATCCAGAAACAATGCCGGTTGCGCGGGTTGCATCTCCCAGCCGCTGGCATGAGCAAACGGAGATGGCCGCGGGTTCGGACGGCGAACCGATTACCGCCCGGACCGTTCCGGGCGGGCCCGCTCCCCCGTTCCGGCCGGATTTCGAGAGCCCCGCGCCCGAGGGGAAGCCTTCACACCAACCGCCGGATGCGCAATCTGCGCGCGCGAACAGTGTACCCGAGGGAGCCATTCCGGTTTCGCCCGCGAGGGACATACATCTTCATGTCGAGCAGGGCGGGCAACGCGTGGACGTCCGGCTGATCGAAAGAGGCGGAGAAATCCGTGTAGCAGTGCGCACTCCCGATGCAGGCCTGGCCGGGACATTGCGCGGAGACCTGCCGGCGCTTTCGTCCCGGCTCGAGCAAACGGGCTTCCGCGCCCAAACGTGGCATCCCGCGGCAGCGCCTGCGTCCTGGTCCCGCACCGCGGAAGGCGGTCCGGCGCAGAATTCGCAAAATGGCGGAAACCCGTTGCGGCAAGGCGGGCAGCAGCAACAACAGCAAGCGCCCCCGCGGCGCTCCAAACCGGCAGCGGAGGAATCCGCCGCCAATTCACCACAAGGAAAGGAATTTGCATGGTTCGTGTCTCAGCTTCCCTAAACCGCGTTCACTACCAGCCGGCGCTTACCCAAAAACGGCAAACGGCCAAGGTGGCGAGCGATTCACCAGGGGCGTCGAATAGCTCCGCGAGTAGAGACGCCGCCGCCGATTTTCGAGGAATATTTACGTACCGGGCTGGCGCTTCCTCAACGCCTACACCCCCGCCGCCCGCCCCGCCGCCGACGCCGGAATCCGCGTTCGGTGGAAATCCCTGGCTTACGAACCCGGTGGGGCGTAATCCCGACGGCAGCCTTTTCAACTACAACCCCATCTACTTTGCCACCCCGGACGCTGCTGCCAAAGTGGCTCAGATGCTGGGCGGCAAGGTAGTGGAAACCACCGAGTTCACCGCGCCCGGCAGTCCGTTCGTGCAGCAGCAGCCGAATCGTATGATTCAAATGCCCAACGGGCGCATGGTGAATGCCGGCCTGGTGGCGGCATTTTACAGCCATGGCTACCCGCAATCCTACATCGACGGGCTGATCGCCAAAGAAATTGACGGCACAGCCATTTGAGGAAACCATGACACCCGCGATCAATTCGTCCACCCCTGCTTCAACTTCTACGTCAACCGCCGCTCCCACGACCGCCTCCAGTTCGGTGACCAAGAATATGTTTCTGCAACTGCTGGTAGCCCAGCTCAAAAACCAGGACCCTTTGAATCCCGCCGATGGCACGCAGTTTCTTTCTCAGCTCGCGCAATTTCAGCAGATGGAGCAGTCGGAGAATATGGGCCAGGATATTTCCGCGATGCGCCAGGATCTCGATCAACTGGCGTCGATTGTTCCGGGCGGGCAGACAGGTACGCAATCTTAAACGGAGAAATGCTCTATGTTTACTTCCTTCTCAACGGCGCTTTCCGCGCTCAACGCCACCTCCACCGCGATCGACGTGGTGGGCAATAATCTGGCAAACCTCAACTCCCCGGGTTTCAAAACGAGCCAGGTGGCATTTCGCGACCTGGTGACTCAGTCCCTGGGAGCCGGCCTGGGTGAGACGCAGGTCGGGTTCGGCACCGGCCAGCCGCTGACCATCCGCCAGTTCACACAAGGCGCCATCCAGACCAGTTCGGGTCTCCTCGATGCGGCCATACAGGGCGATGGATTCTTCGTCCTGCAAAACAGCGCGGGTAATACGTTGTATACCCGCGCCGGCAACTTCCAGGCAGATAAGGATGGGAACCTGCTGACCGACACGGGCGACCGCGTACAAGGCTGGACAACCCTGGATCCCGCCACCGGAGCGGTGAATACCAACGGGCCGATCGGTAACATCATCGTCCCTGTCGGCTCACTGCGCCCGCCGACGGCAACCACGGCCATGACGGTCGATCTCAACCTGAATTCGGCTGCCACCGCCGATTCCACATCCTTGAAAACGGTGCCGCTAACCGTCATCGACAGCCTGGGCGGGTCGCATATCCTGACACTGGTTTTTCAGAAGACGGGCGCCAATCAGTGGAGCTACAACGTAACCATTCCGGGCGAGGACGTCACGGGTGGAACACCCGGCACGCCCTTCGACACCGGGGCCACCGGCACTCTGACCTTCGACACCAACGGCAAACTCACCGATCCGGCTGCCGGGAATCCCATCGCCATCACGGTTGCGGGCCTCGCGGATGGCGCCACGGATTTGAACGTTTCCTGGGGCCTCTATAACACGGATGGCAGCGCCCGCATCACGCAATTCGCGCAGCCTTCGGCTTCTTCCGCGAGTTCGCAGAATGGCAAAACGGCGGGCCAGTTGGTGCGCGTAGGTCTGGCGGATGGCGGAGGAATTCTGGCGGGCTACTCCAATGGCGACCAGGTGGTGGTCGGGCAGGTGGCGCTGGCCAACGTGCGCAATCCGGATACGCTGATCGCCTCCGGAAATAATTGCTTTCAACTGAGCGCGCGCACGGCGACGCCCTCGGTCGGCGTGCCCGGAACGGGCGGGCGCGGCACCATCGTAGGCGGTTCGATCGAAGCATCCACCGTGGATATCGCGCGCGAGTTCACGAACCTGATCGTGTACCAGCGCGGCTACGAGGCCAATTCGAAGGTCGTCCAGACCTCCGATCAATTGAGCCAGGACACTATCAACTTAATCCGGTAACCCGCCGATGACTACTCAGGAAGAGATAGCGCCGCTGGGCGACGTCCCAATCGATGTTGAGGTTGAACTCGACCGGCGCATGATGACCACCCGCGACGTGCTGCAGTTGTCCGAAGGCAGCATCATTGGCACGGCGCGGCCGGCTGGCGAGAACATCGATATCTACGTGGGCGGTGTGTTTTGCAGCACGGGCGAGATTGTGGTCATCGAAAACGCGCTCGGCGTGCGCATCACCGACTTCCGGGACGAAGTCTGAAGGACGGGTTTCGATGGATGTGATCGGACAGTTGGCGGCCGTTGCCGCGGTGCTTTTTTTATTGGCCGGCACGCTATGGTGGTTCCGCAGACGGGGATTCGCGGTTCCTGTCCGCGGCGGCCGGACGGGCGGGAGGCGTTTGGAAGCGATCGAACGGTTGCCGCTGGGCCCGCAACAGGTGCTTCACCTGGTCCGTTTGGGCGAGAAGGTCTTGCTGGTGGCGGCGTCACCGGCCGGGTGCACGTTAATCGACAGTTTTTCGTGGCGAGAGATCGACAGCGCGCCGGAGATGCTGCGGTGAAAGCACTGCGCGGCATCGCTCTTTTCGGGATACCCGCTCCGGTTCTGGCTGCCGGTTCCGCAACTTCCCCTCTTCTCGGCATATCGGCGGGAAAAGACAGCTTTAGCGTGCCGATGCAGATCGTCATCCTGCTCACGCTGATGACGCTGCTGCCGGCAGCGCTCATGGCGATCACCCCTTTCCTGCGAATTACCATTGTTTTGCATTTCTTACGGCAGGCGCTCGGTACGCAATCCACGCCTTCCAACCAGGTTCTGATCGGGTTGGCCCTGTTTCTGACCATCGTGATCGTGCAACCGGTGGCCGCGGACATCTACCACCTGGGCTGGGAGCCCCTCCAGGACGGCCGTCTCTCTCCGCAGCAGGCATTTGACCAGGGATCCAAACCCCTGCGGACGTTCCTGGTGCGATTCGCGCGGGATAAAGACATTCGGCTGTTTCTGGAAATCGCTCACACGCCGCCTCCGCACAGCCCGGCGGATTTGAACCTGAGCGTGTTGATTCCCGCTTACATCCTCTCGGAGTTGAAGACCGGCTTTCAGATCGGGGCGGTGCTGTTTCTCCCCTTCCTGGTGATCGACCTCGTGGTGGCATCGGTGACGCTCTCTATTGGCATGGTGCAATTGCCGCCGATCATGATTTCGGCGCCCTTCAAGATTCTGCTGTTTGTGTTGGTGGATGGCTGGAATCTCGTGGTGGGCTCGCTGATGAAGAGTTTCTATTGACCATGACACCGGAAACCGTGGTTCAAATCATGCGCGACGCTCTCATGATCTGTTTCTGGCTCGCCGCGCCGCTGCTGGCCATTGGCTTCGTGGCCAGCATCGCCATTAGCCTTGTGCAAATCGCCACTTCGATTCAGGACGCGGCCTTCAGCACGATTCCGCGGCTGCTCGCGTTTCTGTTGGGCATCCTGTTTCTACTGCCCTGGATGCTGCAACGAACGATTTCCTATACCACGGTTTTGCTGGGAGACTTCAGCCGGTATGCACACTAGCGTGTCCTTGCCGGTGGGAACGCTATTCGCCTTTCTGCTGGTCCTGGCGCGAGTTGGCGGCGCTTTGGTATTTGTGCCGCTTCCCGGTGCAAGAAGCGCCCCGGAGCCAGCGAGAGTGATCCTCGCACTGGGGTTCACGATGGCTCTCTGGGGGCGTTGGCCGGCAGTCGATGTGGATGGACTCTCGATGGGACGCCTGGTTGGCCTGGTGGCCGCGGAAGCAGCCTTGGGCATCGCCGTCGGTGTTGCCCTTTCCCTCGTGCTGGAAGTATTCGCGCTGGCGTCCCAGGTGCTCGGTTTGCAGGCCGGTTACGCGTACGCTTCCACCATCGATCCGAACAGCGAAGCGGATTCCGGCATTCTGCTGATCTTCGCGCAGTTGACCGCCGGCCTGCTTTTTTTTGCCGCCGGGCTCGACCGCGAAGTGCTGCGATTGTTCGCGCAAAGCCTGGACCGGATTCCTCCCGGGGCCTATCTCTTTGGACCGCCTTCGGCGGAGGCGCTGATCCATCTGGGCTCCAGTGTGTTTTCCGTGGGCCTCCGTCTGGCATTCCCGGTCGTCGCGCTCCTGGTGATGGTCGATGTGGCCTTAGCTCTCCTGGGGCGCGTCAATGCGCAACTCCAACTTCTCACCCTGGCCTTCCCCGCCAAAATGCTCATCGCACTGGTGGTCTTGAGTTGGGTGGGCCTGCTGTTTCCGCAGATCCTTCTCCAGATGAGCGCGCTCGCCTGGACGACGCTGCGGCGGGTGCTGGGGTTATGAAGGACTATGGCGGATCGTTCCGGCAAAACCGAACAACCAACGCAAAGGCGCATCGAGAAGGCGCGCAAGGACGGGCAATTCGTGTCCGCGCGGGAATTCGTCGCCGCCCTGCAGTTCATGGTGTTCCTGCTCATTCTCGGAGCGGGCGGCGCGCGCTGGTTCTCGGGTTTTTGCCAGACTTCACGGCAGCTCTTCTCCCGCGCTTTTGCCCCGAATCTGTCGGCAGTCGATCTTTCCCGCATTGTGTGGGAGCTGTTCTGGGCTCATGTCCTTCCTCTTGTCATGGGAGGAATCGCTATCGTCGTCGTGACGCTGGGTTTCCGGCTCGCCACGACGCGATTCGGCTTCAGTCTCAAGAAACTGGCTCCCGATTGGAAACGGCTCGATCCGCTGGCAAAGCTGCGCGAGCTGCCGCGCCAGAATCTGGGAATGCTGGTCGAAGCCGTCATCCTGTTGCCGTTCTTCTTGGGGGCGGTCTATTTCATCGCACGCGACAAGCTCGAATTCGTCCTGCTGCTTCCGCTGCGCAGCGTCACGAGCGGCGCCCGCTTCCTGGGTTCCTCGTTGATGGAGCTGTTCTGGAAAGCCGCCGCCGTCTTTTTTGTTTTCGGCTCGGTCGATCTATTCCGCCAGATCCGCCGTTACAAGCAGAACTTGCGCATGTCCAAGCAGGAAGTCCGGGAAGAGATGAAGGACATCGAGGGCAACCCGCAAATCAAAGCTCGCATCCGGCGGCTGCAGCGCGAGCGAACGCGGCGGCAAATGATCAAGGAAGTGGCCAATGCCACGGCCGTAGTGGTCAATCCCACACACTTCGCCGTTGCCATTCGGTACCACATGGAAAGCATGGCGGCGCCGCTAGTGGTGGCCAAAGGGAAAAACTACCTGGCGCTGCGCATTCGCCAGAAGGCGGTCGAAAACCAGGTGCCGGTCATCGAGAACCCACCGCTGGCGCAGGCCCTCTACAAGTCCGTCGATGTCGGCCAGGAGATCCCGCCGCATCTGTATCGCGCCGTGGCCGAAATTCTTGCCTACATTTTCAAGCTCATGAACGGGAGGCTGCCGGGCTGACTCTATGACCTCTGCGAAAGCTTTGACTCCGGATTCCTGGAAGTGGCCGGCCTTCCTCCCGCTTTCGACTCTGGGGGAAATGGCCGTCCCGCTGGCGGTGCTGGCCATCGTATTCGCGCTGATTACGCCGCTGCCCCGGTTCGTTCTCGACCTTCTGATTGTCACCGACATTCTCATGTCGGTGACGGTATTGATGGTTTCCCTGTACCTGGTCCGTCCGGTCGAGTTCACGTCATTTCCCACGACCCTGTTGTTGCTGACGCTTTTCCGCCTGGCGTTGAATATCTCCTCCTCCCGGCTGATCCTGCTGAACGGGAATACCGGTACCAGCGCGGCAGGCGATGTGATCGGCGCCTTCGGCAGCTTCGTCGTGGGCGGGAATTACATCATTGGCGCGGTGATCTTCCTGGTGTTGATCGCTATTCAATATGTCGTGATCAATCACGGCGCAGTCCGCATTTCCGAAGTGACGGCCCGGTTCACGCTGGATGCGCTGCCCGGAAAACAGATGTCGATCGACGCCGATCTGAACGCCGGGCTGATCGACGAGAGCGAGGCCAAGCGCCGCCGCAAAATGCTTTCGACCGAGGCCGAGTTTTACGGAGCCATGGACGGCGCTTCGCGCTTCACCCAGCGGGACGCAGTGGCCAGCATCATCATTACGGCCATTAATATCATTGCCGGTTTTCTGATCGGCGTCCTGCAGCATGGCATGGAGCTGAGTAAAGCCCTGGAGACGTACACTGTGCTGACCATCGGCGACGGGTTGGTAACGGTAATTCCGGCGTTGATGATTTCCATTTCCGGGGGCCTGATTGTCACCCGCGCCGGGTCCGACACCCGCCTGAGCGCGGACTTCCGCCGCCAGATTTTGGGCAACGCGCAGCCCATGCTTCTCGCCGCCGGCGTGTTGGTGGTATTGGCGTTGATACCCTCTATGCCTAAATTTCCCTTCCTCGTGCTGGGGTGTGGAGCGGGCGCCGCCGCATGGCAGATGCGCCGCAAGGAAGTTGCCGCCGCCGCGCTGGAAGTGCCCGGCGCCAAGCCCGCGCCCGCCCGCGAGAATCTGGAGGCTCTGCTGCGCGTGGAACCTCTGGCGATTGAGGTCGGGCTGGGGCTGGTCAATCTCGTGGACGGCGCGCACGAGTCGCCCCTTCTGCGGCGTATCGCAGCCATCCGCCGGCAAATGGCGACCGATTTGGGCTACCTTCTGCCCGCCGTGCGCGTCACCGACAACCTTTCCCTGAAGAGCCGGGAATATATCATCTCGCTCAAAGGCGTGGAAATCTCACGTTACGAGCTTCCGCAGGGATGTGAGCTGGCGATCGCCACCGGTTCGGGCGAGACCCCGGTGGAGGGCCAGCCGACTCGTGAGCCCGCCTTTGGAATGTCCGCGCTGTGGATACCGGCCGAGCGCGCCGAGCGGGCGCGCCAGTCGGGATACACCGTTGTGGACGCCGTGAGCGTGTTGGGAACCCACCTGGCGGAAGTTATCCGCCGCCACGCCCACGAATTGTTCTCGCGCCAGGACGCCAAGAAACTACTGGATCGCGTCAGCGTGGAGCATCCCAAAGTCGTGGAAGACCTGGTGCCCAAACTTCTGCCGCTGGCAACGGTGCAGAAGGTTTTGCAAAATCTCCTGCGCGAGCGCGTCTCCATCCGGGACGCCGTTTCCATTTTGGAATGCCTGGGAGAAGCCGCTACCGCGACGCGAAATCCCGTGCTGTTGACCGAGTATGTGAGGCAGGCGATCCGCCGCACGGTTGTCAAGCCTTACCTGAGCCGGCAGGGAGAACTTCCGGCCTGGTTCATCGATCCGTCGCTCGAGCAGATCGTGGAAGGCGCCGTGGAGCATGGCGAACAAAACAGCCACCTGAACCTGCCGCCGCAGACCATTCGTGAGATCCTCAATCGGATTGCAAACCGGATCACGGCGCCCGAAACTCCGCTAATCGCGGTCACTTCCTCCGGGGCCCGCTATTTTCTGCGGCAAATCGTGGAAGCCTCGTTGCCCAACCTGTTCTTCGTGGCGCATAACGAAGTGCCTGCCGGCTTGAGAATACAAGCCCTCGGGACGATGCAATAGCCGCCCTACAGCAAACCGGCTCATCTGACGATGGATCCTTCAGGCCGAGTGTTGCGCCGCGAAACCGATGAGAGTCAAATCCTACTATTCGAGCACGGTGCCGGAAGCCATCGCGCTGGCGCGCCAGGAAATGGGACCGGATGCGTTGTTGGTTACCAGCCGTCCCGCACCTCCGGAAGCCCGTCATCTGGGCGAATACGAAGTAGTCTTTGCGGACCAGGCGCCGGTTGCTGCGGCGGAACCGCATAAGGCAACCCGCTTCGAAGCGGGCCTGCCGGAACCGCACCGCTCCGAGGATCATATCGCCGCCGAAGTGGCGGAGCTCAAGAAACAGATCGATGGCATGCGCCGCGCGCTGACCAAGGCTGCGTTTGCACCCAAGCAGTGGCTTGGGCCGTTGCCCGGTCTATCCGAGGCTTATGCGCAGCTCACTGCCAACGACGTGGCCGAAGACCTGGCCCGCGAAATCCTTCAGGCGGCTGCGGCAGAAACCGAAGGTATCACTGCCGGGGAGACCTCCCCCGAACAGCCCGCCGCCTGGCAACGCGCTCTGATCGAGCAGATGCAGTCGCGCTTCCTGATCGAGCCCATGCTGGGAGTCGCGGAGTCGCGGCCGCGGATCGTGGCCCTGGTAGGCCCTCCCGGAGCCGGGAAGACCACCACGCTGGTCAAGCTCGCTGTGAACTATGGACTCGCGAGCCGCCGCCCCGTCCTGCTGATTTCTGCCGACGCCTACCGCGTGGCGGCGGCGGACCAGCTCCGCGCCTACGCAGCCATACTCGGGGTCGGTTTCGAAATGGTGGAGACAGTCTCCGCTTTGGCGCAAACGATTGAAGAGAACCGCGGAAAAGAATTGATCTTCATCGATACCGCCGGCCTCGGTTTTGCCGAGTTGGATAGCTGCTCCGACCTGGCGCAGTTTCTGTCGACACGCAGCGATATCGACCGTCAACTGGTCCTATCGGCGTCGATGAAACCCGCCGATCTAACCCATGTGATTGATGCGTACCAAATCTTCCGGCCCCAACGGCTGCTGTTCACCAGGCTTGACGAAACGGCCTCCCTGGGAGCCATCTTCAACGAAGCAGTGCGGACGGGTAAGCCGTTATCTTTCTTTGCTGCCGGCCAGCGCATTCCGGAAGACATCGAAATCGCCAGCCATAACCGGCTGCTGGAACGGATTCTCGGCGGCCGCGCCGAACGGTCCGTTCGGGCGGCGTAGCGACGGTGGGAAACCTATGTATTCGTATGCGGTGTCGGGTATGATCGACCATGAAGAACGGGAACGGCTGATTCTCGAGAACCTGCCCCAGGTTCGCCTGATCGCCCGCCGGATCCAAGAGCGCCTTCCGAAAAACATCAGTCTGGAAGATCTGGTCTCCACGGGAGTTATCGGTTTAATCTCGGCCATCGACAACTTCGATCCACGCCATAATGTGAAGCTCAAAACCTACGCGGAATACAAAATCCGCGGCGCGATTCTCGATAGCTTACGCGGCCTGGACTGGGCGCCCCGCCAGAAGCGTCGGAAGACCAAGCAGATCGAAGCCGCCATCGCAGTGGCCGAGCAGCGTTTACAGCGTGCTCCCTCCGAAGAAGAGATCGCCGCACAACTTGGCATTCCGCTGGAGGAATACCACGAGTGGCTGGTGGAGATTCGCGGACTGCACGTCGCCAGCCTGGAATATGCGGGCAATGAACAGGGCCGTGAGCTCCTGCACTTCCTCCCGGATACCGAAGACAATCTCCCCTCCACCCTGTTGGAACGCTCGGAGCTGGAGCGTCTCGTCGCTCGAGGCATCGATCAGATCCCCGAAATCGAACGCACCATTCTCAGCCTTTATTACCGCGAAGAACTGACACTCCGTGAGATCGCCCAAGTCGTGAAGCTCCACGAGTCGCGCATTTCTCAATTGAAATCGCAGGCCATTCTGAGATTGCGATCCCAGTTGGCCGAACAGTGGCCGGCTTCGAGAGGCATGGTCACGGCATGAGCTCGCTCAGCGAGCACAGCGCGCGGCCCATCCTGGGAGCCTGGGCCGACAGCCTGGCTCAGGTGCTGGAGTCCATGACGGATCAGCGGCCCGCGGTCGATTGGTGTGTCCTCCCGGCGCAAGAGGCCATCCCGGCCGATGAGGACATCCTATGGTGGACACAGGGTTTTCATCATAAGACCGAGGCTGAGGCTTGGGTGGCAACGTCGCGCCAGACCTGGGAATATGCCGGCACCCTCACGTTGAAGGCCGCGGGCCTGGAGACCTCCAGTCCCGAAGAGGTCAAAAACACCTGGCTCGAAATCCTCGGCCAATGGCTCTCCGCGCTGGCTCGCGCTCTTACGTCGCATGCCGGCAGTGAAGTCGCCTGTCAGGCGGGCGCCGAGCAAGCTCCCTCCGAGCGCCCGGCAGAGTGGATTTCCGTGACGCTGTGCTTCGGCGAAACGCGGCTCTCGCCCATTGCGGTCGCCTTCAGCCCGGAACTGGACGCAATCTTCCACACCCCGCCATCATCCGCAGAGGATTCCACTGAGACGGGGTATTCCGAAGCGCTTGTACATTCCACCGAATCGGCCGGCACTCCTGCAAACTCGCGCACGATGGATTTGCTCCTCGATGTGGAACTGCCCGTCAGCATTTCCTTCGGAAAGACGCAGCTCCCTCTCAAGGACGTCCTCAGGCTAACCACCGGTTCCATCGTAGAGCTGAATCGGGGAGTCGGCGAGCAGGTGGAAGTGCTGGTCAACCATTGCCTCGTAGCCCGTGGAGAAGTCGTGGTGGTTGAAGGCAACTACGGCGTACGGATCCAACAGATCGTCAGCCGTCTCGACCGCCTGCGTAGTCTCCGGTAATCGTTCCATTTGGACTAACATCGTCTCAGCCCTCGCTGGTTCCCGCTTCGTGTCCCATAATGTAAGCAGAGATATGACTGTCGAGATTGAAGGCGTCACACTACACCTGTCCCATCCCGACGAGCTCTCCGTGCAATGGGTAGGACAGGAAGAGCTCATGCGCCAGCTACTTGCTGCATGGATGGTGGTTCACGAGCAGGATCTTCCGATGAACCCCCGCTTGTTGGGTAAACCGGGAGTCGGCAAGACCACCTTGGCGTATGCCGCCGGTAAGCGCATGGGACGGGACGTGTACATCCTTCAGGCGACTCTCGATACGCGGCCCGAGGACCTGCTGGTGACGCCGGTGATTGAGGGTGACGGGACTCTGCGCTATGTGGCGTCGCCGCTCGTGACCGCCATGATCCGCGGCGGTATTTCCATCATCGACGAAGGCAACCGGATGAGCGAGAAGAGCTGGGCCAGCCTGGCGCCCCTGCTCGATAATCGCCGCTATGTCGAGTCCATCGTCGCCGGAATCAAGATCAAGGCGCATCCCCATTTCCGCCTGGTCGCGACAATGAATGATGACGCCTCCACCTTCGAGCTACCCGAATATATTCATTCCCGCCTCCAGCCCCAGATCTTCATCGATTTCCCCGAGCGCGATGAGGAGTATCATATTTTGCGCGAGAATCTGCCCTTCGCTGAAGACCGAATCCTGCATTACGTGACCGACTTTCTGCAAATGGCGCATGCTGCCGACGAGCGCTTCACCGTGCGCGACGGCATTAACGTAGCCCGATACGCCATCAAGCTGAAGAGCCTCGCCACACAAAAGACCCACGAGGGCGAAGCGCTCGAAATCGCCATCCTGGAGGTATTGGGAGAAGAGGCCCTTCGATATGCCAAACGAAACCGTCCCGCCGATTCCTGATGCCGGTAGTCTCCAGCGGGGGCGGTTCACCTATTTCCCCGTCGTGCCGGGCCGGCTCGAGTTCGCGGTGGAACTGCGCCAGGCGCTTCTGCGCGAAAGGCCCGAAGTAGTCGCGCTCGAGTTACCCGCCACTTTGCAATCGGCCTGGCTACGCGGCGTAGCGCGTCTGCCGGAGATGTCTGTGATTGTTTATCCGGACGAAACCGGCAGCGACGACCAGGCAATCTACGTTCCCATCGAACCGGCCGACCCGTTTACGGAAGGGGCACGAACCGGTGTCGAAATCGGCGCGGAGATTCTCTTCGCCGACCCCGATTCCGGCGAGCGGCCCCACCTGAAGGACCTGTATCCGGACCCGTACGCCATCCGGCACATCGGGCTCATGCGCTACGTGGAAGCCTACCGCGTATACCCGCAGCCGAGATCCGAAGAGATCGCGCGGCACGCCGCCGGCATCGCCTGGAAGCTGCAAGGCGCCGACCCCGAGGCGCGCGTCTTCGTGGTGCTGTCTCTCAACCTGCTCGATCCCGTCCTGGATGCGATGGAGGAGCCGCAGGCACAACCCATGGCGCGTACGCGCCGCGCGGGAATTCAGGTGCTCAATCCGCACCCGGAATCTATCCCCGAAATTACCGTCGAGTATCCCGCACTCCAGTGGCGCTATGAATCGTTCCGTGGCCTTCTGTCCGATCCGCACCTGATCGACCGGCGCCATGCACAACTGGCATTATTCCGCGACGCTGAAAAGGAATACGAAGCGCGCACCGGCGACCGCGTGGTTCACTGGCAGCGCAGGCTGCTGGCGCGCTACACCCGCAATCTCGCGATGGCCTCCCACGAACTCTCCGCCGGCCTGTTCGACTTGACCGCGGCCGCCCGCGGCATTGTCGACGACAACTACGCTTGGGAAGTTTGGGAAGCCGCCGCCCGATATCCGCCGCAAAAGACCGCCTCGGACCTGCCGACCGCAGCCATTCGCGGCGAAGAGGTCTGGCTCGATACGCGCCGCATCCGCCTGCGCCGCCGCCTGCCCAGCACCAAGCAGCGGCTGCGCCCCTTCGGCCTCAAACCACGCCGGAAGGAGAAGTTTCCGGGCGAATGGGCCAGCCAGTTGAATGGGACAAGTATCTGTTCCTACCCGCCGGAAGACCTGGTGGTTGAGGATTACGGCCGTTTCCTTAAGAAAAAGGGGAAGAGCATCCTTTCCGAGGAACGCGTCAGGGTCGAACCCTTCACCACCTCGATTCTGGACGGCATCGACATGCGGGAGACGATTCGCCGCTGGCACGAGGGCCGCATCTACGTGCGCCAGTTCCAAAAGATCTACGGGGAGGTGGGATCGGTGGTTGTGATTTTCGACGAGGACCGTGACAACCGTTATTCCTACATGACCACCTGGCTGGGGGAGAACCAGAACGAATCGGACATGGCCTTCTATTCCACGTTCCCCTTCGACAACCTCGTGGGACCTGGAATCGGCCGCGCCGAATACGGTGGATTTCTGATGAGCCTGCCGCCGCGGCGTATGTACGACGTATGGCAGGATGCCGATTATGAATTCGCGGAGACTAAAGCCGAGCGCCTGCTCCTCGCGGCGCTCGATTACTCGGTACATCGCTACGTCGTATATGTGGCTGGCAAGCCGCCGCGCTCTATTTTCAAGACCGTAGCCGGCCGCCTCGGCCGAACGATCGTATATATTCCTTTAGGCCAGTTGTCTCCAGTGTCTCTCAAAAAGATCCGCGTAGTTCACGTTTTGGACGGTTACGATAAGCGCGATATCGCGCCGCAGTACTTGTGACCGGAAGCGGCTAAGAGACCGCTGCAAGGCTGCGGACCTTCGCCGACAACGTGGTGCGCTTCAGGCGCAGCATTTGGGCCGCGGCCTTCTTGTTGCCCCCGGTCTTTTCCAGCGCCTGTTCCAGTATGCTGCGCTCGATGCAGGCCAGAGTGCTTTCGTAATCCAGGCCCGAAGGAGGCACGGAAACCAGCGGCACGCTTTCCAAAGGGAGGCGGGTTTTGACCGCATCGGCTAGCGGAAAATCCGCTGCCGACAGCAGGGCGCGATCGCCGCTCAGTGCGATCGCCATCTCCACCGCATTCTCCAATTGCCTCACGTTGCCCGGCCACAAATAGCCGCACAGGCGCCCGACTGCCTCGGGGGAGAGCGCTTTCCGCGGCAAGCCCTCTGCAGAGCAGATTTTATCCACGAAGTGCGCCGCCAGGAGCGGGACGTCGTCCAGCCGGTCCCGCAACGCGGGCAAATGCAGCGGCACCACGTTGAGCCGGTAGTAGAGATCCTCACGGAATTCGCGCGATTCGATTTTCCTGGCCAAATCGCAATTGGTGGCCGCAACCACACGGATATCCACGCGGACGGTCTCCGAACTTCCCAAGCGTTGAAACTCCCTTTCCTGCAGGACACGTAATAGTTTGGCCTGCAGATCGAGAGGCAATTCACCGATCTCGTCCAGAAACAGCGTGCCGCCGTTGGCCTGTTCGAAACGTCCAATGCGCGCTTGCACGGCGCCTGTGAACGCCCCACGGACATGGCCAAACAGTTCCGCCTCCATCAGGGTAGCGGGCAAGGCGCTGCAGTTTACAGCGATCAACGGGTGCGTGCGCCGGGGGCCCGCCAAATGCAGCGCCCGCGCCGCCAATTCCTTTCCCGTACCTGTCTCGCCCGTGATGAGGACCGTAGAGCGGCGGCAGCCCACCATTCTTATCAGATGGCAGACGCGCCTCATTTGCTGGCTGCCGCCGACCAGCAGTGTTTCCCATGCCTCGGGGCGATTACAGGGAAGCACCCGGTCTCGCGAGCGCCGCAAGCGTTCTTGAATCGCTTCGGCAATAATCGGGCTTGGATCCCGGTCGTGTTCCAGCATCTGGTAGAGCCCCAGACGCGCCAGGCGGACGGCGTCCGACAAGCCGGTTTCCGGATCACGCAAGAGTACGGGTATCTCCGGCGCCCGCTTTTGTACTTCCGCAAGGAGCGTGTCGGGAGTCCAGTGAGGCAGTGGGAACTCCAGCACAATCGTATCGAAGTCCTTATGATTCAATTCATTGAGGGCAGTCGAGGGAGGACGGCAGACATTTTGCCAAGGGGTGGGCCGAAAACTGTCTCCCCCCGAGAATCCTGCGTTTATCCACAATACCCGTCTGGGTTCCATACCGAGTTCCCTACAGCCATCGGCCAAAATGGTGAAAACTTTGGTATAAATATACTTGACTATTCCAGGAATCCGAAGTATGATTAGCTCATGGCCAGCGATCCTCAAACCCTTCAACAAGCTATGGTCACTTTTGCTGATCAGGACAACTGCCGAGAATATGTGGTTCCCCGGCGCTGGAGCGGCGCTGTAGTCACTTGCCCAACCTGCGGCAGCGATAAGGTGAAATTTCAGCCCAAGCATAACCGCTGGCAATGTTCCAATCGGCACCCACGGCGGCAATTCACTCTAAAGACCGGGACCGTGATGGAAGATTCCCCGCTCGGGATGGACAAGTGGCTTATGGCTATGTGGCTGGTCGCCAGCAACCGTAATGGGATCTCCTCTTGGGAACTTCACCGCGCTCTGGGGATCACCCAGAAATCCGCATGGTTCCTTCTCCATCGTATTCGGCTTGCCATGCAGGACGAAAGTGCTGGCGGCAAGGTATCTGGCGAAGTGGAAGTGGACGAAACTTTCATTGGCGGCAAGGCTCGCAATATGCACAAGTCCGTCCGTGAGCGCCGCATCAAAGGCCGTGGTGGAAACGGCAAAGATCTCGTGCTCGGAATTCTGGATCGCGCATCCGGTCGAATCAAAACCAAAGTGATTCCCAATCGTGATAAAGAGACTCTGCATTCGGAAATCCAGGCCAATGTGGAGCATGGCTCGAACGTTTATACGGACGATTGGATGCCATACTGGGGCCTCTGGGAGAACTACCAGCACGGTATCGTCAACCACTTGAAATCCTATGTCGATGGCAACATTCACACCAATGGATGCGAGAATTTCTGGAGCCTCCTGAAACGCACTATCGGCGGCACTTACGTGAGCGTCGAGCCTTTCCACTTGTTCCGCTATGTGGATGAACAGGCATTTCGGTTCAACAATCGGCTCCCGATGAGTGATGCGGATCGCTTCAGCTATTTGGTGCGGAAGGTTGTGGGCAAGCGGTTGACCTATGCGGAACTCACCGGCAAGGCCGAGGAGGAGGGAACGCGGACAACGGAGGAAGTTCCATTCTAAGGGACGGCTTCCGCGCGGGCCTAAGCGGAGCGTTTAGATTTCGGCTTGGGTCCTCGCTTGTGGGGGTTCAGAGAGGATTGTCTCTTGTATTCTGCTTCACGCCTCATGATTTCATCGTGGGAAACGGAAAGTACTTTTCGGACGATGGCGTCGAAGCGTTGAAACGCTCCTGGGTCCTCATTACACTCTGGTTCGGTCGTCGGTCGGTCTGTTTTCATCGGTAGCAGCCCCGGTTTCCAGTATATCGGGTTCTGGTTCACGGGCGGACTTCTGGATTCGATAGAGGATGCCGTTTTCAAAGAGCCGTTTTGGATCGGGACGCCCACTTGCGCCAATTTCGCCATTTGGCCGTAGATATTGATGGACACGAGCAATTTCGGTTCCCGTAGAATCGTAATAGGAGATGCTTTGGCTTTTGGTGCCGGGAGGCTCACCAGCGAGCGGGAGAGCGGGGCAGCGCTCTCTTTCGATAACGGCCCGGAGTTCTCCATTGACGGTTCTCGCCCAGTACGCTCCCCGGTTGAACATCTCCCGGAGTTCTGATACTGTTACACGTACAATAGGAATAGGAGATTCACTCATGCTCACCGCCAAGGAAATCCGGTCGATGATTGGCGATTTTGTCGCCGAGCGAATCGACCTCGATGATTTTGAGGACAGAATTGTCCAGGGCACCTGGACCATCCGAAATGCCGGTGATCAAGAGGCGCGTTCGCTCGCAGCCGATGTTGAGTTGCGTCTTGCCGAATATTCTGCCGGGCATCTGCCGATTGAACAGATGCGCGCTGAATTGGCAACTATTGCCGATGGCCTTCCGGTCGTCAATATCAGGTTTCAAAACACCGCCATGCATGCTGCATACTCCATAAAAACGGGTACTGCGATATCGCCCTCTACCGTTCCTGAACCGGGAATGGTAGTGGGGTTGATTGGAAAAGGACGCGCATTGGAATACGCGTAATTAGCGACTGCTCGAAGTACACATCAATCCAGTGCAACCCCTCCAGCGGTGAGGGGAAGACCAACGGGGCTACGGCCATAACGCCGTTATCATCGCTTCCGCTGAAGAATGCTTCCAGGATATTTTCAGGCGATCTATTTCCATCCGGCTTTTGAATGATGATCTTGATTTTGTATTTTCCGGCTCCCAGCGTGCCCGCTTTTAGCATTACCACGAGGTTGAGTTGTATTACCGGCTGCGGCACCTGAACTCCGGGCGGCAGATTTTGGAAGACCGGAACGGTAAAGCGATCAACCACGCGAACGAAAGTAGGGACGTTATCGCGCTCAAGCAGGACTTTTTCACAGAGGAACGCGCAGGCGAGATGCGGTCCAGAAAATCCGGGTTCAATTGACATAGGCTTTTTCCTTTCGGCTGCGGACACACTAAACCGGCTATTGACTGGAGGGCTTTTTTGAATTACGATGGGAGCTGTCTAGGAACCTTCACGCAATCCAAAGTAGCTTCTGATCCCACCGTACAATATGTACGGTGGGTAGGTCAGACTCCACTCCGATTCCACAATAGCCCAAAGTGTCCAAACACGCAAATGCTTTCTTTATTTCTTATCGCAGATTCGAGCGTATGGCGGCTCCCCGGATCGCATCCACGTATCGGACGGTCTCTTCCGCCCGGCCCAGGCAAGCAACGCATACCAGCAAGTGCTCTTCGAGTGCGTCCAGTTCCGGGCCATCGGGGATCATGCCTAAGTAATGACGTTCGAGAATCGTATCAGAGGGGTGCGCGGCCCGGTCTATATGGCATTGAATTCGACGCAATAAGCGCAGCACTCGCGCACGCCGGGCACGAAGAGTTCGGATTGCGTCTCGGAGAAGTTTTTGGTCCATGCCAGCATAGTGGGCTGGCGCAGAGAAATTCTCACTTTTTAAACCGGCCTGTCGCTTCTAGCCTAGGCCAGAGCACTTGGAATAGTCAAGTATATTTACACCAAAACTTTAACAAATTCCGGTACGTTTCTGCTATCCGCCGCTAAAGACCGCGCCCCTCCTTGCCGATAAGACATACAGCCAGAGTTGGCACAGTTCATATGAGAGTGAATGATCGCAACACGATAGGGTCAGGGCCGGTGGAAACCGGCCGAACTCAGGAAACGCAGAAAACGGACCATAGCCATGGCAGCCGCCCGGCGGCGGATGCCAGCGGAGACCGGGTGGAGCTGTCCTCCACTTTAGGCCGGATCGCGCACGCCATTTCTTCTTTTAATGCGCAGCGGTCCAATAAGATCCAGTCTCTGACCGCGGAATATCAGGCGGGTAGATACCGCCCCGATTCGTCAGCTACCAGCAGGGCCATGATCTCCGACAGCCTGGGTGCTGAGCGGGCCGGAGCATGAGTGACGCTGCCCAGCGGCTGTCGTCGGCTCGTGCCCGCGTGAACGAGGTCTCCCGTTTGCTGCTGGCGCCGTCGCCCGCGGCGCTGGACCGGTGTTTGCCCCTCCTGGAAGAAGCAATCCTAAACCTCAAAACGTGCCTCCCCGAGGTGGCGCATGCGGCCACAGACCCTCCGGCGTTTCAGGCAGCCTGCGGGCTGCAAGCCAGCGTGCGACACGCCCGCCGGCTCTTGGACGGAGCGGCCGAATATCACGAGAAATGGGTGCGGCGCTTAGGCGCCCTGAGCACCGGATACACGGGCCGGGGCGAACCCGGCACGGTCGACAGGGGCGCCCGCATGCTGCTCGAAGGGTAATTATGGCCAACCTGCTTGCGGTGCTTTTGTCGTCGGCCAACGCCCTGGACGCCTACAGCCGCGTGCTCGAAGTAACGCAAAACAACGTGACGAACGCCTCCACGCCCGGTTATGCGAAACAGAGTCTCACGTTACTCGCCAAGCCGTTTGATGTCCAGTCGGGAGCGTCGGGAGGCGTTACCATCGGACAACTTCTGAGTGCCCGCAACATCTATGCCGAACGGGCCGTGCAGCAGCAGAACACGGGTTTGGGCAGGGAGCAGCAGTCCGTCAACAGCCTTACCGCGCTTCAGAACCTGTTCGATATTTCCGGCACTACGGGCCTTCCTTATGCTCTGAACCAGTTCTTTCAGAGCGCCTCGTCCTGGGGACAGACTCCCTCCAACGAAGCAGCGCGCCAAAACGTGATTGCGCGCGCCACAAACCTGGCGCAGACGTTCCAGAATACGGCTGGTTCCCTCCAGAACCTGACTCATAACACCGAAACCCAGATGTATGGCACCGTAGACCAGATCAATCATCTGGTCGGACAGATCCAGGCATTCAATCATCATTTGCTTCAGACCGGGTCGCAAGACAGCGGCATCGAGAGCCAGATCAGCTCGATCCTCGAAAATCTGTCGCAGTACGCGGCCGTAACTGCGGTAAAGCAATCCGACGGAACCACCACCATCCTGATGAATGACGATACCCCGTTGCTCGTTGGGGATCACCAATTCAAGATCCGGGCCGGCTTGAGCGTCTCTGCATCGGCGGCGAACCCCGACGCTCCTCCGCTGGCGTATGTGGTTGCGGCCGATGGCACCGACGTTACACCCAAAACCACGGATGGCCAGTTGGGCGCTTTGCTGGATATGCGCAATCGTGTTCTGCCGTCCTACCTCGGCGACGGCAGCCAGCCGGGCGATCTCAACCGGATGGCGCAGCAGTTTGCGGATCGAGTGAATCAGTTGCTGACCTCCGGGATCATCTCGGACGGACCGCCGCCCGTGCCCGGCGTACCGCTATTTACCTACGACACAGCCAACCCGACCAACGTGGCCCGCAGCTTGGCGGTAGATCCGGCGGTGACGGGAGGCCAGTTAGCGGCGATTACGCCCGGCCCCCCGTACGTTTCCAACGGCGTGCCGCTCACCCTTTCGCAAATGGCCACGCCTTCCGATCCCGCCGACGAAATCGATGGTGTCAGTTTCACCGAATTCTATGGAAATATGGCAGCCGGTGCAGGCAGCGAATTGCAGCAGGCGCAAAACGGCGAACAGGTCCAACAGGCGCTTCTCGCGCAGGCCCGCGACCAGCGGCAACAGTTGCAAGGCGTGTCTTTGGACGAAGAAGCAACCATCCTCGTAGAGTTTCAAAGGGCCTACCAGGCGAACTCCCGCCTGATTACGGTTTTGGATGAGTTGACGCAGGCCACTATCGACATTCTGCGATGAGGAATTAGCCATGATTACGAATCTCAGCCCGCGGGACCTGCGCTTTCTGGCAGATCTCGAACGCGTTCAGCAGAGGATCTCCGATGCCAGCCGCCAGGTCTCTTCGGGGAAACGCGTGAACGTGGCCTCCGACGATCCCGATATCGTCACGGAATTGCTGCAGCTTCGAGCGGCCAAGCAGAGAAACTCGCAGATTACCTCAAACCTGGGCGTTGCCCAGGCGGATGCCAGCGTCGCGGAAAGCGCCCTGAGTTCCGCCACGCAGCTCATGGATCGGGCCCGGACCCTAGCAGCGCAGGGCGCGACCGGCACCATGGATGCCAATGGACGCCTCAGCCTGGCCGGCGAGGTCGAATCGATCCTGGAACAGATGGTCAGCTTGAGCCAGAGCCAATCCGCGGGCCGCTACGTATTCAGCGGAGATCATGAAACGGACCCCTCTTACCGGCTCGATCTCGATAATACGAATTACGGCGTCGATGCCAACGGCAACCAAAACGGAGATGGCACCGGAACCGGCGCCGGCGTGGACCGGCTGATCAATCCGATCCAGGCTACCCGTGTAGTGGAAGACCCGGCCGGAGGCTCTTTTCCCGTTTCGGAAACCGCGCAACAAATCTTCGATAACCGTAACCCCGACGATACTCTTGCTCCCGATAATGTGTTCGCCTCCCTCTACAATCTTCGGACCGCGCTTTTGAATAACGACGTAAACGGGATCAATGCCGCACTCACGCCGATCGAGAAAGCCTCCGACCATCTGAATACGGCTCTGGGATTCTACGGCACGGTGCTGAATCGCATTCAGAGTGCCAGCACTTCGGCGGCGAACTACGACCTGCAGATCACCACCCAGATCAGCCAGCGGGAAGACGCCGACGTGGCGGCAGCATCATTGGAAATGAGCCAGGGGACGGCGCAGTTGCAGGCCGCCTTTGAGATGCAATCGAAAATCCCGCACAGCTCGCTTTTCGATTTTCTGACCAGTTAGCGACGTCGATCCCTTATTGCGGCTTAAAGGTCGATTCCGCGCCAAAGCGCCGGTAATTGCTGTACGCGATCCGCAGCCGGATTCGTTGCGGGCCCGAACGGAATTGCAGCGTATCGTCCGCATACGTATAAACCGGAAACCAGTGCTTGCCGTCTACCGGCTTGCGTATGGTAGTGAACCGCGGGAAGAGGTTTTCGGATTTCGTGGTGATGATTTGCGGTACCGCCTGCCCCTCCATCCGGACAATGTTGTAGCCGTTCTTTTCCACCCAGATTAATCCGTCGAAGAGTCTCTGCCCTTGTAGAATCTGCCGCGGCCGCACCTGGAGAACCCAGCAGTCCGTATCGTCCATGTTCTCTTCGCCGCGAAAGCGGGTCTCGTAATTCCAAAGCCGGTCTTCGGTGATCACCAGCGGTTGTATATCGCGGATGTCGCGGAAATCCTCGTCGGTCAGCCGCAGCGATTTCAAGCCATATTCGGGCCGGCCGACGGATTCCTCGTGCCGTTCGTGCTCGGGAGAGAAGATGATATCCCGCACTTCTTTGTATTCGCCGCGGGTTACTCCGCGTCCGTCCAGTTCCTGAACCGTGACGGTCTGCCGGTACATGTACTCGTTGCGCTCGGCTTCGGTTTCGCTTTCCCGGTGCGCCACGAGTTTCGCGAGAGTCGGAGGAGGCTCATCGCTGAGCGCGGCCGGAGTCGCAAGGGCGAATGCTAGAATCAGGCCGATGGCCCAATCGCTCGGCGGCTTTCGGGCGGCACTTCTGATCGGCTGGATCGCGCTGGGGACGGCCGGCGTTCTGTACGCGAACTTCACAAGGATTCCAGGTTGGGCGGCCCTTCCGGTCCTCGCCGCCTTCCTCGTCGAATATCCATTTTATCTGCTGCCGGCGTTTCCGGAAATTCGCAAGCGGCTGGCCGGGCAGGCCCTCCCCTGGTTTCTTCTGTTGTCGCTATGGCTGCCGTATCTCACCTGCTACGTTGCCACGGGTCTGTTTCAATGGACGGGCTTGGCGAAACTGGCTGCGCTCGCACTCACGCTGGGGCTGTGGTACCGCATTTTGCCGCCGAGTATCGCCACCGACCTTGTTTTCCTGGTGCTGGTGGGCGCCGTCCTGATCAGCAATTATCTCGTTGCTATTTATCCCGACCCTTATCCATCGCTTAAGATGGCCGCGATACTGGGGCGCATCGGGCTGTTCCGCGCCACGGTGCTGGTTCTCCTGGTCGCGCGGCGCGTCCCCGAGACCGGTTATGGATTCGTGCCCAACGGCCGCGAGTGGCGGATCGGAGTGATGCACTATCTGTACTTCCTCCCCGTGGCTGCCTGCCTGGCGCTTCCGCTGCGCGCCGTACGAATCGCTCCGGCGGCTGCGCCTTTCTGGAAAACCACCGCCATATTTCTGGGATTCTTTTGGGTGATCGCGCTATTCGAAGAATTCATTTTCCGCGGCGTGTTGCAGCACTGGCTCGAGGAGTGGGTCTGGAGCCGTGCCGCAGCCCTGGTGATTACATCCATCGTCTTCGGCGCGGCCCACCTCTGGTTTCGCGCGTTTCCGAACTGGCGCTGGGCCCTCATCGCCGGCGTTCTGGGATGGTTTTGCGGACACGCGCGAAATGAAGCGGGCAGTATCCGGGCGGGCGTCGTGACACATGCCCTGGTCGTTGCCACCTGGCGGGGTTTTTTCGCCTGACCGCGCTTCATTGTACAATCCATTGTCTATGGCAAAACTTGGATTTCTCGGGCTGGGCCTCATGGGTTATCCCATGGCCCGCAATCTTTTGCGCGCCGGGCATGAAGTGGCGCTCTGGTCCCATTCCGGCGGAAAGGCAAGCAAACTGGCTGCTGAGGAGCGCGGCAAGGCTTGTGACACTCCTAAGCAAGTCGCGGAGAATGCCGAGTGCATTTTCCTTTGCGTCGGCGACACCAAGATGTCGCGCCAGGTCATCCTGGGCGAGAACGGCCTCGTTCACGGTGCCAAGGCCGGAACGGTGATCGTCGACGCCAGCACCATCGGTCCAGCGGAAAGCCGCGCAATCGGTGAGGAACTCCGCGCTCGTGGCGTGGAGTTTCTCGACGCCCCATGCACGGGGTCTACACCGGGCGCCGAAGGCGGCACACTCACATTTATGGTGGGAGGAGACCAGCAGGTCTTCGAAAGGGTGCGGCCCTACTTCGAACCGATGGGGAAACGTCTCTACTACTGCGGCGGGCCGGGGTTAGGCCTCCAGGCCAAATTGAGCCAGAACCTGATTCTGTCGAATCTTCTCCTGGCCTTCAACGAAGGCATGGTGCTTTCCACTAAGGGCGGGATCGACCCGAAACTCATGCTCGACATTCTGGAGAACAGCGCCGCCAAGTCCGGCCTGGTCAGCTTCAAGGCGCCATTTGTCTTCCGCGGCGACTTCCACGCCAACTTCTCCGTGAAGTGGATGAGCAAGGATATCGACCTCATGTTGGATTCGGGAAAGGAACTAGGCGTACCCCTTCTGCTGACCTCACTCACCAGCCAACTGTTCCACGCAGCCATAGCGGGTGGTCACGGAGATGAGGACATTTGCTCTACCATAAAGATTCTAGAGGACTTTGCTGGCATCGAGGTCAGGGCAAAATAAAAAATACAAATTTCTGTTGATTCCAAAAACGGAATCTACTAATATTGGAAGTAAGCCGGGGAGGCAACTCCCACCAAAGCGAGACTAACCTCTAAAAAAA
>PSRJ01000371.1 GCA_003175985.1 Terriglobia bacterium
TACCTGTATGTTGTGGTACAGGAGGCGGTCTGGCACGCCCTGGCGGAACGAGTCGGCCCTGAAGTGGGGCACCCCCAACTCGCCGCCGACCCGCGATTCGCCAAGATCGCCGACCGGCGCAAGAACCAGAACGAAGTCTGGAGCCTCCTCGATCAGTTCGCGTCGAACTACAGCAAGCGCGAGCTCATGGCGATTTTGAACGACCTGGATGTTCCCTGCGGCCCCATTATGTCCACCGAAGACCTGGCCAACGATGAACACGTGCGCGGACGCGAAATGTACGTCGAGCTGGATCACCCGCAGCGCGGCAAATGGCACAACATCGGCATGCCCATCAAGCTCTCCGCTTCGCCGGCGAAGATCCAGCGCTCTCCCTTGCTCGGCGAACACACCGAAGAAATACTTCGCGAGGTGTTGGGTTGGGGCGATCCGGAGATCGCCGCCAAGAGGGACGCTGGAGCTTTTGCCGCCGCTCACAAAACCAGCGACGTAGGGGCGCGATGAAGATCGCGATCATCGGTCAGCAGGATTTCGGCAAAGCCGTGCTGGAAGCCTTTCTGTCGCGGGGCGACGAAGCAGCGGCCGTCTTTTGCGCTCCTGAAAAAGAAGGCGCGCGGGCGGATGCTCTTCGCGCGGCGGCTCAGCAGAGAGGCCTGCGGGTTCACCAGTTCAAGTCGCTCCGGGATCCGGAAGCCGCACAGGCCATGAAGGAAGCCACCGCCGATATCGGCGTCATGGCTTTCGTTACGCAATTCGCGCCGCAGGAGTTCGTCGGCATTCCCAAACACGGCACGATTCAATATCACCCGTCATTGCTGCCGAAATACCGCGGCCCCAGCTCGATCAACTGGCCGATCATCAAGGGCGATACCGAGACCGGCTTGACGATATTCCGTCCCACCGACGGTCTCGACGAAGGCGCCGTAGTCCTTCAGAAAAGAACTCCCATCGGCCCGGACGATACTCTGGGAAGCGTCTATTTCGACCGGTTGTTCCCCATGGGCGTCCAGGCCATGCTGGAAGCCGCGGACCTGGTCGTCTCCGGCAGGCACACCGAGACCGCGCAGGATGAGTCTCGGGCAAGCTATGAGGGGTGGTGCCGCGCGGCCGAGGCTAAGATCGACTGGGCCAAACCCGTCGATCAGGTTTATAACCTGATTCGCGGGTGCAATCCGGCCCCGGGCGCGTGGACAACCTGCAACGGCAAACGGCTGCAGATCTTCGATGCCCGCAAGGTCATCTTTCGCCGGTTTGCCGACGTGCCCGGCAAGATTGGTGAAGTGACGGGCGTCACCGCGCAAGGCGTACAGGTTATGGCCCAGGGCGGCCTGATCGAAGTGCTGAAAGCCAAGCTGGAAGACGGAAAGAAGGCAAACGCCAGCGATGTTGCGCAAGCCGCCGGAATTCAGCAGGGCACGCTGCTGGGCAGTTAACAGCGGCCTATCGGTTCTCCGACACTTGCAGCGTGCGGGTGCTACCAGCCGCCAAGGCTGCTGTCCCTGCCTGCTTCTTCGGCAGCGGCAGCTTGCGCAGTCCCAGGGCCAGAAACGCCGTGATCAACGCCATCCCGGCGCAAACCTCGAAACCATAGTTCCACGAATTGGTTTTTTCATAGAGCGTCGCAGCCAGGCCGCCCCCCATAATCGACGCCACGCCTTTCGCGCTGTAAAGGAAACTGTAGTTCGAACTGGCGTTGCGGGCACCGAACCAGTCGGCGCAGATGGAGGGGAACAGCGAATATACCTCCCCCCAAGTGAAAAACACGAGCGCCATGCAGACTACGAACCAGGCCGCCGACAAGCGGCCGGCTGTGACTACGCCCAGCAGAAAGACCGATTGCAGAAGAAACGCAATAAACATAGTCCGCTCGCGCCCCAGATGGTCCGATACCCACCCCCAGAAAACACGCGCGGCGCCATTGGCGAGCGGGTTCAGCGTAAGAGATAGCGTGAGGACGGCAGGAGCGATCTTGAGCGTGTCGGCCATCGGACCTACTTGGGCCGTCGCCATCAGGCCGCCTATTCCCATCATCAGGGCCATGGCGAACAGCAGATAAAAATGCGGCGTCCGCAACATCTGGAGCGAGTTGAATTCCTCGCGCTGCCGCCGAATCTGGACTTTCGCGGGTGCGGCCGCGAGAACCGTTGTCTTGGTCGGGTTTTGCAGGATTTGCGCGGCGCAAATGATCACGAAACCTTGCACGATGCCGGTATATAGGAAAGCCGCGTGGTAATCCTGTGTACGAATCAGGTGCCCGACCATCGGAACGAACAGGGCCGCGCCCGAGCCGAATCCAGCGGCGATGGTGCCAGCCGCAAGCCCGCGCTTGTCGGGAAACCACTTCAGCGCGATACCCATCGAGCCGCAATAAACCAGTGCCGCGCCGAAGCCGGCCAGCGCGTAAAGCAGATACAACTCCGGTAGCGTCTTGGCCTGTCCCATGCCGGCCCAGCCGGCCCCGCACATCAGGCCAGCCACGGTCATAAAAATGCGCGGTCCCAGTAAATCAATCAGCCAGCCGGAGAGCGGCATCATCCACGTTTCGAGCGCTACGAAGATGGTGAATCCCCACTGCACATCCGACAGTTTCCAATGCGTGTCGGCCACGATCGGCTTGACGAACAGAGTCCAGGCGTACTGCAGATTCGAGATCATCATCATGGCGACCACGGCTGCACATAAGCGGAACCAGCGGTTCAATTTCGTTCCCTCCTCGAGGTGACAGTCCGGTTACTTCATCCGACCAAGCCATCATACTCCGATCTGCCCCGCAAATTCCCAAGGCTGCGTTCTTTACGACCTCCAGGCCCAAAAGTCGCCTGAGCAACTCTAAGAGGATGTTGAAAAATGGCCAAAAACCGCTTGCTGACGCGCGCGGCTCAGAAATGCACGGTGTTGCAGGCGCTTACCGAGCCGTGACCGTGAGGGGAGCGGTGGTCGCACGGCCTTTTTCAGCGGTGTCCTAAGGTTTTCACGGGGCGTGCCGATAGGGTCTACGGGGCTTGATTATGCGGAACAATTGTAATCTGCCGCGCATCGCGGCAAACGTGGCTGCCACGCTTCTGTGGGCGGCGGCTTTGAGCCATGCTCAGACTTGGGACCTGCCTGCTCATCTCGGAGATACGGTATCCAAGCAGACGGAAGGCATGGTCCGGCTGTCTTTTGAGCAGCGCGGCCGCTATGAAACGCGGAGCGGACAAAACTTTGGCAAAGATCCGGATTTGAGCGTTGGACTCATCCGCACGCGCTTGGGAGTTCGGGTCAAACCGGCGCCGTGGATCGTGTTCTCCGCCATGGCGCAGGACTCCCGGGCCCCTTGGTACGGCCCCAAAGCGCCCAATACGATGCGCGATCAGGTGGATCTCCACGAATCGTACTTTGAGTTGTTTCCCGATCGCAAGAAGGGGTTCGGCATGATGGGCGGCCGCAAGATGCTCAATTATGGCGACACACGGCTCATCGGTTCGCCGCAGTGGAGCAACCTCTCGCGAACCTTCGATATGGCGCGCCTGTATTACCGGTCCCCCAGAGCGCAATGGGAATTCCTGGTAGTGTCGCCCGTAAAGGTGCGTATTGGAGAATTCAACCATCCGGTGTTGGGCGATCGGGTATGGGGTACATACGACTCGTTTTCCGGGGCCTTCCACAAATCCCTGGCCGAGGTTTACTACTTACGCCACGATCAGAACCGGCCGGGAGGCTTCACCGGCGGAAAAACTGCCGACGGAACCGACCGGTTGGGCGTGAATACCTTCGGAGCGCGGCTGTCGGGACCACTCGGCCCCGGCCTCAAGTATACGGTGGAGGGGGCATTGCAGAGCGGCAAGGTCGGTCCGGCAAGGCATCGTGCGGCAGCCTGGGTCTCAACGCTCACTCGGCGATGGACAATCGACAAGCGAGCCTTGGACCTTTCGGCCGAATACAAATTTGCTTCCGGGACCGCGAACCCGAAGGACACCACACGGGAAAGCACTTTCGATCAGCTTTACCCCGCCAACCACGACAAATTCGGTCATGAGGATTTGTTCGGGTGGCGCAACGTGCATAACCTGCGAGGGCAGGCAACGTTCGCCGCCACCAAAACACTCTCGGTGAATGGGTTGTATGACGACATCTGGCTCGCGCAACTGAAAGACGCGCTTTACAACGGCCAGGGCAAAGCCGTTTGCAGTTCCGCGACGGGCTCGGCGGGGCGGCACGTTGGCCGTGAGGCGGACGTATTCCTCACCTGGAAGCACAAGCATCTGATTTTCGGCGCCGGGTATGGCCACCTGTTCGCCGGTGAGTTCATTCGAAAGACGACGCCGGGTGTCAGCCCCGACTACGCATACATCTTTCACGGTTACTCGTTTTGAAACCCGGTAACAAAATACCGAAATGGAGATCAAAATGTTGATGCACACGAAATTCCTTGTTATTACTTTCCTGGCGCTGCAAGCAGCGTATTATGCTCGCGCGGAGAGTACGGCCGCGGACGTTCGAGCCAAGGTGGAATCGAAAGCCAAACAATTGCAGGCCTGGGGCAGCGATCCGCAAATCGTGGCTGCCGTAAAGGACTACAATGCCAACCCGCCGGCCGAGGCCAAAGCCATGACTAACGAACACTGGAAAACGCTGACCCTTCTCGACCCATTTGTTCGCTCTTTCAGCAAGAACAGCGTCGCAGCCTATCTGAAGACGAAGAAGGACGAGCAGATCACAGAAGTGTTCGTCTCGGGTGCGGACGGCGGCAAAGTGGCGTTTCTATCCAAAACCACATGGTGGTGCCATCGCGGTAAAGAGAAACACGACGTGCCCATGAGCGGCAAAGTCTGGATCGGGCCGGTGGAGTTGGATGAGTCTACGGGGAGGCAGCAGGTCCAGGTTGGGCTTCCCGTGTTGGATGGAGGAAAGCCGATCGGATCCATCGTGGTTGGACTCAGTGTCGCGGATTTGAAGTAAAGAACGGAGAAGCGCCGTGTTCAACCGCATGAAAACCTGGGGTTTGGTGTACCAGACGCAGGTCCTGGTGGGCGCCCTCATCGCGGGCACACTGTTCACTGCTGGATCTCTGAGCTACCAAACCCGCCGCATGGTCAACAAGTCGCAGGCGCTCGCGGAGCAGGCGAATGCTTCCAACGACGCCCTGTTCGCCCTGATTAACATCGCCTCCGATGGGCAAAGCGTCACACAACGTCTGGTCCGGGAGAAAGATCCCGACGAGATCGAGAAGCTCATCGCACGCGCCCGGGAGGTACAGCAGGCCACCGGCGCCAAGATCCGGCAACTGGCCACACAGCAGAAGGTCGTGGAAGACGGATACCGTCCGATCGCGGAGGCCCATAACAGGATAATAGAGATCCTCCTCCGCGGCGACTACGCCGCCGCCCAGGAGTACCTCATTCAAAAGGCCAATCCCGCATACGACGGACTCGTGGACACTCTCCAGCGCATGCAGGCGGATATCCGCCAGAGAAATGAAAAGGAAACGGCCGATGCCGCCGCCGAGGATCGAAAAGCCGAACTTGCCATCTACACACTCCTCATCGTTGGTCTCGCGGCCGTTACGATATTCGCCTGGCTGATCACGCGGCGCGCTTCGCGCAGCCTGCACCAGGTCACGGACGAACTCGTCCAGAGCGCCGAACAGATGTCCAGTGCGTCGGCGCAGATTTCGCAATCTTCGCAGACTTTGGCCCACGCCGCCAGCCGCCAGGCGACCTCCCTGAACGAGACCGCCGCTTCCAGTAAAGAGATCAACATGATTACGGCCAAGAACGCGGAGCACTCACGCTCCGCGGCTACACTGATGGAAGACACGTGGAGTGTTATCGCTGAATCAAATGGAAAATTGCAACAGATGGTGGCCTCAATGCATTCCATCGGTAATTCCAGCGAAAAGATCTGCCGGATCATTCGTGTGATCGAAGAGATTGCTTTCCAAACGAATATTCTCGCCCTCAATGCCGCAGTCGAAGCAGCTCGCGCCGGAGAAGCCGGCATGGGCTTCGCAGTGGTAGACGACGAGGTACGCAACCTGGCGCACCGCTCTGCCGAGGCCGCCAGAGATACCGCTGCCCTAATCGAGGGATCTCTTCAATCCGTCGCCGAGGGCCGGCAGCGTGTAGACGATGTGGCAAAAGCGTTTGGCACGCTTACGAACAAGACACGCGAAGCCCGAACTTTGGTCGAGCAGGTAACCGAAGATACGGCTCAGCAAGCGCGCAACATCGATCAGATCAACAGCGCGATCTCACAAATGGACCAGCTCACGCAACAGACCGCTGCCAACTCTGAAGAGACCGCCGCCGCTGGCGAGGAATTGACTGCGCAGACCCGAGCGCTGGGGGGTGTGATCGACCACTTGAACCTTCTCGTGGGCGGCGCCCGGCGGAGATAGCCGGGGTTGCGGTCCTCTACGCCCTATGACAGCTTCGACCGCACTTTGTCGCTCAGAGCCTTGCCATCTACCGTCTTGCCTTTCAAGCGTGCTTGCGCGGCCTTCATCACTACGCCCATTTGCTTGAGCGAAGTCACACCCGTCTCCGCCATCGCCTCGGCGATCGCGGCATCGATCTCCTGTTCAGTGGCCCCCGCCGGGAGATAGCTCTCAATTAGCGATCGCTCGGCTTCTTCTTTAGCCGCCTGCTCCGGCCGGCCCCCTTTGCGAAACATCTCCGCGGCGTCGATGCGCTGCTTGATCAACGACTTCAGGACCTGCATCTCCGCAGCCTCATCCAGCGGCTTCGGAGAATCCACCTTCTGCTTCATCAAGGCGGCTTTAATCAGCCGCAGCGCGCTCAGCCGCGCTTCGTCGCGGCTCTTCATGGCGGCCACCATATCCTGCTGTACCTGGTCAATTAGGGGCATGATGTCTGTTATTCTAAAGGACGAAGTTGTCTCATGCACATCCGAAAACAACGTTTGCTGACACCAGGACCCACGCCTCTGTATCCGCCGGCCTTGCATGCCATGATGGCGTCGGATATTCATCACCGTACGGAAGATTTCCGTAAAGCCTACCGGTCCTGTCTTGCAGATCTGAAAGAAGTGATGGGGACCTCAAATGATGTGCTGATGTTCGCCGCGTCCGGAACCGGCGCGATGGATGCCGCGGTCTCCAATCTCCTTTCAAAGGGAGACAAGGTGATCGTTTGCTCGGCCGGCAAATTCGGCGAGCGATGGGTCGAAATCGCAAAAGCATACGGCCTCGATGTCACCGTCCTTTCGGCGCCCTACGGGAAGTCGGTTCCTGCCCCGCAGGTGGAAGCGGCGCTGGCTCACGAGCCCGCCGCCAAAGCCGTATTCGTGCAAGCCTCGGAAACTTCCACGGGCGCGGCGCATGATGTGCGCGCCATGGGCCGCGCCGTTTCTCACAGCGATGCCATTCTGGTAGTGGATGCCATCACCGGACTCGGCACGATGCCGCTCGATATTGATGCCTGGGGGCTGGATATTCTGATCGGCGGTTCGCAAAAAGCGTTCATGATCCCGCCGGGCCTCGCGTTCCTGTCCATCAGTCCCAAGGCCTGGAAATTTACCGAGACGTCCACGCTGCCTCACTACTATTTCAATTTGAAGAAAGAAAAGAAAAGCGGTGATGCCGGCGAATCGAGCTGGACGCCTGCCACTGCGCTGATTCTGGCTCTGGCCGAATCGCTGCGCTACATCAAACAGATGGGCATGACCAAGCTCGTGGAAAATGCGCAAATGCTGGCACACGCCACACGCCGCGCGGTGGTAAGCCTCGGGCTGGAATTATTCGCCCCCGACTCTCCCGCTTCCTCAGCTACCGCCGTGAGAGCGCCTGCCGGCATGGATTCCGGGATCATCGTCAAGGAATTCCGCAACCGGTTTGGCGCCGTGATCGCCAATGGGCAGGGCTCGATGAAGGGCCAGATCTTCCGCATTGCTCACTTGGGTTACTTCGATTTCACCGATCTGTTTGCGGTGGTCGCCGGCCTGGAAATCATTTTGAATGCCAACGGATTTCCCGTGAAGTACGGTACCGGCGTGGCCGCTGTTCAGGAGATCTACGAACAGGTCGCGGTCCGGCAGCCGGTAACCGCCTAAACCTGAAACGATCTATGAATATCTTGATTGCCGAGCCTCTTGCGCCGGCCGGGATCGGGTTGTTTCAATCCCAGCCTGGCTGGAACACGATCGTCTCCAATCCAAAGGAATACAGCCGGCACCTGGCCGATGCCGATGCCCTGCTGGTGCGCAGCGCCGTGCAAGTGGGCAAAGAGGTGATCGCGCAGGCGCCCAATCTGCGCATCATCGGGCGCGCAGGCGTAGGCGTTGATAACGTCGACCTGGACGCGGCCACGGAAGCCGGTGTCCTTGTCATGAACACGCCAGGCGGTAATGCTGTGTCGGTAGCCGAGCATACGCTGGCGCTGATGCTCGCCATGGCGCGTCACATCCCGCGTGCCGATCAATCCACGCGCGGCGGCAAGTGGGAAAAGAAGAAGTTCATGGGCCACGAGCTGCGCCACAAGGTCCTGGGCATTATCGGCCTGGGCAGCATCGGCCAGGAGGTTGTGAAACGCGCGCGGGCTTTTGAAATGACCATCTTGGCGCATGACCCGTACGTCACCTCTAAGCTGGCGCAGGATGCCGGCGTGGAACTGGCCGAACTGCCCCGCCTGTACGCCCGGAGCGACTACATCAGCCTTCATGTCGCCGCGACTCCGGAAACGCAGGGAATGCTTTCGCATGAAGCCTTCCGGCAAATGAAGACCGGAGTGCGCATCGTGAACTGTGCGCGCGGCGAGCTCGTGGATGAAGCGGCGCTCCAGCAGGCACTGGCTTCCGGCAAGGTGGCGGGCGCCGCCCTGGACGTCTACTCCACGGAACCGCCGCCGCCCGGCTATCCGTTATGGAATGCCGATGGCATGGTGGCTACGCCGCATATTGGCGGCTCCACCGAAGAAGCACAGGAAATCGTCGGGGTGCGTATCGCTGAGCAGGTCGTCGAATACCTCAAAACAGGAGTGGCGATCAATGCGGTCAATATGCCGAAAATGACGCGGGAACAGTACCGCGCCCTGGGGCCTTACGTCACTCTCGCCGAGCGGCTCGGCACATTTGCGGCGCACATTGCCTCCGGCAACCCGGGCACTGTGCGGCTGGTGTATTTCGGCAAACTGGCCGACAGCAACACGAACCTTTTGCGCAGCGCCGGGCTGGCGGGTGTCCTCAGCCGCTCTACTTCCGAACGCGTCAACCTGGTCAACGCGATGCAGATTGCGGAAAGCCGCGGCTGGAACGTGGCTGAACGCCATGAAAAGCGCGCCACTCACACCGACACCATACGCATCGAGCTGGAAACCGATAAAGGAATCACCTCGGCGGAAGGGGCCGTGGTTTTCGACAAACCGCGTCTCCTCCAGGTGGATGGCATCCAATGCGAGGCCGCGCTCGCGGGGATTCTGACGCTTATGAAGAATCAGGACGTGCCGGGCGTGATCGGGCACGTGGGCACCGTGCTCGGACGCAACCGTATCAACATCGCAAACTTCTCTCTCGGCCGGCGCGATGCTTCGTTAAGGCCTGACGAACCCCTCGAAGCTTTGGCGCTGGTGACGACTGATGAGGTAGTTCCGGAACCGGTGCTGGCGCAGCTCCGTGAGAATCCGGCCGTGCGGTTCGCGCGCTCGGTCGAATTTCACGAAATGTAACGGTTAATTCTCCGGCGGAGGGGACGCGTTGCCTCCGCGTCCGCCGCGGCCGGCCGCGCGCGGCTGCGGCAGAGCCAGCGCCACCAATTCCCCGCCATTGCCCTGCACGCCCGCGACAACAGCCACCAGGAACTGCCTGCCGTTCACCAGGTAGGTCATGGTTCCGCCCGTCAGATTCGCTCCCAGATCCATCTCTTGAATCAACTGGCCGGTCGCCTTGTCGATTACCCGCAGACTGTTACTCCCCTCGAACAGCAGAGTCTTGGTGACGAGGATTGGGGAACGCTGTGCCCCGCCCCAGTTGCTGGCGTCGATATTGGCTCCCTTGAGCGCGGGGTTGTTTAGCAGGCTTTCCGGGGGCTTCCCGTTCGGGATCATCCACATATGATCGCCCGTGTTCAGGTTTATGGCAGTGATACGCCCATAGGGGCCTTTAATCAGCGGCACGCCCATCACGTTCGGCCCACCCAGACCCCCCGCGGCAATATAAGGCATCTCCGACCGCGTGCCACCCGGCTGAAGCGATGAGATGTACGGGCTGGTTACCGATGGCACATACAGGATTCCGGTTTCCGGGTCCACCGAGCCGCCCATCCAATTTGCTCCCCCTCCGGCCCCCGGCAGTTGCAGCGTTCCCAGTTTACCGCCCGCGTCTTTGATAATCGGCGGCGTGAAGATGGGACCGAGAACGTACTGCGACGCGGCCTTCAATGCCTCTGCTTTGATTTCCGGCGTATAGTCGGCGAGGTCGGCTTCCGTAACGCCCTGCCGGTCGAAGGGAGCCGGCTTGGTTGGGAACGGTTGCGTCGGAGAGTACCACTCGCCGGGAACGTTGCCCTTGGGAACGGACCGCTCCTCGACCGGAAACACCGGCTGCCCACTGGTACGGTCGAAAACGAAAGTGAAAGCTGTCTTGTTTACTTGAGCCAGAGCTTTGATCTTTCTCCCGTTCACGTTGAGGTCGAGCAGGATCGGAGCGGCCGGAATATCGAAGTCCCACATCTCGTGGTGAATGAGCTGGTAATGCCATACGCGTTTTCCTGTCTTGGCATCCAGGCACACAACGCTATCCGAGAACAGGTTGGCGCCGGGGCGTTGACCGCCATAAGTATCGCCGCTGGGAGCTTCCACGGGAATGTAAACATATCCCAGTTCTTCGTCCGCCGTGAGCGGCCCCCAGGCGCCCGTGTTGCCGGTGAACTTCCACGATTCCCGTCCGGTAGCATCTTTGCCCCACGTCTCGTTGCCAAATTCTCCCGCTTGGGGAACGGTATGGAAGGTCCAAAGCAGTTTGCCTGTGCGGACGTCATAGCCGCGAATGTATCCCGGCACGTTGTCCTTCTTGGGCAGGGCCACGCCTACCCGCAGCGCGGCCCCCACTACCGCCACATCCCGGATCACGATCGGGGGTGAGGTAGCGCCGATTGTGCCTTTCTCCACGACCGGGCGGTCCAAACCTTGCCACAGGTCGACATGGCTGCTGGATCCGAAGCTCGCGATCGGGAGGCCAGTCTTGGCGTTCAGGGCGACGAGTTGGTAACCAGGTGTCACGAAGAGGATGCGCTCATCGCCGCGTCCGTCAGTCCAATACGTGACGCCCCGATTGTTAGCGCGCACGGCGCCGCGTTCTTCCGTGTCGTCGCCACGGTAGATCCAAAGGGTCTCGCCCGTGGCCGCATCGGCAGCCACGACGGTCCTCCCGGTACCCGCGGTGAAGTATAGCTTTCCGCCGATCATTAACGGGGTCACTTCCCAGGCTGCCTGCGGACTGGGGCCCATGTTCTGCGCCTTCCAGCGCCAGACTACCTGGAGATTCTTCACGTTGCTTCGAGTGATCTGGTCCAGCGGAGAATACCGCGTGCTGCCCGCATCTCCTCCGTTGACGCGCCACTCTCCGGCCGCTGGCGTCCCTTGTTGTCCGTAGACTGCCGCCGCTACTGCCAGCGCTCCGACGAATACACGATGCATCCACCTGCCTCCATTAAGTTTTCGAGTGTACCACCGCCCGGCTCGCGAACCTCCCGGTTTCCTTGAAATGTTTTGGAGAGACATTCTTATTGGCCCCAACCAATATTGCGAACCCAAATGTGCATCTCTTCACTGCCCGCAGCCGCGCGGTCACATTTCTTATTGTGCGATTCGACCCCGCCCTGTAAGCTAAAATCAGGCGAAATTGGCGAGTTCGCTACTTCCCGAGCTGATATTCGCAATAGAAGTGTGTCGTCATGAAACGGAAAGACGATCATCTTGTCTGTGCGCTGCTACTCGGCGAATATGAAGACGGCCGGCTGCTTATGCGCGAAGTCTTTCGCGATGCCGGATGGCGCCTCTTGGAGGCCCATGATCGCAAGCACGCTCTCCATCATCTGACCCGGGATCCCGTTCAAGTAGTGATCACTACGTGCGATGTCGGCAAGTGGGATTGGCGAAAAGTGCTCGAAAGCCTCCGCCGCATGACCCGGCCTCCGCAGTTGATTGTTACGTCCCCCACCGCCGACGAATATCTTTGGTCCGAAGTTCTCAATCGTGGTGGATACGATGTTCTGTCACAGCCTTTCCAGCGCGATGAGGTGGAGCGGGTGATCGCCTCCGCCCGCCGCCACTACGATCCCCTGCCCCGCAAAACTGCTTCCGGCTCCTTTGGATTCTCGGCTGCCTGATCCCCCGATTTTGGCCTAAAGACGGCGTCAGATCCCAGACTGCTGTCTCCGGCTTGTAACCTATACACCCTGCATATAGATAAAAGTCTTGACGTTATACTATATATTGGGGCAAGATTACGGAGGCGCCTTAGCCAGGAGAGGATTCCAATGGGTCAGCTTACCGTTGATTTGAGTGCGAGAATAGAGGCGTTGAAGGCCAAAACCACTGCCAAAACGCGAACCGGCGTTGCGTTTCCGAGGTACTTTACCCCACGCCTGGAAGCTGGCAAAACCCCTTATGATGAAGCGCAATGGGAGACCCGTACTGCTTCTATTGGCAATGACAAAGGGTCGGTCATCTTCGAACAACGCGACGTTGAAGCTCCGGCCGACTGGTCCCAGACGGCCACCAACATCGTTGCGAGCAAGTACTTCTACGGAAAGCTGGGCTCTCCGGAACGCGAGACGAGTGTGGCGCAACTCGTCCAGCGCGTGGTAGACACCCTTACCGGGTGGGGCATCAAGGATCGCTATTTCCGCGCTCCGGAGGATGCCGAAAACTTCAGGAACGAGCTGGCTCACCTGATGCTGACCCAAAAAGCCTGCTTCAACTCGCCGGTATGGTTCAACGTGGGCGTTAAGGAGGCGCGCGGTTATGGATGGATTTACGACGAGAAAGAGGATCGAGTGGCGAAGCTGGAGTCGGGCGTGCAACGTCCCCAGTGCTCGGCCTGCTTCATCGTTTCGGTGAAGGACTCGCTCGAATCCATTCTCGACCTTGCCAAGACCGAAGGCATGTTATTTAAGTGGGGTTCCGGCACCGGCAGCAACCTTTCACCGCTACGGGAAGAGGATGCCGTACTCTCCGGCGGAGGCCGCGCTTCCGGCCCGTTGTCCTTCATGAAAGGCTTCGACGCGTTTGCCGGTGTCATCAAATCGGGGGGCAAGACGCGCCGCGCCGCCAAAATGGTAATCCTCAACGCCGATCATCCGGATATCGAACAGTTCATCTGGTGCAAGGCCAAGGAGGAAAAGAAGGCGTATACACTTGTGGAGGCCGGGTACGATTCCTCCCTCGATGGCGATGCGTACAGCTCCATCTTCTTCCAGAACGCCAATAACTCCGTTCGCGTGAGCGACGATTTCATGCAGGCGGCTGCGCAGGATGGCGAATGGTGGACCAAGTCCGTGGCCACCGGGCAGCCGGTAAACCGCTACAAGTCACGCGACCTGCTGCAGCAGATAGCGGAGGCGACCTATCAGTGCGGCGACCCCGGAATGCAGTTCGATACCACCGTCAACCGCTGGCACCCCTGCAAGAATACCGCTCGGATCAATGCATCGAATCCCTGTTCCGAGTATATGTTTCTCGATGATTCGGCCTGCAATCTTTCCTCGCTGAACCTCATGAAGTTCGTTGGTCCCGACGGCCAGTTCGATGTCGAAGCATTCCGGCATGCCGTGGACACCATGATCATGGCGCAGGAAATCATCGTAGACAATGCCAGCTACCCTACCCAAAAAATCGGCGAGAACTCGCACAACTTCCGTCCGCTGGGATTGGGTTACGCCAACCTCGGAGCTCTGCTGATGTCTATGGGAGTTCCCTACGATAGCGATCAGGGGCGCGAATACGCCGGCGCGATCACCGCTGTAATGTGTGGCCAGGCATATTTGACGAGTTCGCGCATCGCCGCCACCACCGGTCCCTTTCCCGGGTATGAGGTGAATGAACAGCCCTTCCTGGAAGTGATACGCATGCATCGCGATGCGGCCGGACGGCTCAATCGGAATCTGCTGCCCACCGCGCTTTTTCAAGGCGCGCAGCAATGCTGGGATGACGCGTACGATTCCGGCCGCCGCTCCGGGTACCGGAACGCGCAGGTGACGGTGATCGCACCCACGGGAACCATCGGGTTCATGATGGATTGCGACACCACGGGGATCGAGCCGGACCTGGCGTTGATCAAGTACAAGAAGCTGGTTGGCGGCGGCGTCATCAAAATCGTCAACAATACCGTGCCGCAAGCGTTGATCAAGCTGGGCTACTCGCCCGACCAGGTGGAACAGATCGTCACCCACATCGATTCCACCGGCACGATCGAGGGCGCACCCCAAATCAAACCCGAGCACCTGGCCGTTTTCGATTGCAGTTTCCGGCCGCAAAACGGCACCCGTGCCATTCACTACATGGGTCATGTGCGCATGATGGCGGCTGTGCAGCCGTTCATTTCCGGCGCGATTTCGAAGACCATCAACATGCCGGAAGAGTCCACGGTGGAAGACATCAT
>PSRJ01000031.1 GCA_003175985.1 Terriglobia bacterium
CAGAATCTGGCGGCAGCGGTGCACTTTGCCCGCAAACGCAGCGAAATTTGCGCGTTCGCCGATTCCGATGGGCGTGTCACCAAGCGGTGGCTGCGGGCGTTAGTGGCGCCTTTGGCCGAAGAGGGTGTGGGTGCTGCCACCGGCTTTCGCTGGTTCACTCCCAGCCCGGCGGGGTTCTGGCCATTGCTGCGTGGGGTCTGGGATGCCGTCGCCGCGGGAACGATGGGCCCGGGAGACAACCGGTTCGCATGGGGCGGCGCCATGGCGATCCGCCGGGAAACGTTCGCCGAAGCGCGCGTGCCGGAGTATTGGAAGAACACCATCAGCGACGATTACGCATTGAGCGCCGCCATTCACGCCGCCGGGCTGAAGATCGCGTATGCCCCCGGCGCCCTGGTGCCCAGCCGCGAACAGATTTCGCCTCGCGCCCTGTTCCCCTGGATGCGGCGCCAGTTGATGCTCACGCGCATCTACAACCGCCGCCAGTGGCAAACCGGTTTGGCGGCGCACGTCTTCTATTGCGGCGCGATGGCGGCGTGCGTGATCGCCGGCGTTCAAGGGCATGCCGCGGGCTGGTGGATGCTGGCCGCGCAATTGATTCCGGGAATGTGGAAGGGCGCGCGCCGGGCCGCGCTGGCGCGCTTGGCCCTCCCCGAATATGCGGCATGGTTCCGGCGCTACGGGTGGGCGCACGCCGCGGCTGTGCCGCTCGCGACCTGGCTCTGGCTCATCGCTATGTTTTCCTCCGCGTTCGGTAGTACGATCAAATGGCGCGGCCATCGTTACGAAGTGAAGAATGGAGCCGCGGGTTAGCGAGTATAATCTCAACGTAAGGGAGGATTTCCGTGGCGAAGGACCGAAGTCCCAAGAAGGAAACCAAGAAACCCAAGAAGAAGAAATAATCGAGCGATCAGCCGTCAGCCATCCGCTTTCAGCGCCTGCTGATAGCTGATCGCTGAAAGCTGAACACTCCTTTGAGGAGTTCTTATGCGCACAGAGTGGGTAACCAAACGTCAGAACGACCAGATCCGCACGCAGTTGCATTATGCCCGGAAGGGCGCCATCACCGAGGAAATGCAATACATCGCGCGGCGGGAAAATCTCACCCCGGAGACCGTCCGCTCCGAAGTGGCTCGCGGGCGGATGATCATCCCCGCCAACGTCCACCACACGAACCTGGAGCCGATGTGCATCGGAGTGGCGTCGAAATGCAAGATCAATTCCAATATCGGCAACTCGGCGGTCACCTCGAACATCGAAGAAGAATTGGAAAAGCTGCGGTATTCGGTAAAATACGGCGCCGACACCGTGATGGACCTCTCGACCGGCGGCGACATTCCGGCCATCCGCAAGGCGATCATCGCGGCTTCGCCGGTGCCCATCGGGACAGTGCCGATTTACGAAGCCCTCTCCCGTGTACGCCGCGTCGAGGACCTGAGCAGGCAGGTGATGCTTGAGGTAATCGAGGAACAGGCCGAGCAGGGCGTGGATTACATGACGATTCATGCCGGTGTGCTGGTGCAATATATCCCGCTCACAACCAAGCGGGTCACCGGCATCGTCAGCCGCGGCGGCTCCATCCTGGCCGAGTGGATGGTCAAAAACCACAAGCAGAATATGCTCTACGAATGCTTCGAGGATATTTGCAAGATCTTTCAGAAGCACGACGTGAGCTTTTCGCTGGGCGACGGACTGCGGCCCGGCAGCGTGGCGGATGCCAGCGACGAAGCTCAGTTTGCCGAGTTGAAGACGCTGGGCGAGCTGACCAGGAAGGCCTGGGAATACGATGTGCAGGTGATGATCGAGGGCCCGGGCCACATTCCCATGGACCAGATCGAGCTGCAGGTGCAAAAAGAGAACGAGATGTGCGACGAGGCTCCGTTCTACACGCTGGGGCCTCTGGTGACCGACATCGCGCCCGGTTACGACCACATCACTTCCGCGATTGGCGCGGCCATGATCGGCTGGTACGGCGCGTCGATGCTGTGCTACGTCACGCCCAAAGAGCACCTGGGGCTGCCGAACCGCGACGACGTGAAGGCCGGCATCATCGCCTACAAGATTGCGGCGCATGCCGCCGACATCGCTCGAAAACGCCCCGGTGCGCGCGACCGCGACGACGCTCTTTCGAGGGCGCGCTACCGTTTCGATTGGAAGCAGCAGTTCGCCTTATCGCTCGACCCCGAGACCGCGCAGGCGTATCACGATGAGACACTCCCCGAGGAAGGCTTCAAGGACGCCGCGTTCTGTTCCATGTGCGGCCCGAAATTCTGCTCGATGAACATCTCCTCGAAAGTGGAGAAATTCACGGCCGAAGAAGCGGACGCGGTGGTCAAGGGGACGGCGGCGGAAGACCTGTTGCAGATCTCAGGAAACGACTGAAGTAGGGCATTAGCGGGATCGAGGTCCGGGTGCACTTGTGGGGCGGTCAATCCTGGCCGCAGCCGCCTTTCAGGCGGCCCGCCGCGCTCGACTACGGATGCTGGTGAGCTTCCGCGACCAGGCTCTCTGGAGGGAACACTCGATGTGCCGGAAGAGTGCCGTGCAAACGGTGCCGCATTTAAAAGGTGGCGTTTGTGACACGAAGAACTTCTCACGAACCAAGAGGGAGAGCCGCCTGAAAGGCGGCTGCGGCCAGGATTGACCGCCCCACATTTCAGTGAAAACCGCGTTACTTGGTGAAATTATCGAATGCTGTCAACGGCCAGCAAGGTAGGCCTTCGCCTGCTGTCCCACGATGTCCACCAGGTTGCCGATCGCGAGATTGACATCCACCAGGTGCAGACCCCAGTTCGGTGTGAGATCGCCGATGATGTCGGCCGGCCGCCGCGCGCCCGGATCGGCGTGTACGGAGACCTCCAGGTAATTGGCGTTTTCATTTGAGGCGCACCGGGCGGTCAGCAAGCCCGGAAAGCTCACCCAGGGTGTTTCGATCGGCTGGCCGGAGTCGCCCCAGGACTTCGCGGGCGCCGCGCTCATAATAGTGCGGCCCGCCGAAGAGAAGTAGGCGTGCAGTTCCCCGGAGCCGCCGCCCAGCGCGGCCGGATTGGTGCAAGCCGCCTCCATCGTGGTGTCGCTGACCTTGCCGAAGAGAGTGTTGGCCGGAGGTGGCGACGTGGCACGGAACGACGCGTACGTAATCACGCAACCGGTTTGCGCGGGCGCATGGCACAGCGGAACATGCGGGAAGGCGCCGCCTACGTCTTTGCCGCGCGGAACCGCCAGCGTTGTGCCCAACAGGATCGCGGAAACCAGGCGCGCGGCGACCGGCTTGCCGTCGATCTCTTGCCGGATCAGTTCGGCCAGAATGAACGATCCCTGCGAATGGCCGATGAGTACGAAGCCGCGGCCCCGGTTGTCGTGCTCGAGATAGTAGCGCCAGGCATCGCGTACGTCGTCGTACTGCAGCCCGTGCGCGAGAGCGAGCCCCGCGCCGCCCGGGCCGGCCATCAGACTCCGCAGTCCGGCTAACGTGACTTGCCGGTACATTGGCGCGTACGGGCGGCACTTGGAAGCGAAGCGCGCGAACTGCTGGCGGATGACGTTGCGTTCCGCTTCGTCGGCGACCATGTCGCTGTTGGGCGTCGCGTCGGTGGAGACCGTCGGATATACGTAAAAGCAATCGACGGGCGCGTTCGCATCGGCGGTCCAGGATTCGCGCGTCAGTTTCCCGTCAGGCGCGATTACCGTGGTAGAGAGGTCCACATCGCAGGCATCGTGGCCGCCGGGGCGGCAGATCCAGGCCTTGGGGTCGCTGTAGTCGTTGGCTTGTTGCGCCGAGGCAATCGCCTCAAACAGAAGACAGGCAAACAGCAGGTGTTTCACCATGCCGTCTATCTTCTACCAAAGAGCGGTTACAATTCAATTTACGTATGAGGCCGGTATTTGCCCTGTTGTTGGCCGCGCTGGCCGCGCACGCTGCCGACGTGAACACCTTTTCCATCGTGGGCTATGACGCGGCCAACGGCGATTGGGGCGTGGCGGTAGCTTCCAAATACTTCTCCGTGGGCGCTGTGGTCCCATGGGCCGAAGCGGGTGTCGGCGCCGTCGCGACACAGGCGAGCGTGAATGTGGGTTACGGCCCGCGCGGTCTGGAATTGCTGCGGCAGGGGCTGGCGGCAAGGCAGGTTCTCGAGAAGCTTCTCGCGGAAGATACCTTCGAAGGCAAAGACGGGCGCCAGGTAGCGATTGTCGATCGTCACGGCCAAATTGCTGCGTACACCGGCCCGAATGCGCCCACATGGGCCGGAGACCGGCAGGGCAGGACATGGTCGGCGCAAGGCAACATCCTGGCCGGTCCCCAGGTAGTCGAGGCGATGGGCCGTGCATTCGAAACCACGGCGGGCGAACTCGCAGAGAAATTGTTCGCCGCCCTTGAAGCAGGCGATGGCGCGGGAGGCGACCGCCGGGGTAAACAATCGGCGTCCCTGCTCGTCGTGCGCAAGGGAGGCGGCCGCAACATCAATAACGATCGCTATCTGTACCTCAATGTCGATGACAATCCGCAGCCCATTCCCGAACTGCGCCGCCTGCTCGATATGAACCTCGGCCTGCTATATCGCGAGAAGGCCGGCAAATTGGCGAGGGAAGGAAAATCGGCGGAAGCGCGGGAATCCGCCGCCAAGGCGGCTCGCTACCTGCATTCCACGTTGGAAGAGATTCTTCCGCAGCCGAAGTAGCCGTTATCCCGGAAGACGCATCTCGATGGCGGGTGTCATCACGGGCTGTTGAAACGAGCGGCCCTGGGTGCGGAATTCGTAGCGCTCGATGGCGACGGCCGCGCCTTTCTCGTTGCTGCGCACCACGCAGCCGTAAATCATCAGCTTCATGGGACAACTATCGTTCAGCAGGACCGGCCAGTTCATCGAGAGTTCCACCGGCATGCCGATGGTCAGCATGTTTTCCGTAGTGAACCAGACGCCGCTGCTGCTGATGTTGAGGGTCTTCCCCGCCCCCGTTTCCGCAATGCGCTGCCCGTAGAGCATCTTGTAGCGGACCTCCTGCTCGATGAGGAACCGGCGTTTCATACGCCGCTCGTTGGTGGGTTTGTTCTCTCTGTCGTAGTGATTGTCGCTCACAGGCACCGCCTTTGCTTACATCAACTTACAATGGGGTGCGCGGCTGCTCAATACATCTTTGGTTAGGCGAACCGCGCTATCGGCTCCCGCGTGCGGGTTCCGGCCTTATTCCGGTAATTGACGCCGTCACAAGCAGTTCTCGGGGGTGGGCCGGGTTAGTGTTAACTGACACTATCTTAGTACTTACCAGGCCGCCCCAGTTAACCACGGAAAAGAACCGTGGGAGTTTTTGAGACGCTCTTACGCTTACCCCAGTGGAGGTCAAAAATGAAAAACAACTTCTTGCGAGTTTCCTTCCTGACGGCACTCGTGGCTACCGCGGCTTTGGCTCAGAGTTCTCTGGAACTGAAAGCTACCATTCCATTCGGGTTTGCGGTAGGGAACCAAACGTTGCCGGCGGGTGAGTATACAGTAACCGGAGCTTCGGCGGCTTCCCCAGCGCTGATCATCAAGTCGGCCGACCAGCACGCCGGAGGGATAGCGATCACGAATGGCGTCCAGGCGAACAGCGAAGAGAGGACGGCGAAACTGGTCTTCCATCGCTACGGCGATCGCTACTTCCTGGCGCAAGTCTGGCCGGGCACCGGCAGCGTGGGACGCCAGCTTCCCCAATCCGTTCACGAGCGGGAGTTGTCTGCCTCGGTGCGCGTCCATCCGGCCACCGTGCTCGCATCCCGCTTCCGTTAGCCTAACCCGTGGGGTGGGTCTCGTACCTGCCCCACTCCTTGCAATTCAGGCGCGCGTTCTGGGACGCTAGCAGGATGCTGAAAGAGGGTGCCGCCAAACCGCTCCCTCACGGCCGCGGCTCTGTTCGGAACCGCGCGCGTGAGCAAGCCGTGTGCCCCGTCTTCGCAGACTTCCAGCAATCTTAGGACATCCCCATGGATAATCCGGAAAATCGCGCCAGCCAGCAGCCCAAGCTGATCAGCTATATCATTGCGCCGCCCGTCAAGCAAGCCATCGAAGCTGCAAAAGGACAGCCCGGCGCCACCATCAACGTCATCATTAACCTGGTCGAGTCCCGTGAAAAACCCGAAGAAGGCGTGGGACCCGCGAAAGCGGCGATCAAGAAGTGGATCGCGGCGCTTGATTACCCAACGAACGTTCGCGAAAGCGATTTCTACCTGTTCGCGTCGCTGCGCCCGGAGGACATTCAAGCGCTGTCTACGAGCCCGGATGTCTACCAGATCTGGCTCGACGAGCAATGCCAGGCGCACCTGCTGCAATCCTGCGACACAATCAAGGCCAGCGCCTGCTGGCGCACGTTTGACGCCCGAGGCAAGGGGATCACCTGGGCGGTAATGGACACTGGCATTCGATACGACCACCCGCACTTCCAGCTCTACGACAATATTGACAAGCAGCTCAGCAAGAATTTCTCCGCTTCGCCCACCGAAGAGGACCGGTTCGGCCATGGCACCCACGTGGCCGGCATTATCGCCGGCGCACCGCCGCAGCCTAAGGAGGGCGACCCGTACCTGGCGGCAACGTACCTGGAAAACGCCGACGAACCGCGCATCGATCCGCTGGATGGCTGCCCTTCGGGAGTCGCGCCGATGGCCCGGCTCATCAACGTGAAAGTTCTCGATGACCAGGGCAACGGCGCTGCCTCCGCGGCCATTCTCGGGCTCGAACATTTGCGCAAGATCAATCAATCCAGCCGAGAGATCCGCGTGGATGGCGTCAATATGAGCCTGGGCTACCCGTTCGACCCGAAATGGTATGGCTGCGGCTTCAGCCCGTTGTGCCAGGAGGTGCGGCGCACGGTGAATTCCGGGATCATCGTGGTGGTCTCGTGCGGTAACGCCGGTTACGGAGTGGCGAAAGTGGAAGGCCGCGATGTACCGATGTATCTGGAGCTTTCCGTGGCCGATCCAGCCAATACCGAGGAGGCGATCAGCGTAGGGGCGGTGCACAAATCGGCCCCCCACCGCTATGGCGTCTCCTATTTCTCCTCCAAAGGGCCCACCGGTGACGGACGGTTGAAGCCCGATCTCGTAGCGCCCGGCGAAAAGGTCATCTCCTGCTCCATTCAGTTCGACTCGGCGCAGAAGAAATACCACTACGAAGAGAAGAGCGGAACCAGCATGGCGGCGCCTCATGTTTCGGGGTCGATCGCGGCGTTCCTTTCCGTCCACCGGGAATACCGCGGCGACCCGCAGGCTGTCAAAGAGGTTCTCATGAAGACCGCGACCGATCTGGGCCGCCAGCGAAACTTCCAAGGCGCTGGTATGGTAGATCTGATGCGGGCCATCATGTCGGTGTAGCGCGGCTCCGCTGAACGTCACTCCATTCGGAAAGGAAATTATGGCGAGCAAACGACATTTCCGCAGCCGTGAGGCTTCGCTATGGCAATCGGCGACGGACCAGGTGCTTTCGCGCAGGGGTGGCGGGCGGGCGCTCGATGTCG
>PSRJ01000077.1 GCA_003175985.1 Terriglobia bacterium
TGTCCCTGGACCAATTGCCCGTAGCTCACTGTGTAGGTCGGGTCGCCACCTTTGACCGAGAACACGCCATTGCTGACCGTAAGCTGACTAACGTCGACATCGAGGTATTGGGATGCCAACTGAAACAACGCATCGCGCGCGGTATCGAGAGCAGCGCGTAGCCCGCCGGCGCCGAATTGAGTCCAGGTGGAAAAGCTGCCGGCGGTGTATCCCTGATTGGGAGTGATTCCTGTCCTGCACAGGACCAGCGTAATGCGGTCCATGGGCACCGACAGTTCCTCGGCGGCGAGCTGATGCTGCACCGTGCGCATACCGGTGCCGATTTCGCACTTACCGGCGAGAACCGTGATACTCTCGTCGGCGCCAATAGCGACCCAGTTGTCGAGTTGAGTGGTGTCGACATTGCCCGAGGGGTTGATCGGGCTCTGCCCGCGGGCCGTGCGGGCGGCGGTGCCGGCGGTGAAGCCGATCATCATGATGCCCGCTTTTTTCAGGAAGTCGCGGCGAGAAGGATCGAGGAAATCCAGGGCCTCAACTGCTTCTTGGGAGAGCGGCTGAGCGCCGTCGAGTTTGGAAGAGTTTTTTGGTGTCATCGGAAATTCCCCTGGGCATAACGCTGAATCGCGTTCAGCATCCGCGTGTGGGAACAGCACCGGCACAAAAGACCGCTAAGAGCCTTTTCGATATCGGCGCGGCTCGGGTTCGAGTTATTGCGGACGTACGCATAACCGTACAACATAGGCCCGGCTATGCAGAAGGCGCACTGCATGGCCTGCTCCGCTACAAACGCCTGCTGGATAGGATGCAGCGCGTTCGGGTCAAAGCCATCGAGGGCGCTGAGACCTTCCATGGAAGTGACGCTGTGCCCGTCGGCATCAGAAATGGCGGTGATGCAGGAGCGGATGGGATTTCCATCGAGCAGCACGGTGCAAGCGCCGCACTGGCCCAGCCCGCAGCCGAACTTGGGGCCGTTCAGTTGGAAATTCTCCTGCAAAACGTACAGCAGCGGAGTAGCTGGATCGTCGATCGTTACTTTGGAAGACTGCCCGTTAACTTGCAGTCCGTAGGTGGCCATAACCGTGTCTGCCTCCTCGTCATAGAGTGGTGAGGATTATACTGAGCGGGCACATGCACTGTCAATGCTTTTTCGATTGGCCGGACGGAGGCCGGCCGGCTTGCCGAACGCGGATGCACTGCCTGCGAGATTCTGATATTCTTCCGCTTGCGCCGTTTTGTGCGGCGCCATGACCATCAAGGGGAGAAGATCATGACACCTAGTCCGCGGAAACGCATGAGAATGGCGGCCCTCGCCGGAGGCCTGACTGTCGCGCTCGGTTTTACGGCATTTGCCCAGTACACTATGACCGTCAACCGGGACCGGTTGCGGAACGCCCAGAATGAGCCGCAAAACTGGCTAATGATGAACGGCGACTACGGTTCCACGCGGTATTCCAAGCTTTCCCAGATCAATCGGGAAAACGTGAAGAATTTGCGGATGGTCTGGGCGCTGGCGCTGGGCGGCATGCAGGATGTGGGGCAGAATGGCCCGGAAAACGAGCTGAATCCGCTGATTGACAACGGTTTCATGTACACCTCCGACGGCTGGGGCACGATTTACAAAATCGATGCGCGCGATCCGAACCAGGGAAAGTTCGTCTGGGTCACCGATCCCGGCGTGAAGCACCAGGGGAACACCTCGCGCACGCGGGGCGTGGCGTTGTGGGAAGACCTGGTCATCGCCAATCTTCCCGACGGCCGCGTGATTGGGGTCAAGCGCGACAACGGCGAAATCCTCTGGGACAAGATGATGGCCTCGACCAATGAGTTCGGCAACAAGGAGTTCTTCGACACGGCGCCGCTGACCGCGGAAGACAAGGTCCTCATCGCCAATGGCGCGGGAGACGCCGGAACGCGGGGCTGGGTCGCGGCCCTGGAAGCGAGAACGGGCAAAGAGCTCTGGCGCTGGTATGTGATCCCGAAACCCGGCGAGCCCGGCAGCGAGACATGGAAGGATAAAAATAACGCGTGGAAGACCGGCGGCGGCGGCATCTGGCAGACAGGCTCTTACGATCCCGCGACCAAGCTCACGATTTGGGGCACCGGGAACCCGGTTCCGCAGTACGACCCTCAATCGCGTCCCGGAGACAACCTGTACACCGATTCCGCCGTGGCACTGAATATCGACACCGGTAAACTGGCATGGCACTTCCAATACACGCCCAACGATTCGTGGGACTACGACGAGATCGGCGTCCACATGCTGTACGACACTGTCATCAACGGCCAGAACCGCAAGGTCGTGAGCCATTTCGGGCGCAATGGCTTCTTCTATTCGTTGGATCGCACGACCGGGAGGTTCATCAAGTCGGCTCAGTACGTCAACGATCTGAACTGGACAAAAGGAATCGATCAGGAGACGGGGAAGCCGGTCGAATACAACCCCAAGCTGGATGTGCAGACCTACAACCCGGTAGCACGGGCGCTGCGAGGCGACCCGGAGAAGCGCACCTGCCCGACCTGGCACGGCGGCGTCGCCCACCAGCCCACGGCGTATAACCCCGTTAAACACATTGCCTACGGTGTGGGCGTCGAAGGCTGCTTCTCACAGAATGGCGCAGAGGCGAAGTTCCTCTCGTCCAATGGCGGCATCGACCGGAAGAACAGCGAGAAACGCACTACCAACAGCGACCTCTACTACGGCTCGATCACAGCCGTCGACACGATCAACCATAAGGTCATCGCGAAAGCCGTGACGGATATCGAAATCCGCTCGGGCGCAACGGTCACAGCGGGTGGCTTGGTGCTGACTGCGCTGCAGGATGGCTGGGTCGTCGCCTATAACGACGAAACGCTCGAAGAACTGTGGCGCTTCAACGTGGGCACCGCGCTGAAGGGCGCCCCCGTGACGTATGCGATCGGACCCAAGCAATTTATCGCGGTTCAAGCCAGCGGCCGGCACCTGCATCCCGTGAAATACGACAACCTGCAGGACTCCAGCTACTTGTTCGTCTTTGCGCTGAATTGATTTTCGGCCGGCTTTATTTGGGGAAGTCCTTACAAGCGTCCGTTTCGGAGCCCCAGAACTCCACGCACTTCGCGTGATCCATGGGGCCCTTCCCCACGACCTTCGCTACCAGGAAGTCGGCAATCAGTTCGATCTCGCGCTGCTGCAGAGTTGCGGGAGGGTCGGGCATGCGCGTCGGGTACGCTCTCAGGTCGGCCTGCTTCTTGCCGTAGCATCGGCCGTCACTGTAGGCAAACTTGTCGAATGCGGGCATTTGTGAGTTAAGCCGCCCGCACTTGATGACCGTTACCAGGCCGGCGCGATTAAGCTTGGTCTCCCGCAAATTAGCGCCGTCCGGCATTTGGCTGTCGGTTTTGTGGCCGTCACCCGCCCAGCCATGACACGCCTGGCAATTGCCTTTTTGTTGGTAGAGCCTCATGCCGTCGGCGATATCGGAAGCATTGAGTGTTGGTTGCTCCTTCTCTTGGGCAGCGGCTGGAACGATTGCCAAACCGAGCGCCACGAATGCAACCGCGACTACAGAGCAAAACCGCGGCCGGAAGTTTGGGGGCGTGTTGGTCATGACCGCAGTATACCCGCAAACTCAGGTTCGCCGCGAGCGGGAAGCAGAGGCCTTGGTTCGTACCACCGAAGCGCCGGCTGCCTTCTTTTTCCCGTCGCCGCGTTCGGCCACCGCAATGGCAGACCCAACGAGTTCGCGGACCCCTGGAGCTTCGAGATCTCCAGGTTTCGAAATTCGAACGTGCCGGATCCACTTGCCTTCGCCTTGTAACCGCTTCTGCGGATCGGGCAGCAGCGACCCATAATTGAACCCGAGGTTCACCCAGTTCGTGTGCGTGGTGGTGAAGACAAACGCATCGCCAGCCTTGCCCGTGAACGTGAAATGGGCTGCGATCGTGTAGACCTCGTAGATGAGTTCACTGGCTTGCGGCGCTTCTTCCAGGATCAGCTTTCGCGCGGCCAGGGCCAGTTTCCGGACGGGCTCGTCATAACGCGCGATCAAACGCAGGTACTCGGGGTTCGGCGGACGCATGGGTTACAACCACAAGAATAGAGCATCAAGGGTTGCGAGCGGCTGTCGCGGGTACTCTTGCGGGCCGCCGCTCGCTGGCGTCTCCTACGGCTGCACCGGAGGCAAATTGCCCGGATTGGCCGTGTTGATGCACTTCGGGTGGCCGAAACCGCCGGCACTGTTCCCCGTGCCCCCCTCCGGGGCAGGAGTTATGTCGTAGATGATATTGTCGGGCCGGTCCGAGTCGCCGGAAACACCCCCGACACCGCTGAGGTGATCGAGTCCAAGAAGGTTCCGAACGCGCCATGCGATGTCGTGATCCGCGCACGAAGTGTCTCCGCTCACTCCAACCGCGCCGATGAGGATTCTACCTGAGCCGTACAACCCCACTCCTCCGCCAAATACGTTGACACCGCCAATACGGCTGCCCACCATCGGATCATTGGCAGTGCCGTAGTTGCTGGCCGGGCCTTTGTACGCCACACCCGTATCCACGGGGTTGCTGGCCTGCAAACCATACAGGCTGCCGCCCGGCTGCACCGCTGAATAAAGATTCGCTGTGGAGAGCGCCAGACCGCTGGCCTGCCCCGAACCGCCGCTACGCGAACCTGCATCCAGGCTGAAGGAGTTCGCCGTATTCGCCTTCTGGGCCGAGATCACGCGGCTACCCGGCCACTGCGACCCGCGGTTCGTGCCGGAGAATGCGACGGCGCAAACATAGCCGTCGCGGTCTACAATCGTGGCCCACATATTATTGTTCAGCCCGCTGGTTTCCGTGGACGTTGCGGAAGCCAGAGCGGCCTTCAGTGCCGAATAGCTGGGCAGGCTCCCACACGAAGTATCGTCCGCTTTCGCTCGTTCTGCCGTAAACGTCAGTGCCACCAACAGGGTGGCTGCTCCGTAGAGCCATCGTCTCTGGGACATCGTTCGCTCCTTAATTATTGATCTGATTTGTTACGAGGTCCGCGCCGGCGGGCGGCGCGGACTAGCGGATTATACAACGGACAGGCCGTCCAAAAGCGCTACGGCTTCGCTGAGTGTCCGATAGCACAGTTCGTATGTAGGAAGTCTTACGAGATGCGCCAGCGTCTCCTCCTGGCGGCTCCGCGCGGGTTCTCCAAAATCCGGCATTTCGCGCTGGAGCCGGCACAGCGCTTCCTCCGGGGCGATCTCCTGAATGCCAGGCGCGGCCCGGCGATCCGGGAAAACGATGCAAGCGAGCCGGCATCGGGAGGTGCTCGCGATTCCGGCCAGTGCGCTTGCCGGCGCCTCAATCGTCGGTTTGCCGTTGGGGTGGATCGACTGCGGCAGCCTTCCCAGCTCGGGAAACAGGTCCACAGCATTCGGACGAAAATGAAACGCGCGCCGCCTGCTTAGCGCCACGCGCTCCGGCGAACCCTGAAGCACCGCGGTGGCGTCGTCTGTCAGGTAGGTCCAGCCGGCGCGTGCGCATGCATACGCCAGCGTGGTCTTGCCCGATCCCGAAGTGCCGCACAACAACACGCCACGGTCTTCTCGCGCTACACACGCCGCGTGCACCAGAACGATATCGCGCTGCGACAGGAGCAGGTAAACCATGGCATCCAGAAAATACCAGCGGAACAGAGCCCGATTCGCCACCAGGCGCGGCGAGACCTGGCACCAGGCGCAGCGTGAAACCAGATCGCAAGCGCCGAAGTTGTCGCGATCCGACACAATCGCGAGGATCCCCTGCTGCGAGCGGTAGACGGGTTCGGGCGGCGAGCCCTCTCCGCCAGGCTCCACGATCACCCGCACGCGGACCGGCTCGCGCTCGAATTCGAGGCGGCACTCACCCCAACTCTCCGTGGCGGCCGCAATCACCTCTTCGGAGTTGCTCGCCAGTTCCAGCGGAAATCCTAGCGGATCGAGCCGCCGGACAATCGGAAGCTCTTTGCGCTCCCACAAGGAATCCGCAAACTCGGGAGGCCGCAAGGTGTCCTCAGCGCCACCCCGGCTTCGACCCTTTGGCTGCGTTTTCGTACACCTTCCCGCCTTTCATCACGAACACCGCCCGGCTGGCGGCATAAACATCTTTAAGCGGGTCACCATCGAAGCCGACGATATCGGCCTGCATGCCTGCCTCGATGGCGCCGATTTCTTTGCCCAAATTCAACGATTGGGCCGAAAGGGACGTGGCGGAAATCAGCGCCTGCATCGGGTCCTGACCGCCGTCGCGCACGCGGACTATGAACTCGCGGTAATTCTGCCCGTGCGCGCCCGCGTTTGCGTCGGTGCCGTAGACAATCTTCAAATTCCGGTGCTTCAGCGCCTTTTTGAATGTTTCCAGGGTGATGGTAACGCCCTTTTCCATGAATGCGAAACCTTCTTCGTTGTAATTGCCGATGCCGAAATAGCTGCGTTTGGTCTCGAGGTAATTCTGCAGTACGAGGCCGATGTTGGGATCGTATTCAGTCCCGCGCTCGGCCAGGAAATCGAAAACATCATCGGTGAGGTAGGCGCCATGTTCAACCGAAGCGCAGCCCGCGAGCGAAGCTGCTCTTGCCGACTCGGGGGAGTGAGCATGCACCATGGTGCGCAACCCCAGCGATCTGGCCTCGCCGCAGACAGCGTCGACTTGCGCCTGGCTCACTGTAATCTGGCCCCCTTCGCGAATGCTCTTCGACGCAAACAGCTTGATGAAATCCGCGCCCTGTTGCTTACGCTCGCGAACCAGTTCCCGCATCCTGGCGGCGTCGCCGCTTTTTTCGTCCAGCGCCTGCAGCGAGGTGAGGATGCGCGGCCCCGGAATCACACCGCGCGCGACCGCGTCCCGGAGATCCTTGTCCTCGTTCGCGCCGGGGCTCTGAATGGTTGTGAATCCGGCATTCAGGGTCGCCACCAGGTTTTCAGCAATGTGCCAGGACGCCTGCGAAGCCGGCTCATCGCTGCCCGCAAGCCGATTGTGGTTATCGAAATGATTCACGATATGGGCATGCGTGTCGATCCAGCCGGGCGTTACCGCGAGTGCGGTGAGGTCATAAGTGATGGCATTAGCCGGGACGGGCCCGCCAATGCGCGCGATCTTCGAACCCTGCACCACGATAATGCTGTTGTGTAACGTGTTGCCCTTGCCGTCATAGAGAGTCGAAGTCTTGAGCACCACCGGACGCTCCTGTCCGAAGAGAGTGCCCGCAGCCGCTGCGAGGAGAAGCAACAAACTTTTCATTTCTCCAATATTATGATCGGAAGGAGGCGGTTGTGCACCGCCGCCTCGGAGCACCGCTCCCTCACGGTCGCGGCTCGGCAAGTGCTTGCGAACACTCCAACGCGTTTCTGAGCCGCGCGCGTCAGCAAGCGGTTGTCAATGCCGCCTCAGGCTTACCGGGAATTACAAAGGGGCGACGGTCGTGGAGACCGTCAGAGCAAAGCAGGAAACGCACGCACTGCAAGGGCGCGCATGTGAATCATGGAAAGTATGGTTTTAGGTGTATACTCTCCCATCGCGGGGTTTTGACACGTGTCCCCTGAATATCAACATGAACCGAAGGCAGACGAAACCGAAACTGGCCTGGGCGAGACCCAGGAGATGGGTCATAGTGAAACGGCAGGCACGGCCGTCGGCCGCTACGAGCTGCTCCAGAAGATCGGCGAAGGAGGCATGGGTGAAGTATGGCTGGCCGAGCAAAAGGAACCCGTCCGCCGGCGTGTCGCGCTCAAGCTGGTCAAAGCCGGGATGAACATGCGGGAGGTCATCGCGCGTTTCGAGTCCGAACGCCAGGCGTTGGCTCTCATGGACCATCCCGCCATCGCCAGGGTGCTCGACGCCGGCTCGACCTCACAGGGCGCGCCGTACTTCGTCATGGAGTACGTCCCTGGCGTTCCTGTCACGACCTATTGCGATCAGCACCGGCTCAGCACACGCGAGCGGCTGGAGTTGTTCCTGCGCGTCTGCGAAGGGGTCCAGCATGCGCATCAGAAGGCAATCATCCATCGCGACTTGAAACCGTCCAACATCCTGGTCATGGAAGTGGATGGCCGGCCGGCGCCCAAGATTATCGATTTCGGCGTGTCTAAGGCTCTGGCGCAGAAGCTGACCGCGGATACGATGTTCACTCGCGTGGGAGCTCTGGTCGGCACGCCGGAGTATATGAGTCCCGAGCAGGCCATTTCGTCGGGCGAGGATATCGACACGCGCACGGACGTCTACTCGCTCGGCATCATTCTGTACGAGCTGCTGGCGGGCGCGCCGCCGCTCGACCTGCGGCGGATCGCCTTCGAAGAGTTTCTGCGGAGGCTGCGCGAGGAAGACCCGCCCAAGCCGAGCACGAAAATCCGTACGCAGGCCCCGGCCGCTTCCACGGAAACGGCACGGAGACGGCAAACGGAGCCGGTGGCCCTGGCTCGGCAAGTACGGGGCGACCTGGACGCGATCGCGCTGAAGGCTCTCGAAAAGGAGCGTGCGCGGCGCTACGGTTCGCCTTCGGACCTGGCCGCGGATATCGGAAGGTATTTGCGGAACGAGCCGGTGGTGGCGGTGGCGCCTTCAGCGGCGTATCGCGCGCGGAAATTCGCGCGCCGCTACCGCGCGGCCCTGGCCACGGCGGCGGCGTTCGGGCTCGTGCTGATCGCGGCCGCGGGCATCAGCATCCGGCAGAGCATCCTCGCGACCGCGCACCGGAACCGCGCGGACCGTGAAGCGGCGGTCGCCGAAGCCGTCAACAACTTCCTGCAGAATGATTTGCTGGCGCAGGCGAGCGCGGATAGACAGGCGGGCCCGGGGACCAAACCCGACCCACATCTGGAGGTGCGCACCGCGTTAGACCGCGCGGCGGCGCGGATCGGCGGAAAGTTCGAGCGGCAACCAGAAGTCGAGGCGGCGATTCGCAGCACCATCGGCCAAACCTATCATGACTTGGGTCTTTACCCGGAAGCACGCACGCAACTCGAGCGGGCGCGGGAACTACAAAGCCGGCTGCTGGGCGCGGATGACGTCCGTACCCTCAGGACCGTCAGCCGCCTGGCGGCGGTCAGTACCCTGCAGGGTAAGTACCCTGAGGCCGAGGCGCTGCTCAATCAGGCGCTGCCTGCCGAGCGTCGCGTGCTGGGCCCCGAGCACCCTGACACGCTGGCCTCCATGGGTAACCTTGCGATCAGCTACGAACGGCAAGGCAAATACGCCCTGGCGGCGGCGCTCGACAGCCAAACCCTGGAGATTCGCCGGCGCATTTCGGGTCCGGAACATTCCGATACGATCAAAATCATGAACAATCTGGCCATCGACTACATCAACCAGAATCGGTACGAGCCGGCCGCGGATCTCTTCCGTCAGGCATTGGAGATCCGCCGGCGGATTTCAGGTCCGGAGCATCCCGAGACGCTCAAAGTCATGGCCAATTTGGGGGGCCTTTATGAACTTCAGGGCAAGTACGGGGAGGCCGAGTCGCTGGACAACGAGGCCCTGGGGATTCGACAGCGGGTTTTAGGTCCGGAGCATCCGGATACATTGATCGCCATGAACAATCTGGCAGCTCTCTACTCGTCTCAAGGCAAGTATGCGGAGGCCGAAGCGCTAAACAGCCGGACCCTGGAGACGCGCCGGCGCATTTTAGGTCCCGAGCATCGAAGCACGATAGTATCCATGCACGACCTGGCCGAGGTCTATGGAGAAGAGAGCAAGTATGGGCAGGCCGAGGCGTTGTTCGTCAAGACCTTGGAGATCAGCCGCAGGGCTCTTGGTGCGCAGCACCCTGCAACACTGGCGGTATTGGACTCGTTCGGGCACATCTACCAAAAGCAGGGCAATTACCTGCTGGCCGCGACGTTGACCAAACAGTCCCTCGAAGGAAAGCGGCGGGTCTTGGGATCCGACCACGCTGACACCATGTCGTCGGCTGCCGACCTGGCGCTCGCGTACATCTCTCAAGGAACATTCGCCGAGGCTGAGCCTCTCTCGCGCGAGGCCCTGGAGTTCCATCGCAAGAAGCAGCCTGACGACTGGCAACGATTCCGCGCCGAAACCTTGCTCGGAGCAAGCCTGGCGGGACAGAAGAAGTTCTCTGATGCGGAACCGCTGCTGGTGGAAGGCTACCAGGGGATGCTGGCGCGGAAAGAGCGCACGTCCGTCCCGAACTGGTATCATCTGGACCGCGCCCGCGAATGGGTTGGCCAGCTTTATCAGGAATGGGGAAAGCCGGAGAAGGCGGCCGAGTGGCGTAAGAAGTAAGATTCACCCACCTCGACGTTTTGCGCTGGGCGAGCAGGATCAGACTGCGCCGGCTATCCGCCCGGCGTGGTGGTGCCGATGCCCAGGTTGCCCGAGCTGTTCTGAGTCTTGTCGTGGAGTGATGCCGAGATTGTGGCGGCCTTGCCCGCGACCACGGCTCCGTGCTCTCTTGTGGGCGTATTTTGGTTAACAGCCCCTTTTGCAGTACCCTGAGCTCATCATACGCGCCCCGGAACTACCGCCAATGACTTTCGCCCGAGGCCCGAAAGATTCATAAGAAGCTTTCGCCGGGCCGGAGGAAGAACGCGAAACAGGGAAAGGACGGCGTTGCGCACTGCGCGCTGGGAGGCGCTGCGCATCGTGGCTATCCTGGTCAGCATTCCCGCCAATTGCAAGACTTGCGCAGCAGCCGGGCGCCGCATCTGTTCGTACGCATCCAGCGCTGACTCGGGCCGTTCGCCACGTACGACGCTTGCAAGAGAGCGGCCCAGGAATACGGCGTCGACTAGACCCGTATTCATTCCTTGGCCACCGGCAGGACTGTGCACGTGCGCCGCATCGCCCATTAAAAAGAATCTCCCGCTCCGATACGATTTGGCGAGGCGATGATGAACCCGGAAGCGCGAACTCCAGATCACTTCGCGCACGACACTCCCGCGCGCTTCCGGACCTCGCGCGTCTACGAGGGCTTGAACGTCCTGAAGCGAGGGATGTTCCGGCGCATTGTCGATTGTAGCGACAATCCGAAAGCTCCCATCGGGGAACGGAGCA
>PSRJ01000312.1 GCA_003175985.1 Terriglobia bacterium
CGGGGGGCGGGGCGGCGCCGGGGCCGGGCGCGCAGGGTTCACGGTGAAATTGCCACTGGAACCGCCGGTCCCGGGTCTTCGCTCCGGAGACTGGAATCGAGTCGAGATCTTAATTGATGCGAACATCGTCCGCGCGTTTCTGAATAGCGCCCCGGAAGTGGCCAGCGGAGCCGCCGACGATGATGCCGGGCGATATGGTCCGCTGGCGCTTTACATTGGCGGAGCGGGAGAAGTGCGGTTCAAGGATATCGCCGTCAAAGATCTCGGAGCCAAGACCGAGCCGCCCGAGCAGGTTTCGAACAATTTCCGGATGCAGCGTCTCAGTGAGTATTATTATGCCTGGTCGCAGGCTGCCGCCGATATCAACCGCGACGGCATTCAGGACGTGATCGCGGGTCCTTATTACTATCTCGGCCCCGACTACACCGTGGCCCGGGAAATCTATTCGGCGCAAACCCGCAGTCCTTCGACGCAGTATCCGAACGATTGCTGGGTGCAGTTCGCATACGATTTCACCGGTGATGGCTGGCCCGACGTTCTCACTACAAGCCACTCCAACGGCGCCGGAGCCATCCTTTACGTCAATCCGGGAAAAGAGTTGCGCCGCTGGGACCACTATAAAGTGATTCCAACCATCCAGACCGAAATCACGTTGCTCAAGGATATCGATGGGGATGGCAAGCCCGAGCTGATCTACGGCGCGGAAGGAGCCCTGCATTATGGCAATCCCGATCCTGCGAATCCCACCGGGCCCTGGATCGTACACACGATCTCCGAAAGAGGAACGGTAACCGCGCACGGCCTCGGTGTCGGCGATGTCAATGGCGATGGCCGCCTGGACATCGTTAATGCGTATGGATGGTTTGAGCATCCCGCCGCCGGTAGCCAGCAGGAACTCTGGACGTACCATCCCGAGGCATTCGGACGCTGGAACCGCTCACAACCCGGCGGCAGCGTGATGGCCGTCTATGACGTGAACGGCGACGGACTTAATGACGTTGTGACCGGCTTGCAAGCCCACGGATTTGGACTGGCCTGGTTCGAGCAGAAGCGCGACGGGAGCGGAAAGATATCTTTCGAGCAGCACATGATCATGGATGATTTTTCCACGAAGAATGCGGGCGGTGTGACCTTCTCCCAGCTTCACGGGTCAAACTACGCGGACATCGACGGAGACGGAATCCCCGATTTCATTGTGGGCAAGCGCGTCTGGTCTCACCTGGACGACTACTACGATCCCGATCCCTACGGCGCGGGCGTGCTGTATTGGTATCGGACCGTGCGCAACGCCAAGGCGCCGGGCGGAGCGGAATTTATTCCGGAGCTCGTGCACAATCGATCGGGTGTGGGTTCCGATGTCCTTGCGACCGATCTAAATGGCGACGGTGCGATCGACCTGGTGACCTCGACCAACCGCGGAACGTTTATCTTTTGGGGCAAACCCCGCGCCGCCTCCGCGCGGAGATAGCACGGCGCTCAAGGGCAGTGCCCGCCGCGGCAGCCTCGTTTCTCCATATTGGAGATATCTTCCAGCCGGGCAGGAACGAATCCGTTCCGGTTCGGCATCTGGACCTTCGGCAGACTCTTGGCGTCCATCACGTCAGTTTCTGAGATGATCCCGTTCCGAAACAGCAGGAAGGCAGTCAGAGCGTAAACCTCGTCTGCGCTCAGCGAACCGCCTCGCCCGTGAGGCATGGCACGATTGATGTAATCCCAGATCGTCGTCGCAAATGGCCAGTAGCTCCCGATCGTCCGCACCGGCTGAAGAGTGCTCATCGTGCCTTGTCCGCCAACCAGGTGAGGACCGGTCGCAGTTCCTTCCAGGTTCGCGCCGTGGCATGAGACGCACTTGCTGGCGTAGATACCTGCTCCCGTTTTGGCAGTGCCGCTACCCGGCGGGAGTTCCTTGCCCGAAGGGCCTATCGCGAGATCCCAAGCGGATATTTCTTGCTTGCTCGGGCTCCTGCCGACATTCTTATAGGAAGGTGTTTGTGCGGAGACCGCTGCCGAAGCGCCCAGAATCATAAGCAAACGGCAAACATCAAAGCAGCGCATTGTGAACACCCCCGTCGCGTGTGATTTTCCATGGCTGGATGGCATTGAAATTACCGATGTCGATCGTCGAGGTCATCTGGAAGTAATCCATTTTGACGCCCCAGATTTTCGCCACCTCTGCGATCGTTGGCTGCACCACTCCCTTTTCATCCGTACAGCGGGATTGGAGCACCACCTCACTCCCGTCCCAATTCCAATCGAGCCCGAATCGTGTGTGAGCCTTAGAGGCCACAGGTCCTTGCAGGCGAGCGTCCTTCCAAGTCCGTCCGCCATCGCTGGAGACTTCGACCCTGCGGATAGCGCCTCCGCCGGACCAGGCGAGTCCTGTGATCTCGTAGAATCCCGGCCCGGGCAACTTTTGTCCTCCAGACGGACGCGTAATCACTGATTTCGGTCCCATCTCAGACTCGAACCAGCGAGATTTGCCGTCCGGCCGAACGCTGGGGTAGCGGGTGCTCTCCATCATGGCCATGTACGGCTCGTCTACTACTTTGATCCGTCTCAGCCACTTCACATTGCTGATGCCTTGCCAGCCGGGCACCACGAGCCGCAATGGATAGCCCTGCTCGGGGCGCAGAGGCTCGCCATTTTGTCCGTAGGCCACGAGAACGTCTTCCATGGCTTTATTCAGAGGAATGCTTTTCGTGTGTTTGATCCTGTCAGACCCCTCGGCTACCAGCCAGCTAGCACCTTTTTGCACACCCGCCTCGCGGAGCAAGACCGACAGCAGCACTCCGCTCCATTCGCTGCAGCTCGTGAGCCCGTGGGTTTCCTGCACAGTGGCTGTCGGCGCGATGCGCAGCGCGCCCGTTGGGCCCGAGGTGGCGCTATTTCCGTGACACTCGAGGAAGTGAAGCCGCGACACGCTCGGCAGGCGCTGTAAGTCCTCCAAAGTGAAAATCAACGGACGATCTACCATTCCATGGATCAAAAGCCGATGTTCGTGCGGATCGATATCCGGAGGATCATAACCGTGAGAGAGCACAAAATGAAGTGAAGCGGGCGTGAGCATCCCTACCGAGTTCTGCAGGGGTGTTCGAATCCCGTAATCCCGAATCGGCCCCGCCGCGGGAGGCCACAAGCCCAGGCTTCCCTTGCGCCCGGCGCTCTCGAAACGGGAGCGCTCTCCATACGTGCGCAGGTCTTTCGGAGCGGCCCGGGGCGCTTGCCCGGTCGCAGACTGCTTCGTAGCGGCAAGCCCTGCGATGGCGAATGTGCTCTTCAGAAAACGCCTTCGGGCAGATGAATTCGATGCCATGGATCCTCCTCGTCTCCAAACTAATAAGCGAACCGCAGCGCAAACTGGATCTGGCGGTTCGCGCGTTGCGTGGAGGTGATTGTCCCCGCCCCGCCGACACCGGCTGTCGCACTCGGCAACCCGAACTGCGGATGGTTGAGCCCGTTGAAAAACTCCGATCGGAATTGCAATTCCCGCGACTCGCCAAACTTGAATTTCCGTGATACCGAAAAGTCCAGATTGTACAGCCGCGGCCCATTCAGGGAGTTGCGTCCCAGCGTCCCCCAGGTGAAGGCCGGCGGCGTGGCGAACGCTGTCGGATTGAACCACTGGGTGATGTTTTGATCCGCGGGGATCGGATTGACTCCGGCGACCGGGTTCGCCCGGCTCCCCGCGCCAGTGTTAGATGGGGACCCGGCTACCGTAACCGTATAGGGCAGTCCACTCTGCAGCACCGACAGCCCGCCGATCTCCCAGTTGCCGATCACCTGGCCCACCGCGCTGGAGCTCAAGTGCTTCTGTCCTACTCCGAAAGGAAGGTGATAGCTGGCCGCGATGTTCACGCGGTGGCGCACGTCGCTGTTCGAGCTGGCCCAGTCGGCCCTGCGGTTTCGCGGATCCTGGGGAATGGGGCCGTTTGCCCCGCCATCGCCACCGACATTGTCGAGCGCATGGGACCAGGTCCAGTTCGCCAGCATATAGAATCCGTGGCTGAAGCGCCTTTCGAAGCTCGATTGCAGCGAGGAGAAGAACGAGTTGCCCGAGCTCTCAAGCCACGAGATCCCGGTGACGCCTTGATACAGACTATAGTAAGGACGCCTCGGATCAATTGCGCCAGGCCCCGGGGTCGGCAGGTTGAGATTCCGCGTCCAGTAGAGCTTGGCGCCCGCCGAGCTGACAAAGCCGATCGTCGCCACCATGTCCTTGGCAATTTCTCTCTGCACGCTGAAGTTGAACTGCTGCATTTGGCCATTGCGGAAATCGGGCGTCACCCCTTTCAGGGCGAACAGCGCCGGCCCCTGCTTCAGGTTCGGAGACGTCGTAACGATGGGGAAGCCGTCGGTAGCCTTCGTACCAGGCACGTCGTTGCCTGAAAACGGAATGTTCACTACGAAGTCGAAGGGGGGCTGGCGAAACTGGCGGATATTGGTGCCGGCGTTCCCCTGTGGGAAATAGAATACGCCGTAACCGCTGCGCACCACCGTCTTCTTATCGAGTTGATATGCGAAGCTCACGCGCGGGCTCCACGCGTTGTAATCCGTATTAATGTTGGCGGACGCACCCACGCCATTCTGCCCGGCGATCAACTGCTCTCCCGTTGCCGGATTGAAGTTCACCCACTTGTTGTTGGCTTCGGTGAACGGCGTATTCACTTCGTAATGCAGGCCGAGGCTGAGCGTTAACTTGTTCGTGATGCGCCAATCATCGCGCACGTAGAAATTGAGCTCATTCGTTCGCAGTGTGGCGGTCTTTCCCAGGAAGACGTCGCGGCGGATCGCCTGCGGAAAGCCGAGCAGCATACTGGCGATCGTTTCCCCCGTCCCGCCGGGCGACGCCGGATTAGTTGTGTACGTGCCGTCGAATACCCAGCGTCCGAACGCGCTTTCTCCGGGAGGGCTGGCAGTCTCGCCGCTGGTGCGGAAGCGCAGATCGACGCCGTACTTCAGGTTATGACTGCTCTTCAGCGACGAGATACTGGCCACGACCTCGTGCATGTTTTCGTCGCGGATCAGCGGCGTCGAGCGCGCATTGCCGAGGCCCGCGTACCCGGTCGTTCCGACGATCGGCGCGGAAGGCTGGAACGGATCGTCCGTCTGCCGTCCTGGGATCGTGTTCCATAGCGGGTTAGTCAGCGTGGTCGGCAGCAGCGACATGTTGAACTGCGTATATCCGTAGCGGAAATCGCCGATCGTGCCGGGCGTAAACAACCGCGTCCAGGCGGCGACCAGGCTTCGGCCTTTCACGTTGTCGTCGCCGGCGAAACTCGCCTCATTGCCGCCTATATCGTGATTGAACGTGTCGGGAATGGTCATGCCGCTCCAGTCCGCGGAGAACCGGAAAAACATCGCGTCCTTCGGTGAGAGCTGATGATCAATGCGCCCGTCCCCGCGATGAATGCTGCTCTGCTTGATCGGGTTGGCGACGTAGTTGTTTGCGAGTCCCGCGCGCTGGGGAAGCGGCCAGAGATTTACCAGGCCGGCGCCCAGCCGGTCGAAGCGGTTAGCCGGAATCGTGTCATTCGGAAAGCGGTCCCGAATGTTGGCGCCGCCCGCCGGATTGGCCCGCGTCGTCAGCGGGTCGTAGATGGCTTTAACGCCCGTGAAGTTGCCGGTCCGGATCTGCGCCACGGGCACGGTCTGCAACTGCGTGTCGCCGAACACCTCGCGGTAGCCTTCGTAATTCAGGAAGAAGAACGTCCGATTGCGGCCGTTGTATTTCGGAAATAGGACCGGGCCTCCCAGGCTCGCCCCATACTGGTTGAGCTTGAACGGCGGTTTCGGCGCGTCGGTGCGCGCGAAGAAGTTCCGCGCATCCAGTTTCTCGTTGCGCAGAAACTCGAACAGCGATCCGTGGAACTGGTTGCTGCCGGACTTGGTTGTTACCACGACGACGGCGCCCACGCTGCGGCTATACTCGGCGCCCGGATTGTTGGTCAGGACCTTGAACTCCTGTATCCCCTCCACCGCCGGACGCACCACAAAAGTTTGCGACACCATCTCGGTGTTGTCGATGCCATCGAGCAGCACTTCGTTCGACTGGCTGAGTGCGCCGTTGGCTTGCAGCGCGGTGCCTCCCGGCCGCAGTTCGTCCGGGCGTTTTCCGGTATTGATCGTTCCAGCCTGCGCATAATCGAGCCCAGAGACGCCCGGAGCCAGAATTGCGAGTTGCACGAAATTGCGCCCGTTAAGCGGAAGCTCATTCACCGCCGCGCTTTCGATCACCTGGCCGACCGACGCGTTCTCAGTCTGTAGGAGCGGGATGGCGCCCGTTACTTCGACCGTCTGTTCCACGTTGCCTAGTTCCATAGTGATATCGAGCCGCGCGCTCTGCCCCACCTGCAGGATGAAATTCCGGAACAGCACTGGCCGGAATCCCTTGGGCGACGCGCTCACGCTGTAGCTGCCGGGAATCAGATTGACGGCGCTGAAGGCTCCGGCGTCATCGCTCAAGACGCGGATGCTCGTGTTGGTCGCCTCGTTGGCAACCGTGACCTCGACTCCCGCCATGGCCGCGCCGGTTGTATCGGTAATCTTTCCGACAATCGAAGCACGTTCCACCTGCGCATGCAGCGCCGGCACACAGGCTGCGAAAACACTCAGCAGGACTATTGCGATTGAACGAGTTTTTGACATACAAGCCCTCCTGGCTCACCCGGGTGGAATGATTGTATATCATGAAACGCCCGTTGGATATAGAGAAATGCTCTCACGCGGCTATCACGCCGGAGTGCGGCGTTAGTTCCGGCTGTCCGCCGCCGTTGGCGGTGATGGCAGCGTCCAGGCGTAGAGCGAGGAACCCGCAGCCATGAGGATGTATTGGCGGCCGTCAAGCTCGTATGCGATCGGAGAATTCCCCATGCGTCCGAGAGTCGCGTGCCACAGTGTGGTTCCATCGGTAGTGCGCAGCGCGAGCGCGTTGCCGGCGGCATCTCCGGTAAACGTCACGCCGCTGGCAGTGGTCAGGACACCCGCGGCGCCGGTGCCTTCGCCGATCTCGTGGCTCCATCGAATCTTGCCGGTCTGATAATCGATGGCGCGGATCGCAGAGCGCGACCACACGTCGTAATCGGCGCCGGCCCAGCCGTAGGCTCCGTGGTCCTGCTTAAAGAAGTACAGACCGTAACCGTCCGCGGCGCTGACCACCAGCAATCCCGTGGTGGGATCGAAGCTCGGCGAGCGGTAATTGGTTGCGCCGGTTTCGTTGGGCGCCACGAGCCGCCCGTCGCGGCGCGGTTCCTTATCGGGATTCGGAATCGGCCGACCCTGCGCGTCGATTCCTTTGGTCCAGTTAACCGCGGCAAACGTTGTAGTGAGCAGGTTCTTGCCATCCGTTCGGTCGAGCACGAAGAAATGGCCGTTGCGCGAGGTCTGAAGGAGCAACTTGCGCGGTGCTCCCTGGAAGCTCGCATCCACCAGAACGGGTACTTCCACCGCATCCCAATCGTGCGTATCGTGCGGCGAGGGCTGGAATCCCCAAGCCAGCTTCCCCGTGTCCGGATTCACCGCGACGATGCTGCAGGTCCAGGGATTGTCGCCCTTACGGGCGTCTCCATTGAGCACGGGAGTGGGGTTGCCGGTGCCCACGTAGAGCAAGTTGAGTTCGGGGTCGTAGGTTCCGGTGATCCACATCTGGCCGCCGGTTGCGCCGCCGCTGATGGAGCCGGGCGTACCCGCGGGAGGCGTGCTGTTGAACGTCCATTGCACTTCACCCGTCGTGGGATCGAAGGATTTGAGGACTCCCGGCAAATTATCGAAATCGCCGGAAACGCCCACGATCAAATGATTCCGGATCAGCAGGGGCGCGTTGGTCGACCAGTAGCCGCGCTTGGAATCGACCATCGCGATATTCCACTTCACTGCGCCATCACGGGCGTTCAACGCAACCAGGTGAGCGTCGGGCGTCGTGAGAAATACCGAATCGCGATACACTGCCGCGCCCCGATGTCCGATGTGAAAGCCCTCGTTCATCGGATACGTGTACTTCCAAAGTTGGCGCGCGGTTCGGGCGTCGATGGCCCATATATTATCCGGAGTCGTTAAGTAGATGACACCGTTCACCAGGATCGGACTGGCTTTGATTTGCTGTGTCTGGTTGGTCTGAAACGCCCATGCCAGGGTGATCTGATGCACGTTCGCCGGAGTGATTTGCGTCAGGCTGGTGTGGCGCTGGCCGGAGTAGTCACCATGATAGGTCGGCCAGCTATCGGAAGGCGGCTTGAGGAGCAGGCCCGGATCCACGCTTTGGGCGCAGGCGGCGCCACAGAGAAGGGCGAGGCTCACGAAGCGGATCATCATGCGGCATCCTTACTTAAGACTCTGCAAATAGGCGAAGACATCGTGCATATCCTGATCTGTATAACGGCCGAGCTGTTCGGAGTGCGCCAGCAGGGGATCGTCGACCTCGAACTTGATCGAGGCGGCCGGAAAGGTACGAGTCCAGCCGTCAGCATCCACCAGGCTGATCGTGAACTCATCCCGGTAGGCGAGCGTGCCGGTAACGGTTGAGCCTGCCGCTGTAGTGACCTTGACGACTTGCGGGGCCGCCGCGCGCCGGTCGCGAATCCGCGGATAGAGCATGCGTTGGAGCAGCGCGAGTCCCTGGAACCGCGCGCCGACGGTCGCGAACGAACCGTCCAGCGAATGGCATTTCGCGCAACCGCCGGCGCCGTTGAAATATTGCTTTCCGGCTTCTGCGTTTCCTGTCAGGAGATCTTCCGCGTCCACGGTGCGGCGGCCTCCGCCTGCGGATTCCGCCTTGGACTTCGCATCGTGGATGAACGCAACGATCGCGGCCACATCGGTGGAGGACAACGAAAACGCCGGCATGCCCGCTGCCGGGCGGCCGGAGAGGATTAACGGTCCCAGCTTGTTGCCGCGCATATCTTCGGCGACTAGAGGCGAGCGCGTAAGATCCGGCCCGGATTCGCCGCCTTGCGCGTCGCGTCCGTGGCAGAAGCCGCATTGCGAAACGAATCGCGATTCGCCGGCCTGAATTTGCGCCGCGGAATAAGACTGCGCGTGTTTGGTTGCCGGAGGGCGCTTGGCGGCTGGGCTTTGGCCGGCCGCCCGGCCCCCAGGGCCCGCCTGACCATAAGCTGACGGAGTTGCCAGAATGAGGGCCGCGAGCCCAATCACCTGTGAGCGATGCATCGTTCTCCCTCCTGCCGGAGACTGCCCGCCAGGAAAATGGCACCGCTTCCATACCGCGGGTCTCACGGCAGTATAGCCTTACTGCCCATCCATCGCAAGCGGAGATCCGAAACTTCTTGCACCGGAGACGGACGATATTCTATATTGTTCGACGTAACTGATGGAGCCGATTCGATAAGCACGGTAACGGGTATCCCGAAACGAATGTCTGCTACGGTCCTCGGAATCGATATCGGCACTGGCGGCTCCAGGGCCTTGCTGATTGGCGATGATGGCGTCATTCTGGCGTCCGCGACAGCGGAGCATGCCCCCTTCGTATCGAAACAGGCAGCCTGGGCGGAACAGGATCCTCATGACTGGTGGACCGCGTGCCGAAAGGCCATTCGTTCGGTTCTAACCAGCAGCGGAGTCTCTCCGCAACAAATCGCCTGTGTGGGGCTCTCCGGCCAGATGCATGGAACTGTCGTGCTGGATGAAGCGGGCGCGGTGCTTCGTCCCTCGATTATCTGGTGCGATCAGCGGGGCGAAGAGGATGCGCAATGGTTGGAGGAAACCGTTGGAGCCCGCCGTCTTCTGGACCTCACTTCCAATCCGGCCCTGACGAATTTCACGCTGATCAAACTGCTATGGCTGAGGCGTCGCGAGCCGGAGACGTGGCGCAAGGTGCGGCACCTGCTGTTGCCCAAGGACTACGTGCGTTTCTGTTTGAGCGGAGAGTATGCTATCGACGCCGCCGAAGCCTCGGGTACGCTGCTGCTGGATGTCAGCCGCCGCAAATGGTCGGAAGAGTTATTGGGAGCGGTGGAAATCGATCGCCGGATTCTGCCCGGAGTTTTCGAATCGCCGGAAATCTGCGCGCGCGTTTCGCGGAATGGGGCCGGGCTTACGGGGCTTCCTGAGGGTACGCCGATTGTAGCTGGGGCAGGCGATCAGGCGGCGAACGCGGTCGGCATCGGACTGACGCACGCAGGCGCGGCGGGCGCGACGATAGGAACTTCGGGCGTGGTTTTTGCCGCGACGGATCGCCCGATTCTCGATCCCCGGGGCCGCTTGCACACATTCTGTCACGCGATCCCCGGCCGCTGGCACGTGATGGGAGTCACTCAGGCGGCCGGCCTTTCGCTGCGCTGGTTCCGGGATACCTTCCAGACCGACGGCTCTTACGCTCGGCTTACGGAAGAAGCCGCACTGTCGCCGCCCGGCGCCGATGGTGTGTTGTGGGCGCCGTATCTGATGGGGGAACGCACGCCCTATCGCGACCCGAATATCCGGGGCGCCCTAATCGGAATCGCGGCGCATCATACGCGAGCGCACGTAGTCCGCGCCATCATGGAGGGAGTGGCGTTCAGCCTCCGCGATACCCTCACGATCTTTTCCGAACTGCAGGTGCCCGTGGAGAGGATCCGTTTGAGCGGAGGCGGCGCGCGATCTCCGCTTTGGCGGCAGATTCAGGCCGATATTTTCGGCCACGCTGTGGAGACTGTTCAGACGGAAGAAGGCGCGGCGTTCGGAGCGGCGCTGCTGGCCGCGGTCGGAGCCGGGTTCTGGAAGACGGTCGACGAGGCTTGCAGTGCGGTGATTCGCGTTGCGGAGTCGATCGACTTCCGTTCCGAAGTAGCAAGCCACATGAACGAGAGATACAAGGAGTACCGCCGGCTGTATCCCGCTCTTCATGGCGTCTATACAGAACATGCTTATGCCTCAATTTGATCCACGTCCGGAACACAAGTTTTCCTTCGGCCTATGGACCGTGAGCAACCGCGGCCGCGATCCGTTCGGCGACGCAGTGCGTCCTGTCCTCCCGCCTGTGGATGCCGTCAAGCTTCTTGCGAGGGTCGGTGCCTGGGGCATTGGCGCTCGTCGGCTTCCCCGGCATCCTACTTGTGTGGAACCTCTATCCACGCGTGCCTGCCATTGCTTTCGAGCTCACTTTCGAGAATCAGCAACTGGCGGAGACCATCGGAGAACTGCGGATACTCCGGCGCTCCATTCCGGTCTCCGATCGATTGGTAGAAACGCCGGAAGACCTGTTTGAAGGTATCGTCATAGCCTTCGCTATGGCCGCCGGGATAATCGGCGAAAGACCGCGCGCCGGGTTTGAGCAGCGAGGGATCCTTGACGATGATCTGGTTGTTCGTATTTCGATTGCCGATCCACAATTCGTCAGGACGCTCCTGGTCCCAAGCCACCGATCCGCTGGTTCCGTAAATTTCGATGCTTAAGCGATTCTTGCGCCCCGCGGAAACCTGGCTGGCTGTAAACGCGCCGCGCCCCCGCGCGCCTATGCGAAAAATCGCCGAACCAAAATCTTCGGTTGTGATGGGGACCGAATCGTAGTCTTCCGGCTGCAGCATCTTGCCGGTAAACGTTTCGACGGAGTGTTTCGGGCGCTTTCTCGTTTTGTGGAAAGTCTGCAAATCGGCGCAGAGGGATTGAATGCGCTCCCCGGTCACGTGCTCCGCCATGTCGCACCAATGAGAACCGATATCGGCCATGACGCGAGAAGGACCGTTGGCTTCGGATTCAATCCTCCAGTTCCAGTCGGTATCGTAGAGGAGCCAGTCCTGGGAATATGTGCCCTGCACCACCAGGATTTCACCAAGCTCGCCGTCCTCCCGCATCCGGCGCATCTGCTGCACCATCGGGTAATACCTGAGGTTGTGACAGGTGCAGTTGCGGAGGCTTTTCTCGCGGGCCAGCGCGGCCAGCTGCATGGCTTCGCTCGAAGATGTCGCCAGGGGCTTTTCGCAGAGCACGTGCTTGCCGGCGCGGAGCGCTGCCTCGGCGATCGGGAAGTGGAGCGCATTGGGGGTGCAGACGTGCACCGCATCGATGGACGGATCGTTGACGATTTCGCGATAATCCGCCGTCGCGCCATTCACCCCGAACGCCGAAGCGAGTTGCCGGGCCTTCTCCAGCGAAGTGCCCGCCACCGTCTGGATTTCGATCGTTCCCAATCTGCGCAGGGCCTCCAGATGGGTTCGGCCCATGAATCCGGTGCCGATGACTCCTACCTTGTAGCGGTTCATCGGTTTTCAGACCCACCACGCCGCTGCGGGTTGTTCGACGGGAACAATCTGCTTTAGGAATGTTGCCGCGCGGCTCAGGCCTTCGCCTGGAGAGAGCAAGCTGTCTTCGTGCTCGATGGAAAGCACGTAGTCGTATCCATACATCCGAAGCGTGGAAGCGAACTCGCGCCACCATTCTTCGCCGTGACCGTAGCCGCAAGTCCGGAAGATCCAGGTCCGGTTGCGCTCGTCGGTATAAGGCTTGGTGTCGAGCACTCCGGTCAGCGGCAGATTCCGATCGTAGATCTGCGTGTCTTTGGCGTGAACGTGAAAAATCGCATCGCCCAAAACGCGAATGGCTGCAATAGGATCGATGCTCTGCCAGAACATATGGCTGGGGTCGTAGTTGCATCCGATCGCTGGTCCGGCGATCGATCGCAGTTTCAGCATGGTCTCCGGGTTGTAGACTACAAACCCGGGGTGCATTTCGATGGCGATCTTGACGCCGTGATCGGTCGCGAATTTCGCGTGCTGAATCCAGTACGGCGCCACCACTTTTTCCCACTGCCAACGGAGCACTTCCAGAAAATCGGGCGGCCAGGGGCACGTCACCCAATTTGGTTGCTGTGCCTGAGGGGAATCGCCGGGACAACCAGAAAAATCGATAACGACCGGCACTCCGAGTGCTTCCGCAAGCAGAATAGTCTTTTCGCTGACCTCCTGGTCATGCCGGGCACGCGCCTGATCGGGATGCAACGGGTTGCCATGGCAACTGAGCGCGCTGATAGTAAATCCGTGATCGGCGATGGTCTTGCGGAATTCAGCCAACTCCGATCTGTTTTCCAGCATCGACAGTTTGCAATGCGCATCGCCGGGGTAATTGCCGGTCCCCAGTTCCACCGTCTCGATACCGTGAGCCTTGAGGCGTGTGAGTACTTCGTCTAGCGGGAAATTCGAAAGTAAGGGAGTAAAGACACCAATTTTCAAGATCGTCTCCTGTCGTATAGAAAGCTGATACTCTTAACGGCGCTGTTTCCAAGCGGGGTCCATCGCCGCTATGTCAGCGCGAAAGCTGACGGTCTCCGCGGTAGGAAAACCGGGCGGAATCTTTTGGGTCACGCCGCCGGTTGCGGCCCACTCGGTGCCGCGCTGGAAGGTGGTGATGAAGCCCACACAACTGAGCGCGGCAATATCGTGTCCGAGCGTTGTGTGGAAGACGCGGCCTTTGCCATAGCTGAGCACCATCAGTATCGGCTCGTCTCTGCCAGTGCCTTGATTGGCGGGATCGGAATGCGCGGTTGCAAGAACGGTCATATTCTGGCCCGGACCACGAAGATGGGCATACAACTCATCGCCGGCGTGCATCCAAACGTTTGGCAGACCCTTCAGGATCGAGTGCTCCGGATCTCTCGCGGATACGGCAAAAGGAAGGCGCTGCCCATGCGACCCCGCCGGTCCCGGAGCTGGGTCCGGAATGAGCTTCCCGTTCTGGAAATGCCACATCGGGCCGGATTTTTCGTTCCTTCCGCGCCAACCGCCCACGCCGATCATTTCATTAAATGCCCGCCACTGCGGAAACGCGTTATCGGCCGCGTGGACCGACACCACGCCTCCGCCATTCTTGACATAGGTCTCGAAGGACGCCTTCAACTCCGGAGGCCACTCCGGAGCATCGTAGTTGAGAACGATGACCCGGTATTTGTTGAAATCGGGGTGGAACTGAGAGAAGTCTCCGTCCGAGGGCGGAGCGGTTACGACATCCACACGGAACAGACCAGTCTCTTCCAGTTCTTTCTTGAGCACGGGGGTCACGTGCTGCCAATCGTGGTACGGTCCGCCGCTCTGCCCATCCAGAACCATCACGGGAATCGGAGCGGCGGCCGTGGTGGAATCCCCCAATGCCAACAGGATCGCGCACGGCAACAGTGCTAACGCGGACTTGCTCATCGCATGCTCTCCGGGGCTGAGTATGGAACCGGAACCATTGAAGTCTAGCGAAGAAGATTCGCAGGCGCAACCGGAAGGCGGAATCAAGGGGCCGGCGCGCTGGATCGCGTCAAAAGGCCCCGGGCGCGCAACCAGTTCGAGAGCAAAGTGGGCCAGATACTCAAGGCCGGATCCGAGAGCGCCATGCCCACCCCGTGCGGGCCATTCTCGAACAAATGCATCTCCGCCGGCACTTTAAACCTGTTCAAAGCGCGATAGAAGGCAACGCTGTTCTCGACCGGTACGGCCGGGTCGTTCGTGGTGTGAAAGATAAAAGTCGGAGGCGTTTGCGCGGTGACGCGAAGTTCGTTCGAAAGGTCTTCCACCAGCTTCGGGTCGGGGCTCTCGCCCAGGAGGTTCCGCTTGGAGCCCGCATGAGTGATCGTGGAATCGAACGAAATTACGGGATAGCAGAGGATCAGAAAATCCGGCCGGCTGCCGGGGCGTTCGATGGGATCTTGCGCATCGCGCTTTCCCGCATCGAAGTGCGTGGCGGCGGTTGCGGCAAGGTGTCCGCCCGCCGAGAACCCCATCATGCCGATGCGATCGGTTGCGAGGTTCCACTCTTTCGCCCTGGCGCGCACAAGGCGGATCGCGCGTTGTGCGTCTCCCAGTTCGACCGGGTGGTGATAACGCGGGCCGAGCCGGTACTGGAGCACAAACGCGGCAATGCCCATCGCGTTAAACCAGTTCGCTTCCTGAACTCCTTCGTGGGTCACCGCGAGGGACTGATAACCTCCGCCAGGCGCGATAATCACCGCGGTGCCCGTTGCGCGCCCTGCCGGCGCCGGCGGGTAGTACGTGAGAAACGGCCGGTCGGCGGCAGCGGACCCGAGCGCGCCGGGAACATCCCGTTCCCAGAGAGGAATGACTTGCGGCTCCGCACCGATGATGGTCGGATTCTGGGCGAAAGCCCATGCTGCGCCGAAAACCAAGAACACGAGCTGCCTGATGACGTGCATGATAGCTTCCATTAGACCACCGGTGCGAGCATTCGAGCGGGCAAAGATGACGGGCCTATGTCATAATCGGCGGAGGTTATGGAAAGCGGTTCCGCATTCTCCCGGCGCTCCTTTTCCAAGGCGTTGGTAGCGGCGCCTTGGATTCTGCGCGCGCAGCAGGGTCCCTTGCGTGCGCGGATCAAAATCGATACGGAGCGCGTGATCGATGATATCGATCCGAAGATCTACGGAAACTTTGTGGAGCATCTCGGGCGCTGTATCGAGGGAGGCGTGTTCGACGAGAATTCGCCGCTTTCGGACTCGAACGGTTACCGGCGCGACGTCCTGGACGCCGCCAAAAAACTGGGCGTGTCGATTCTGCGCTGGCCGGGAGGCAACTTCTCATCGAACTACCACTGGAAAGACGGCATCGGACCGCGCGACAAGCGGCCTCCGCGGCTGGAGATGGCCTGGGGAACCGTCGAAAGCAATCGGTTCGGAACCCACGAGTTCCTGAATTACTGCGAACTGCTCGGCACCGAGCCCTATATCTGCGCCAACCTGGGCACAGGGACGTGGGAGGAGGCCCAGCAGTGGGTGGAGTATGTCAACTCGTCGCAGGATACCGCCATGACGCGCCTGCGCCGCGAAAACGGGCGCCGCGATCCGTGGAAGGTCACTTACTGGGGCTTGGGAAATGAGATGGACGGCCCCTGGCAGATGGGCCACAAAAGCGCCGAAGATTACGGCAAGTTCGCGCTGGAAGCTGCCAAGCTGATGAAGTGGACCGATCCGAACATCAAGCTCATCGCCGCCGGGTCTTCCAACTACACAAATGGCATCGACTGGATCGGCTGGAACCGCACGGTGCTCGATTTCTTGAAGACGCATGCGGACTACCTGGCGCTCCACATGTATGTCGGAAACACAGCGAATGACTTCGGCGAGTTCCTCGCTACGTCCCTCACGCTCCAAGAGCGCATCAAAACCAGCGAAGGTGTGATCAACGCGGCGGTCTCCGGCCAGCGAAACCGTAAAATCTACATCGCCTGGGACGAGTGGAATGTCTGGTATCGCGCCCGGGGGGAGTCGCAGCGCGGGCGCAGGATTCTCGAGGAACACTACAACCTCGAAGATGCGCTGGTCGTGGCCACATTCCTGAACACGTTCGTGAACCACGCGCACGTTATCAAGATTGCGAACATGGCGCAGCTTGTGAATGTCATTGCCCCGATATTCACGGATGAAAAACGAATGTTCCTGCAAACCATTTATTACCCGCTGGCGTTGTTTGCCAACAATACGAAAGGAAAAGCGCTGGAACTGCTGGTGAAGAGTCCCGTGTATCCGAGCCGTACGTTCGGCGAGGTCCCGCATCTCGATTCTTCCGCGGCGATCGACAATGGAACCCTCATCGTCAACGTAGTGAACCGCCATCCGGACCAACGCGTCGAGACCGATATCGAGCTTCAAGACAAGCAGTTCACCCGAACGGTGGAAGTCGCGGAAGTGAATGCCCCGGACATTAAGACGGAAAACAGCTTCGACTCCACAATAGTCAAGACATCCCAGCGTTCCATACAGGCGAACGGGAAGGTGCTGCGATACAGCTTTCCGCCGCATTCTTATACGATGCTGAAGGCCAAGCTCGCCTGATGCCTGGTTTGATGAGGATCCTCCCTGCCGCAATTGCGCTGATCACTTTGGGCTGTACGCTGCTCGCCCCGGAAAGAAACGCCAGTCATGGTCATTCACGCCGAGCGTTGTACGCACGTGGATGAGGGCCTGCACTGCCAGGGCGATCGGCGAACGCATCGAGCAGAAGGACCAGCAGTTGATCTTTGGCCGCGGATACGATCACAACTGGGTGTTGAACATATCGTTTCTCTACGAAGTAGCATGCCCGCTTGCTTACGCGCGCGGCTCCGAAACAGAGCCGCGACCGTAAAGGAGCTGTAGGCTCGCAAGTACGGGACGTCAAAACATCAATTTCAAACTGAACTGCAGTTCGCGCATATGGATGCCCGCGCGAAGGCTGTTGATGGTGCCAAAACCGCCGGTGCCCAGGATCGGCACGCCGGCGCTGTTGACGGCGTTGCTGGTGAGCGAAGCGTTCGGGTCGCCGAAATTCGGATGGTTCGCGAAATTGAAGCCCTCGAACCGGAACTGAAAGTAACGGCGCTCCGCAAAGTGGAAGTCCTTAAGGGTCGAGAAATCCCAAGTGCTTACTCCCGGACCGGTGACGACATTGCGCCCCACATTGCCCCACTGATAGAGCTGATTCAGTGCAAACGCCTGAATGTTGAACCATTCCCCCGTCGTCGGGTTGCTGAGGTTCACATTCCGGCCCGGAATGGCATCGGGACGGTCGCCGCCGGCGTTCGAGCGATTCGTGCCGGTGCTGACACCGGTCGGGAAGCCGCCTCCAAAAGTGAGTATTGAGCTCACGCGCCATCCGCCGATGACCGCATTGGTGATTCCACCGTGATTGAGGAAATGCCGGCCTTGCCCAACCGGCAGATCGTACAAAATCGATGCGACGAAGCGCTGCTTCTGGTCAAACGACGATCGCCCCCGCTCGCACGGATTGATGCATGCGTCGTTCTGCTCGCCGTTATCGTTGGTCACCGCGCGAATGCCGCTGCCGTCATCCAGCGATTTGCCCCAAGTGTAGCCGGCCAGCGCTGTGAGGCCGTTGCTCAATCGCCGCGTCAGCTTGGCCGTCATCGAGTAGTACCGGGCATTGACGTCGCTATCGACAAACTGCATGGGTCCCAACTCGGGCCAGGGCGTGCGGGATGCAGTAGAGCCTGCACCCGGCACGGGGTTGTTGATGTTATGGAATCGCTGAAGGAAATGGCTGACCGATCCCAGATAACCGATTTCGGCCACCATCGATCGGCCGAGCTGGTGCTCGACATTCGCGGTCCACTGAGCGGTATAGGGCGTGCGGCGATCGTAAGTGACGAGTGTTGGACCCGGAAGAGTCGCGCAGACCAGCGGCGCAGCGGTACCGCAGGGGTTGGCGCCTTTCAACAGGTAGGGATCGGCAAACGTAATATTGTTCGTTGTAGCGCTGGCTGTGGGATTAAGGCGGCCGGCGAAGTTCCGGGTGTTGTCGTAATAGGAGGGCGCTCCTCCTTCCTGCGCGTAGAAGAACCCGCCTCCCAGCCGAATCGTCCAGTTCGAGCCTGGACTGTACGCAATGCCCAGCCGCGGTGCAAAATCTCTGTAGTCCGTCTGAATCAGATTCGGTCCGAGGCGTCCGTCGCGCACCACGTTGATCGTTGGATCGAAACGAATCGGAATGCTGCCGCCGTAAAGG
>PSRJ01000343.1 GCA_003175985.1 Terriglobia bacterium
GGGAAAGCGGCACAGCGTTTCGGCGTCAGGCCCGGAGCCATCAATCCAAACCTGTTCCAGGATCAGGACTACAAGTACGGTTCATTCGGAAATCCGGACGTAACCGTGCGCCAACGCGCGCTCGAGCACTGCATCGAGAGCGTCGAGATCGCCCGGTGGCTGAAGAGCAGGGACATCTCACTCTGGTTCGCCGACGGCTCGAATTATCCTGGAACCGCCCATATCCGGCAGCGGAAGCAGTGGTTCACCGAAAACCTCGCAGCAGTGCATCAGAACCTGGATGCCGACCAGCGTCTGCTCGTGGAGTACAAGCCGTTTGAGCCGGCCTTTTATCATACCGATATCGCCGACTGGGGAATGGCGCTGCAACTGGCGCGCGCGGCGGGCCCGCAGGCGAAGGTGCTGGTCGATACCGGGCACCACTACGCCTCTCAGAATATCGAGCAGATTGTGGCGTGGCTACTGGATGAGGGCATGCTGGGCGGATTCCACTTCAATGACCGCCGCTACGCCGATGACGACCTGACATTGGGCTCCATTGACCCCTACCAGGTGTTTCGCATCTTTCACGAGATCCTGTACTTCGAGTGGGACACCGGCGGGCGCGCCGACATCGCTTACACCATCGACCAGAGCCATAACTTGAAAGGAAAAATCGAGGCGATGATCCAGACCGTGGTCATGGCGCAGCAGCTGTTCGCCAAGGCCGCGCTCGTCGATTACGAACAACTCGCAATGGCGCAGAAAGCACCCGACCTTGTACGCGCCGAGTCATGCCTTCAGGACGCGTTCGCCTCCGATGTGCGGCCTGTCATCAGGGAGTGGCGGTTCTCAAAGAAACTGCCGGAAGACCCGATGGAGGCCTTCCGGCAGAGCGGATACCTGGAGCGCATCACAGCGGAACGTCGCGCGCACAGCGCCGCGGGGACCTCCACGTATGCCTGAGATCGCCGCTCAGAAACTCAGGCGCAGGCCCATTTGGATGCTCCGGCCATCGTAGGCCGTGCTGATTACGCCTGCGGTTACGTTGGAGATGTTCATATCCGGCCCTCCGAAGTTCGGGTGATTCAGAATATTGAAGAACTCACCACGATACTGCAGGCGGAAGCGTTCGTTGATCGGGAAATTCTTGAGCACCGAGAAATCCAGGTTCCGCAGAGGAGGGGCGATCACCACGTTACGCCCTGCGTTGCCCTGGAATCCCGATGGCGCCAATGCGAATGCGGTTGGATCATACCAGTGATTCACTGTCGGGTTGTCGATATTGCCAAACCCGGCCTTCACCGAGTTGACGCGCTGCGGCACGAACGAGCCGCAATTGCAGACGTTGGTGCTGGTAGGGGTGAGAGGGAAACCGCTCAAAAGGCTGGCAATGCCCTGAATCTGCCAATTGCCCATGATGTAGGAAGCGGCCCCGCCTCCCGATAGCCAGTGTTTTCCTTTGCCGAAGGGGAGCTCATAACCCGCGCTGAAGGCCGCCCGGTGCCCTTGGTTGTAGCGCGAACGGGCCCGGTCCAGTCCTTTATTGGCTCGGAAGGCGGTGTCGTTCGCCTCCACTTCGCCCGAGTTGTTGTCGATATTTTTCGAAAACTGATAGTTTGTCAGGAAGAACAGACCCGCTGAATACCGTTTTTCCAATCGAACCGAGAGCCCTTCGAAATTCGCATTGGCGTCGTTTGCAGAGGTGAGGAGCCCCGCCTGGAACTGCGGATAGGGAGTACGTTGAATTGCCGGCGTCGTGCCGAAACTTAGCTGGTTCTGATTGAACCGCTTCGTCAGCTTGTGGCTGCTGCTGCCGGTGTAAGCCGCTTCGAAAATAAAATCCCGCCGGAAGCTATGTTGGATGTTGAAGTTCCACTGCGAGGAATACGGCGTCCGATTTGCCGGATCCACCGAAAAGGGCGCCGGGAACTGCGCAATGTTATTCAGATTGGGAAACAGCGTATCAGCGAGCAGGGGCGCGCTTACCGGCGGATTCAGAGTGTAATTGCCATAGAACGGCGGGACGAGGCGAGTGAACTGCAGCTCGTTGAGATTCATATTGTCGTAGTACACCCCAAAACCCGTACGGATCACGGTGTTGTTGGTAACGCTGTAGGCGACCCCAATCCTCGGCGAGAAGTTGTTTTTGTCGGGATTGATAATACCCGCCGGGTAAAAGCCATTCTGCGTGATGATGAGAGGTGCGAGGCTGGCGGGAACACCCGACGGGATAACGTGATATCCGATCTTGCCGCTGGCCGGGTCGAATGCGCCCTCCTGGTTGCTTTGCTCTTTCCAAGGAGCGAGATAGTCATAGCGAATTCCGAGGTGGATCGTAAGTTTCCGGCTGACTTGCCATACGTCATCGAAGAAAGGCGCAATGGTTCCCGAGCGGTAGTTCGAGCGGGAACTGCCGAAAGCGCCGCCGCACGCCGAGCAATAGCCCAGCAGGAAATCGGCGATTGCGTTGGTCGCGTTGCCGGGAGTGCCGCTGAACTGGCCGTTGAATGTGAAGGTGCCCCGTGGTGGAACCTCGGTTATGTGGAAGAAACGCCGCGCTTGTGTCTGAATGCCGAAGCGGATGGTGTGCTTATTCCATACCTTACTTACCGCGTCGGAGAGGCTGTAAACGTTCTCGATCGCTCCTTGCGTGATGCCGCCCTCTCCATTCCCGGTGAAGCCTGAGATCGCAAAGCCCGGCCGGCCATAATCGATTGGGTCCGTGCCGCCCGCGAGGTTTTGGAGGCCAATCTGTTGGACCCAGTTCCGCCCATTGAGGCTGATCGGCGCATCCAGATGATTCGCGCGGTTATATCCCACCCGGATTTCGTTAATGAAAGTCGGCGTGACGCTCCAAGTCTCGCCAATCGACAGGTTCTGGCCGCTTTGCGGGAAATTCGTCGCCGAGAATACGGAGGGATTAATCTGGGTTCCGTCGAACCAGATGTACCTTTCAAAGAGATTGTGTTTTGCATTAATTACCTGGTCCGAGCGGAACGTAACCGTATCGGAGTTGTCGAGAAACGATTTGACGATCCCAAAGTTATTGGAACCCGATCGGTTTGGCGAGGGGATCGTGGGAGAGAGAACTTTCGCCAAATTGGAAAAGCGCGTTTGTGGAATTCGGTTATCGGCGAATGGTTGTCCTGTGATCGGGTCGCGAATGACGGTGCTGCTCGCGGAAAAATCACCGGTCAACAAAACCGGATTCGGCACGGCTGCGAGAAACGGGAGACCCTGCGTAGTGCGTAACCCTTCATACCCGCCGAAGACGAAGAACTTGTTTTTGATCACCGGCCCGCCTAACGTTCCTCCAAACTGGTTTCGGCGGTAAGCGGGCTTTTGCGGGGCGAAGAAGTTGCGGGCGTCGAGTTTGTCGTTGCGGAGGTACTCGTAAGCAGAGCCATGGGCACTATTGGTGCCGGACTTCGTCACTGCCGAGACAATGGCCTGTCCCTGCCCGTATTCGGTCGAAAAGGAATTGCGCAGTACGGTGAACTCTTGCACGGTGTCGACCGAGGGCTGCAGCGATAGGTTGTTGAACCGAAGCGAGCGTACGTACACGCCGTCGATCACGTAATTGGTGGAGCCGTCGCGTCCTCCTTCAACCTGCACATATTCGTTGCGAGTTCCATATTGCGTTCCGCCGCGCTGCAGGTTCTGGCGGGGAGAAACGCCCGCCGCCAGAGAAGCGAGTTGTACGAGATTCCGGCCGTTCAACGGAAGATCGTTAATCTGCTTGGAATCGATGACTTGCCCTACCTCCGCGGACTGGCTCTGGAGCAGTGGGGCTTCTGCCTGGACGCTGATGGTTTCCGAAACTTGTCCCAAAGCCATAGTGATGGTCGGGTGCGCGATTTGGCCGATGGGCAGATCGAAGGCGCTCACCACGGCTGTCTGGAAGCCGGACTTCTCCACGCGGATTTCATAAGTAGCCGGCGGCAGGTTGGGAATCGAAAAACTTCCGGCTGCGTCCGTAACCGAAGTGCGCTGCGCCCTGGTCCCCGTATTCGTAACCGTTACCGTGGCCCCGGTGATGGCTGCCTGCGTCGAATCCGTTACTTGTCCGACGATCCCCGATGAAGCGGTTTGCTGCGCCCAAACCGAGGAATGGAGCAGAACCCAACCAAGACAGGTGGTTATCCATTTACGACTCATATTTGCCTCCCCTACTGGCAAACGATTAGGCCATCAACCTTGCGGCGAGTCAAAGAAACTCTCGACGCGAACAGCCGCTTTTGCAATGCGAAATCGTAAGAACAGGGGAGCGGCAGCCGCAAATTCAACAAAATCGAAGAGCGACACTTGAACTCTTGGTTTTAGCGGTTCGCAGCCACTTGGTTCCGCGCAACAATATCGTTGCGCAATCTAGAACCGTGGAAAGAGTGGGATTTCACAATATGATAGTCATGATATTGCTGCAACCGAGCGGACGTTCGCGAATTCATCACTTGGCCCGAGGCTGCGTTTTGTGTTGTGAAACAGTCTGTCCCAGGCTCAAAATCGTTGCCTCCACGGGCCGGGAGTGTCTTAATAGATGGACAGCGGCAGAAAGGGACGTGTGCTCGACACACGCCCCGCTGCGCAAGAAGAGAATCATGAGATCGTTTTTTCAGCACACGCGATCACTTGCCACCTTATGTTCCATTGGGTGGCTGTTGTTGTTAATGGGCCAGGCAGCACTATCGCAGCAGCCGCCCGCGGGCCGCGGTCGTGGCGGAGGCTTCACCGAGCCCGACCCCGTCGACTTCAGCGACCACACCGGCTGGACTTCGCTGTTCGACGGAAAGACACTCACGGGCTGGGATGGCGACAAGAGCTACTGGCATGTTCAGGACGGAGCCATAGCAGTCGAGTCGACGTGTGAGAAGCCGACCGGCACCATCTACCTGATCTGGCAGGGAGGCGAGCCTGCGGATTTCGAGCTGAAGCTGGAGATGAAAGGCGAGGGCGCCGCGGTAAACGGCGGCATCCAGTACCGGGGAGCCATCCTCGATCCGAATCGGGCGCGGCGTGCAGGACCGGCGCGCGCTCCCGACACGCCGTGCCCGAGCGGCGCGCCGCGGGGTGTTCCCCCGGCGCCGGAAACGCAGGCCAAGTGGGATATGCTGGGTCCGCAGTTCGATTTCGACGGCCGGAATAATTTCACCGGGCAGTTCTATGAACAGGCGACTGGACGGGGTATCATTGCCTGGCGCGGCCAGGTAGTCCGCACCGAACAGGGCAAGCATCCGAGGCTGCTGGCATCACTCGGGGATCGCAATGAGCTCGCCGGCTATGTGCATATCGACGACTGGAACCAATACCACCTTATCGCCCGCGGCAACGTCATGACGCACATCGTAAACGGCCGCGTGATGTCCACCCTGATCGACGAGGATGTCAGCATGTTCCGCAAGAGCGGATTGATCGGCTTCGAGATCGAGGGAACGGGGAAGATCTGGATTCGCAACATATGGCTCAAAAAGCTGTAATCATCGTGGCATTGCTCGCTCTGGCCGGCGCTACGGCTTGGAGCGCGGATTGGCTGACCGACGGCAACAATCCCCAGCGCACCAATTGGCAGAAGGACGAGAAGCTTCTCACTCCCGCCAATGCCAAAGACATCAGGCTGCTCTGGAAAATCCAGCTCGATAACCAGCCGCGCGAGATGCATTCGCTGTTTGCGCCGCTGCTGATCGAGCGCGTGAATACCAGCGCCGGCGCCCGGCAGATCGCTATCGAAACCGGAGTTTCCGATAACATCTACGCCATCGACATCGAGCAAGGGAAAGTTCTGTGGAAGAAACACTTCAACAGCAGCTATACGCCGCGCACCGGTGGAATCCTCTGTCCCGGCGGCATCACGGCGACTCCGGTGGTGGCGCCGGCCGGGAACGCCCCCGGCAAGTACACCATTTACGCCGTTTCCTGGGATGGCTCGTTGCACCAGTTAAATGTTGCTGACGGAGAGGATGTGGCGCCCCCGGCGAAGTTCATGCCACCGAATGGCAAGCCGTATGGCCTCAACCTCTGGAACGGCGTCATCTACACTCACACCGCACAGGGATGCGGCGGCAATCCGAACATGGTCTACACCTTCGACCTTGCGAGCGGCAAAGTGGGGAGCTGGGGACCCGCGGGCGGTGGAATGTGGGGGCGGCAAGGTCCCGCGATCAGCTCCGATGGGGTCATGTACACGGGAACGGGCGATGGCAACTTCAATCCCGAGAGCCTTACTTTCGGCAACGGGATCGTCGGCATCAAGCTAAGCCCCGACACCAAAGCCCCGGAACTGGTGGACTACTACGGACCGTCCAACGCCGCCTGGCTCTGGAAACGCGATCTCGACATGCAGGTCACGCCCGCCATTTTCAAGTTTCACGGCAGGGAACTGATGGTTGACGCCGGCAAGGAGTGCCGCGTCTATCTGCTGGATACGGCCGCCATCGGCGGCGACGATCATCGTACTCCTCTCTACCGAACGCCGCTGATCTGCAATGAAGACGTCAACTTCGCATCCTCTGGCATTTGGGGTTCGATGGCGACCTGGGAAGATGCGAAAGGAACCCGCTGGGCGCTGACGCCCTTCTGGGGTCCGAAGCATTCCCGCTTCAAAGCGCCCATCGAGTACGGCAACGTCGAGCACGGCGCCATAGCGGCCTTCAAAGTGGACGAGAAGAACGGAAACTGGCAATTGACTCCGGCCTGGATCTCGCGCGACCTGAATCGTGCCGAGCCGCCGGTGATTGCCAATGGAATCGTGTTCGCATACGGCAGCGGCGAAGATACCGATCAGGCATATCCGGACGTTGGCCTCGAAGACACCGCCGAACGGCGCATCCCGGGTTCCACCCACGCTATCCTCTACGCGCTCGACGCCGAAACCGGCAAAGAACTCTGGTCGAGCGGCGACCAAATCAAGTCCTGGAATCACTGGAGCGGTCTTTCGGTTGCCAATGGCCGCGTTTACATCGCCACCTTCGATAGCGTTCTGTACTGCTTCGGCATAAGGAACTAGCACCTGTATGAGGACTCCCATATTCATAGCTGCGGCCCTGATCGTCGCGCGCGCGCTGAGCGCGCAGGAGCCTTGCGCCGATCGTCTGCGTTCGCTGGAGCGGCAAATCACCGGCCAAAACCACCTCATCCGGGACTGGGGAGGCCTGATCCGCTACGGCAGCGATAACTCCGAATTGCCCGCCCCCTCCAAAGGAGAAGACCGCGTCATCTTCTTCGGAGACCAGACTACGGAATACTGGGGACGTACAGCCCCGTTTTTTCCCGGCAAGCCGTGGCTGAATCGCGGTATTGCCGGACAGACTACGGATCAGATGCTCGTCCGTTTTCGTCAAGATGTCATCGCCTTGCGCCCGAAAGCCGTCGTCATTCTCGCCGGCCTTAACGACATCGCCGGTCTGCACGGCAGCCATACCGAAGAAATGATCCTCGACAATCTTAGTTCGATGACCGAGCTTGCCCAAACCAACGGCATTCGCGTCATCCTGGCTTCGGTACCGCCGTCCCGCCGCCAATGGCGAGAGCGGATTTCGGAACTCAACAACCTCATCGGTGAGTACTCTACGCGTAAGGGCGCACTCTATCTCGACTACTACACCGCCCTGGCGGAGGGCGACACGTTGAAAAGGAGCTTGACCAACGATGGTGTCCTTCCCAACGATGCCGGCTATGCCGTCATGGCTTCTCAGGCGCAAAAAGCGATCGCGGAGGCTCTCGAAAAATGACACTCCGAAAACTGTCTGCCTTGCCCATGCTCTCGTTGGTGATGGCTGCCGGCCTCGAGGCCCAATTGGGGCGGAGGGAGGCGGAGTGGATGATCTCCGGCGCCGATGCCCAGCGCTCGCATTGGATTCCGGCAGACGCCAGGATCTCTCGCGAAAGCCTGGCAAAGCCCGGGTTCCAGTTCCTTTGGAAAGTGAAGCTTGATAATAAACCGGTCGGGTTGAATTCGCTAACTCCCGCCGTTCTGATCGATCGCTACATCGGCTATCGCGGCTTTCGCTCGCTGGCCTTCCTGGCCGGCTCGTCCAATTCGGTCTTCGCCATCGATACCGACCTTTCCCGCGTGGAATGGCAGCAGCATTTGCCCCTGCCCCCTCCTCCCGCTGGATCAGCCGCGTGTCCAGGCGGTTTGACCGCGAACGTCGCGCGCACCACCTCCGCTACGTACCCTCCGCTCGAAGCCGTGGGTGGTGGACTCGGCGGCCGCGGTTCGCCGGCTCGCAGCGATCTAGCACGGCCGGGCGAAGGCGCGGTGACCATTCCGGCGGCTCTTTCCGCGATCGCGCGCGCGAACTCCGCGGCGCCACGCCCGCGAGTGCGTTTGCCCGCCGAGATTTACCTGATCGCTGGCGATGGCAAGTTCCATTCTCTGTATATGTCGAATGGTATGGAAGCCGGGCCGCCGCTCGATTTTCTTCCGCCCAATTCCAATGCGCAGGGACTGATCGTATCGGAGGACATCGCCTATGCGGCCACTGGAGACTGTAGTGGCCGGAGTGGCGTGTGGTCCCTCGATCTCGGATCCAGGCAGGTGAGCCATTGGGAAGCCTCCGCTGGTGCGGTCGCCGGTTCCGCGGGCCCGGCCTTTGGGCCGGACGGTACGTTATACGCTGCCACGTCGGCGGGCCGGCTCGTCTCGCTATCGGCCCGCGACCTGCACCTAATACGCAGCTACATGACTGGTGGATCAGCCTTCACTTCTTCGCCGGTGGTTTTTCCGTATAAGGGCAAGACGCTGGTCGCTGCGGCCAGCGGAGATGGAGCAATTCATCTCCTCGACGCTCAATCGCTCACCGGATCCACCAGCTCCGTCTATGCCGCCAAAGGCTTCGCTCCAACCGCGCTTGCCACGTGGCAGGATCTGGACGGCGTCCGATGGATCGTGGCGGCGGCCGGTTCGCCCAGAGGGGCGATTGCCGCCTGGCGCGTGGTTGAGCGCGGCGGTGCGATTACTCTCGAACTTGGATGGCGATCGGCGGACATGGTGGCCCCTCTTACTCCCGCCATCATCAACGGTGTCGTCTTCGCCATTTCCGGCGGAGATAGGTCGTCGCCTGCAATTCTTTATGCTCTAGATGGCACGACCGGCAAAAAACTATGGGATAGCGGACCAACCATCACCTCGTTCGTTCATAGCGGCGGCATATCCGGCCAAGCGGGTCAAGTGTATTTGGAAACCTACGATGAAACTCTGTATGCATTCGGCTTCCCCGTGGAACATTAAGCGGATCGCCGCGCTCGTGTTCCTGCCGGGCTTCCTGTGGGCCCAACTCCCCGAGGGGCCGGGCCGGGAAGAGACAGAGAAGCTTTGTTCCGGCTGCCACGAATTGGCGCGGTCTGTCTCGATGCGCCAGAATCGCGATGCCTGGAAGGCGACCATCAACAAAATGGTGGGCCTTGGCGCCAAGGGAACGGAACAGGAATTCTCTGTCACACTCGATTACCTTTCCGCCCATTACCCGGCGCAAGCTCTACCGCCGCTGAATGTGAACACGGCAAAGGCCATCGATTTCGAAACCCGCCTCTCGTTGCGGCGCTCGGAGGCTGCGGCGGTCATCGAGTATCGGGCTCGCCACGGCAGCTTCCAATCTGTTGAAGATTTAAAGCGAGTGCCCGGAATAGACGGGGAAAAAATCGAAGCGAAAAAAAGCGTGCTTGTCTTCTAGTCTAGGAGGATGCTAATAAGGCCAAAACCGCTTGCTGGCGCGCGCGGCTCAGAAACCCATTCACGTGTTTGCAGGCGCTTGCCGAGCCGCGACCGTAAGGGAGTGGTGGAACCCCCCGAACAAATTCTTTCCATTCACTGATCTGTTTGGTGCGGATGAGAGGACTTGAACCTCCACGGAGTTGCCCCCACTAGAACCTGAATCTAGCGCGTCTGCCA
>PSRJ01000384.1 GCA_003175985.1 Terriglobia bacterium
AACGAAGGCGCCATGATCGAATACGGAACGGATACGACGCGCACCATCGCGAGCCTGATCTTCAGTGGTACTGCGAAACGATTCCCGAATATTACGTGGATCTTCTCGCATGCCGGGGGAACGATGCCCTTCTTGATTGAGCGTTTCCTGCAGTTTGGAGCCTCCGCAGAAATCATCCCGGGTGTCACGACGACCGGACAGCGTGTCGGCATATCGGGAAATAGAATGCCGGGTCCCGAGGTGTTGGGTTACCTCCGCCGGTTCTATTACGATACAGCGCAATCATCGAATCCTGTTGCTCTGGCCGCCCTCAAAAAGGTGGTACATGTATCGCAGATTGTATACGGTACCGACTATTGGTTCAGGACAGCCGAGGATACAGATCGGGGTTTGCGCACCGCGACCGTGTTCAATTCCAGCGAATTGCGAGCAGTCAATCGGACGAATGCCGAGCGCATCCTGCCCGCCCTTAAAATCCGTTCGCGATCGGTTTGACGGCGGCGACGTCCCGCTGTCTGCGGCGGCTGAGTTCGCCCAGCAATCCTAGCAAAATGGTCCACCAGAGACGCAAAATTCGCCGTCTCGGCACGCGTCACGCCTCTCTAGGACGTCTTCGGGTGCGAACTCGCTCAGAAGTGGCGCTGATTGTGTCGAGATGATGATTTGGTTCCAGACCGTCGAACCACATTGTTCTGCTGCCTGATCCGATGAGTGGCAGCACATTGGCGGTCCAGAAGCTCACGGCATCGAGCAAAATTAGCCGCGCTCGACGCCGAGTTCCAGGAGTGGTTCGACCTTACCAAAAGCAAGCAGGCTTTTGAGAAGCACCATACGCAAGTGCCGGGATCTGACGGGTCAACTGGGCGGACTCCGGATCGAGATCAACGAGATGTTGCCCGGCGTGCTCGCCCCGATCGGTAAGGGAGAGGCTCTCAAGACGCAGAGCCTTGCTTTCCTGCGACTGGCGTACAAAGAGAAGGCGCTCAGCGCGCAAAGCAGCCCGGCAAGCGTGTAAACGACGATCGAAATCACGAACTTTTAGCTCAGTCTCCAGGTCTAACCCCACCGCCTTTCAGGCGGTCTCAGCTTCCAGCGGGTATCACCTTTGCTTTGGCGAGCCGGCCGCAGCGCGGGAGAGGTGGGGCAGACGGCTTCGTCTGCCATCGGCCGTGAGGCCGCCGCGGGCGGCTCGGCAGGCACCTGCCCCACCAACACGAGGCCGCGCGCACTTCAGGCGGCTTTCAGCCGCAACCTGATTCTACCGGCCTTGAGCCGGTGGTCATCAATGCCTGCTGGAGCAGTAGGAAATCCTGCCTGCCGACAACCTTCTGAAGGTCCTGGTTCCGCTGAAGCAGTCTTTCAACCTTTGCGGGCGCGAGCCGCTTGTCCGGCTCGACCGCGCCGGGGGCTTCACGACGGAGCTGGTCGACTGTCTTTTGTGTAATCGGCTCGCCTTTCGCCTGCGTGCCCAGGAACTGGTAGAAGATGAAAGCACAAAAACCTAGCAGGGCCGGAAGCGAGGCCAGAAAAGTATAGGCTGCACGTCTATCCATCATGACCGAAAACCGGTGCGCCTAAGTGAGAGCACCTCACCGTATGTCGCCAATCGGGCCTTCGGCAGAGCCGGGCCCTTCCCAGTCGTGATAAGCCAGTTCGGTACGGCCAACGCTCAAGCCGATGAATTTCAAACCCGACCAGCAAATGTGACGTGGTCATGAAAGGCGGCATTACCAGCGGCATCGTTTATCCGAGCGCAATCTGCGCGCTCGCCAGGACTTATCGCCTTACTGAAGTGATCGCCAGTATCAGCGATTCGTCGGAGGCAGAGCAATCGGTAGCCGCATTCCACCTCCTGCCGCAGGACGTGGTCGTTGCCGCACTCCTCGTTAGCAACTCGGCGCGGCGTGTACCGTCACCTCCAGGGCTTCTAAGAAACGCCTTCCTTCCGAAGGCGGTTCGGTATATAATCCAGGGCCAAGCAGGAAGAAAAAGCGAAAATCCTGACTTCAAAAATTTCGTCCTTACTGGACGGAGTGGGCTAAAGAAGGAAAGCCATGATGGGCTACCGTTTTCTTCTTGATTCGAGGAAGAGTACGGTGTCATCCGCGCTTGCTAAAGGAGTGATGTCCATGCGCAACAAAGTATGTTGTCTCCTGATCGCCGTGTTTGCAATCTTCGCTACTTCGGCCGCTCACGCTCAGACCACGTTCGGAAGTATTGTCGGGGTGGTTATGGATAGCAGTGGAGCATCGGTGCCCGGAGCGCAAGTGACGCTGACCAATGTCGGCACTTCCGCAAAGCGCAACACCGTGACCGGCGCGGAGGGTCGTTACGAGTTCCCTAACGTGACTCCCGGGAACTACCGGCTTGAAGTTGAAACGCAGGGCTTCAAGCGAGCGACCCGGGAACCGATCAATCTCGAAGTCGGAGCCACCGACAAGATCGACTTTGCACTCCAGGTTGGCGCGGCGTCCGAAGCCATCCAAGTCACCGCGGAGACACCACTGCTTCAGCCGGAAACGTCATCTCTAGGGCAAGTCGTCGAACAACGCCTGACGAACGAGTTGCCGTTGAATGGACGCAACCCGCTCAATTTGGTCGGACTCGTCCCCTCGGTGGTGCCGCAAGGGCAGGCCATGGGGACGGCCACCGGCGCCAACCCGCACGCCTTTGGGAATTATCAGATTGGCGGGGGCATAGCCCAGCAGAACGCGACATTCGTGGACGGCTCTCCGGTGAACACGGCCTACATCAACGATACGATGCTGATTCCCACTCAGGACTCGCTACAGGAGTTTAAAGTCGAGACCAACAACCTGACGGCCGAATACGGAAGATTCGCGGGCGGCGTCATTAACATGTCTACCAAAGGCGGTACCAACGAGCTGCATGGCGGCGCGTGGGAGTTTCTGCGAAACCGGCTTCTCAACAGCAGTGACTTTTTCAGCAATCTGGCGGGTCTCAAAAGACCGGCGTTCACTCAGAACGAGTTTGGCGCTAACATCGGCGGTCCAGTTTACATCCCGCATGTTTACAAGGGGAAGGACGAAACTTTTTTCTTCTTCAATTATGAGGGCTTCCGGCTGCGGCAGGGGCAGACCTTCACGAATACGAATCCCACAGCCGCTCAGCGAGGGGGCGACTTTTCCAACCTGCGTTCGGCCAATGGCGCGGTCATACCGATCTATGATCCTCTGACCACCGTATCCGATCCGAACAATCCGAGCGGCTACATCCGGACGCCCTTCGCCAACAACGCAATCCCCGCGAACCGCATCACTCTCCCTTCGAGGCTGCTTCTCGGCCTCTACCCTCTGCCAAACGTTCCGGGAATCCCCTTTACGAACGCTAATAACTGGATAGGGAATGCCCCCGTGGGCGGCGACAACGATGAGGTGGTAGTGCGCCTCGATCACAACGTGTCAGCCAAGCAGCATCTGTTCGCCCGTTACAGCTACTGGACCAACCTCAACCTTCCCATCGACCCTTTCGGAACTGGCGTTTGCAAGGATCGCTGCACCGAGAAATTTAATACAAACAGCTTTGTGATAGACGATGTGTACGTGCTGTCGCCGACGACTACCCTCGATGTGCGGGGCAGCTTCCTGCGCTGGTCTTATAATCGAACACCCAAGGTGACGGGTGTTAACGTAACGCAATATGGCTGGCCGGCTTCGCTGAATGACCAAATCTCCTTCCATGTTCTGCCAATGCCCATTATCACCGGGTTTGATCCGAATTCTTTTTTTGGCGGCGATGGGGGTTCCAGCCAGATCTTCTCCTACGACGATAATGAGCGCATCGCTGGCAGCATTAATAAGGTGATGGGCATCCATAGCTTGAAATTTGGCGGCGAGTTCCTGCGACAGACGCACAATTACGGGCAAGACAATAATGGAGCCGGTAACTACTTGTTCGATACGGGTTTCACGTCCAGCAGCCCTATAAACCCGACGGGAGGGTCTGGTTTGGCTTCCTACCTGCTCGGTTACATGAGCGCCACCGCCACCAGCTCGCTCAACAGCATCCTGTTCCCAACGGGCCAACAGCTTTATCGGGGGCTGTACATCCAAGACAATTGGAAGGCGACGAGGAAGCTGACGTTCAACCTTGGTCTTCGATGGGAACTCATGGGTTCCTGGACAGAGCGCCACAACCAACTCTCGTACTTCGAACCTAACGTATTAAATCCCGTTCTCCAGGCGGCCGGTTTGAACTTCCCAGGCACGATAGGGAAGGTCGGACCTCGCGGCCCTTACAATATCGATCTGGACTACCACCAGTTCACCCCCCGGATCGGGGTTGCCTACCAAATTGACTCCAAGACTGTCTTGCGGGCAGGCTACGGGATATTTTTTATACCGAACAACTTGAGCCAGGGGCTCATGCCTACAAACGACACGCTCAACGCGCACGCCACCCCAGTGCTGGCGTCGATCAATGGGGGCGTTACGCCTTACGCCACCTTCGCCAATCCGTTCCCGAACGGCTTGGTCCTGCCCCCGGGCCAGAATATCGCGTTGGCGCAGTCGGTTAAGTTGGGTCAAAACCTCACCTCCCCGATGACAGACAACCCATGGGGCTACGCTCAACAATACAATTTCAATATTCAACGGGAACTGGGCCATGGGTTCATGCTCGACGCCGCTTTCGGCGGGAATAAGGGCACACATCTGGTGATCGGAACATTTCCCCTCAACAACCTGCGCGACAGCGACCTGGCGCTTGGAAGCAAGCTCCTGCAGTCCGTTCCGAATCCATTTTCCGGGCTGGTCCAGTACGGCACCTTGTCGGCGTCAACTGTGACTGCCGAACAGCTTCTGCGGCCCTATCCGCAGTATACGGGTGTGTCGCTTCCTTCTAGAAACAATGGCGACTCCGAGTATTACTCATTGCAGGTAAAGCTCCAGAAGCGTTTCTCCAGCGGTGTTTCCCTTTTGGTTAGTTACACTCACGCTAAAATCATCTCGGACACCGAGACGAACTCGGGTTGGCTGGAAGGCGGCGGAGTTGCTAGCTACCAGGACCCGACAAACATGAAAGGGGAGCGATCGATTTCCTCGTTCGATGTTCCCGATCGCCTTGTAATGGGATATAGCGTTGATGTCCCGTTGGGCAAGGGCCGAAAGTACCTCGTTCCGCGCGTCCTGGATCCAGTGGTTGGCGGTTGGGGCATACAGGGCATTACCACAATCCAGAGCGGTCTGCCGCTTCACCTTACCGCCTCACCGAACACTACCTATACGTTCGGCGGTACTCAGCGGCCTAATGTCAGCGCGAGTTGCGACAAGGGCGTGAGCGGCTCTCCGGAGAGCAATCTGAACCACTGGTTCAACACCGCGTGCTTTTCCCACCCGGCGAATTTTACGTTTGGCAGCGAAGGCCGTAATGATCCGAATTTACGCGCCAACGGCATAAGTAACTTCGACCTGTCGGTTTACAAAAGCTTTCCGTTCGGCCATGAAGGCGCGCGTGCATTCCAGTTCCGGGCCGAATTTTTCAACATGTTTAATACTCCGCAGTTCGCTTTTCCGGGGCAGACCTTCGGTACCGCTCAGTTCGGAGTCGTGAGCAGTCAGGCCAACAACCCTCGTCTAGTGCAGTTTGCGCTGCGAGTTAAGTTCTAGAGGATTCGGCTGCCCCTGATTCATTAACAACGGCGAAGCTTCTTTATGAAAAATATACAGATTGGATTTCTCCTGGCAGGGTGTCTTGCCGTGGTTTCTGCGGTTTACTCACAATCGGCAAAAGAGGCCACGGAGTGGCGGGTCTACAATGGAAGCCCGGGAGGGTCGCATTATTCCAGCTTGAAGCAGATCAACCAGAGCAACGTCGGCCAGCTTCAAGTAGCCTGGACTTACGATGCGGGCGATGTCCCCGGAACCCTCGAAACTAATCCAATCGTAGTCAATGGCGTTCTCTACGGAAACACGACATCGCAAAAAGTGTTCGCCCTGAATGCTGCAACAGGCAAGGAAATTTGGATATTCCCCACCGGCGAGGGTGGCAGAGGTGGGAATCGAGGTCTCGCCTACTGGGGTAGCGGCTCGGACCAGCGGATTTTCGAATCGTTCGGGCGTTATCTCTACGCCATCGACGCGAACACCGGGAAACGAGTCGCCAGCTTTGGAACTAACGGCAGAATCGATCTGCAGGAGGGACTGAGAGGAGATACTACCGGACTGGGCGCCCCGGCGGCGATTTACAAGGATCTGTTGATTACCGGCAATCGCGCAGGGGAAACGTCGCCGGCATCTCCCGGAGATATTCGTGCTTACGATGCGCGGACGGGCAAGCTGCGTTGGGTGTTCCACACAATTCCCCATCCTGGCGAGTTCGGATATGACACGTGGCCCAAAGACGCTTGGACCTACATTGGGAACGCCGGCGACTGGATGGGAATGAGTCTGGACGAGAAGCACGGAATTGTATTCGTCCCGACTGCCAATGCAGACGACGCGTACGTTGGCACGAACCGCCTGGGGGACAATCTCTTCGCCACTTCGCTGGTCGCCCTGAATGCCGAGACAGGCGAACGGATCTGGCATTTTCAGACGGTCAAGCACGACCTTTGGGATCGGGACGTGCCAGCTCCGCCAACGCTGGTCACGGTCAAGCGGGACGGCAAAGATGTGGAGGCAGTAGCTCAGATAACCAAGACGGGTCACGTCTTCTTGTTTGAACGAACCACCGGTAAGCCGCTATTCCCAATTGAATATCGCCGTTACCCGGCGAGCACCGTGCCAGGCGAAGTGACGTCCGAAACACAGGGGCTGCCGACGAAACCTGCCCCGTTTGCGCGCCAGTTGTTGACCGAGGACATGCTGACCAATCGCACGCCGGAAGCGCATCAGGCCGCCGTGGCCCGGTTCCGGCAATTCCGCAGCGAAGGCCAATTCATCCCTCCCAGCGTAAGCAAGGAGACGATCATGTTTCCGGGCATGGATGGAGGCGGGGAATGGGGCGGGGCGGCTTTCGATCCGGAGACTGGTCTCCTGTACGTAAACTCGAATGAGATGGCGTGGCTTTACGCCTTGGTGAAGGTCCCGCCGCGCGGCCAGGAAATAAGTGGGAGGGAATTGTATGTCGAGGAGTGTGGGTCCTGCCATCGCGAAGACCGGACTGGGGCGCCGCCGCAAATTCCATCGCTGATAGGACTCGGAGACCGCATGCAGCCAACCGACGTGCGATCTATGATCTTCTATGGCAGTGGGCGGATGCCCTCATTCGCGACGCTCCCGGCCGAGTACATTAATGCGATTGTTCAATATGTGACCAGCGGTCAAGAAGCAGTCGTTGCGGCGCCTGTTCGTCCGCCCTCGCCCACCGACACTCCGTTCCGTTCTGCGGGATATCTCAAGTTTCTAGATATCGATGGGTATCCTGCTATCTCTCCGCCATGGGGAACATTGAACGCGATCAATCTGAACACCGGGGACTACGCCTGGAAGATTCCGCTGGGAGAATATCCGGAACTTGCCGAAAAAGGCATGAAGAACACGGGAACCGAGAACTACGGCGGTCCGATTGTCACCGCGGGTGGTCTGGTGTTCATTGCGGCGACTAATTATGACAAGAAACTCCGTGCGTTCGACAAGAAGACCGGCAAGCTGCTCTGGGAAACGACTCTGCCGTTTCCAGGGAACGCCACGCCGGCCACATACGAGGTGGATGGGCGGCAGTTCATCGTCATCGCAACGAGCGGTAACGGCATTCTCCATAACCAAAGAAATATTCGGGGCCGGCAGGCAGGCGCGAGCTACGTGGCATTTGCCCTTCCGACGGCCGCTGCTACAAAGAAAAACCCGCAGAAGTAGCCTGAATGGAGTCTGGCTGGTTGCCCGCGGGTTTGACGGCCTGCAGCGGCAGAAACTGGAGAGCATCTCCGTTCTGAATGCCGGAACGATTGTCCTACCGTGCCCAATGCGGCGAGATCAGCGGCCAATACTCAGACGAGTTGAAGGCCACGGCGACGCTGAATGTGACGTTGGGGAGCGCCGGTCCGCCAGGCGCCACAGGCCAAACGGGGCCAATGGGACGCCACACCATTTTTGCCTGCTTGTCGGAGAGGTACGGCTTGCGTCGAGGGCAGCCTCACGCAGCGGTCCGCCGAGCTGGCGAACCGCTACGAGCGGGGTGCTATCGAAGAACTTCGCGAAAAGTCAGCAGGCTGAAGGCCAATGTCACCTGGTCTAGCGGGCCGGCCTGGGGGCCGGCCGCGGACGAGGGCGTCCGCCCCACGGGCGGCGATCCCCCGGCAGGCTGAAGCCTGCCCACCGGATGCTCGCTGACGGTCTATTAGCGGCGCTGTTTGGCGGGAGTGGAAGTGGTTTCCAGCTCCGGTCCGACGGGTTCGAACCGCGTGTCGGCATTTTGCGAAACGCGGCCGTTGCCGAGAAGCTCATCGGCGCGGTTCGCGACCACCTGCCATTGGAACGGCTGGTTGGAGTGGCCGCCGCCGATTTCCACCACGTCGAAGCCGGTGGTGGTCTTGTTCTTGACGACGACGCCGCGCGTATTCTCGTCCTCTTCCAGTTGGATGAAGACGCGCATGGGGTGGCGCGCGTCGATGGCGACTCCTCCCAGGAGGCGCGGGTCGAGGTCGACGTGAGCGCGGCCGTTCCGCAATACTCCGGATCCGAAATCCATGAAGTAGATTTCGGGTGTTTCGGGAGCGTGGAGCGTGATGTGCCGGCGTCCTCCGGGATCGGTCACGTCGGCAATATTGGTCGAGACGGTCCCTACCCCGTTGATTTTGTACTGCGTCGATCCATTCCAGTAATTGACACGCACGATGGTGCCGAACTGGTCCGTGTAAAGGGCTTGGCCCGCGCCCGAAGTGGGGGACTTGGCAAATACGCCTGTCGTGTCACCCGTAAATGCGCCGCCAGACCCGCCAGTCAGGAGCGTGCAGCATGAACCCTCCCCACCGCCAACCACACCGGTTCCATTCGTATTGCTGTTTTCCCCCCAAACGCCGGCGCTGGAGCTGTTGGCTTGAGCTGTGATTCCAACGACCCCGGTCCCCGTATTGGTGCCGGCGGCGGCAGAGTTTTGACCCCAGATACCGTCTGTGCTCGCCAAGCTCGTTTGCACAAGAAACAACTGGGTGCTCGGCGTGCCGCCAATGCTTACGGCCGTGCCGTTATCGGTGATGAGCGAATTTCCGCCGGTATTCGCCGCGGTGAACTTGATCACCTTGTTGGCGGTGCCGTTGATGTTCACCGCGCCGGCCGGGCCGGTGGCTCCGGTTGCTCCGGTGGCGCCGGCGACGCCGGCTCCAGTAGGACCCGAGGGTCCGGTGACGCCAGTCGGACCGGCGACACCCGTAGGGCCGGTGGCGCCGGCTCCAGTGGGACCTGAGGGTCCGGTTGGGCCAGTGGGTCCGGAATGTCCTTGGGGCCCGGTGGGTCCCAACGGTCCGGAGGGTCCAGACGAACCAGTGGGGCCGGTGGCACCGATCCCGGTGGCGCCCTGCGCGCCGGTCGCGCCCGCTGGCCCAGTAGGCCCGGTAGTTCCGGGAACACCTTGCGCCCCTGTTGGACCTGCAACTCCCGTCGTACCCTGCACGCCGGTCGCGCCCGCCGGTCCGGTGGTTCCCTGTGCTCCCGAAGGACCTACAACGCCGGTGGCGCCCTGTGCTCCGGTAACCCCGAAGGGGCCGCTGGGGCCGGTGGTTCCAGTCGGACCTTGAGGGCCGGAGGGTCCCGCCGGTCCGAGGGCACCGACTGCCACATCCAGGGAGCCCTTGCGGCCGGATGAATTGATCAGCGTCATCTGATACGTCCCTGGATTACCGGTCACCGACGCCGGCAACTGCGCCAGCACCACGGTGTCTGAGTAACTCAGGACGGTCAAGAACAGGCCGTTCATGGTGACGGATGGCGCGCTCGTCCCAAAATTCTTGCCGGTAATCACGATCTGGTTCGGCACCACGCTCGTGATGATCACGGTGTTATCGATGTTCGGCGCAGGCGCGAGCTCCGCGGCAGTTTGTCCTGGAAGTACTGGAGCGAATGCCAGCAAAACTGATAGCGCAATGGTCAGATCGGCGCGCCAAGTGGGGCGTTGTGGAGTCATGTGGGAGAGATGCCGGCGAGGCGTGGTTTGTTGGGGGAGTCAGAAAAAATTTTGGGGGGAGACTTTAACACCGAGACGCAGAACGGTGAGGGCGGAGGAACCGAACTCGCCTGGACAGATTGAGACGAGGGCGGGGCTGGCAGAAGTGTGCTTACTGGTCATTGGCAAGGATGCGGCGCTCGTCAGCCCCGACCCGCGGGCGCCGCACGGCGAAGTTCGCTGATGACAAGCCGCCGTGTGACTTGTCTTCGAAAAACTGGCATGCGATCACCAACGCGCACTCCACGGGAGAACCGCGGAGAATGGGCTCATAGCCACTATACCGGTGAGGGCGGACGTGATGAATCGGTGGGGCCGGTGGCTTGTTCAACTACGGCGCGAACATGGCCTGAATTGGTTGGTGTTGCCGAGTGCATTGAGCGTGGCCTTGATTCGGGTCCTTCATTGTGGGGTTCCCGGCGAACTCCGCAGGGCGATCGCAGTCGCGACGGCGGCGGCCGAGGCCGCTTCAGAATATTGCGATCGGGTTGACTGGACCGCCGGTGGCGCCGGGTATGCGCAGCGGATTAATGCTCAATAAAAACGTCCATCGATTGCGCTGGGTGCAGGCTTGGCTCAGAGCTTCCAAGTCGGCGTTGTCGATCACCGGGGTCCCGAGACACCATAGCATGATCAAGTGCACTGGCTGACGCACGCCCTCGACGCGGGATGGCATAACGTCCTGATCGACGTCGTCGCCGAGCAGCGCCACATCTCGTTCCTTGAACCATTTCGCGCACGAGACGTAAAGCCCGGGCGACGTCTGACCCACATTCAGCGGGCCCTTCTCCCTGACGCGCGCCCAACGTCCCGTGCGGTACAAAACTGCATCGCCGGGCTCCACCCGGAAGCCCACCTTCTTCTCCCATGCCTCCAGGTCTTCCGCGTAAATCGGCTCCTCGTCGCCCAAATAGGGGACGCCCTTCAGTTTGGGAATGTCGAACAGCACGCCGCGCGTGAAGACGCCATTCCTGAATGCGGTCACATCGTTTTTCGTCGTGCCTCGATCTGTGTAGCTGGACTGCGGAAATCCATTAAACAGCTGGCCCTTGTAGTACACGTGGCTGAGCGCGTCCAGGTGTGTCGTGGCCGAGCCGTGGTAAGACACGGCGATTGTGTCCGTTTCAAACGACATCGTATCGTGGGGTTCGGGCCCGGGAGGCCTGGCTGTCAGACTCCAGGTGGCAGCAGCGGCTGGCGGAGTCGGCGGGGCGCCACCGCCGGGCGCAGCAGGCGGCAGGCCACCCCGGCGGCCGCCCGGCAGCATCGACGAAAGCGGGCCGCCCGTAGGTCCCTCTTTTGGCAGAACTGCATCGAGTTCCAGGGAAACGCTGAAGCCCTCGCGCACCAAGGCCACGGCGGCTTTCCGTTTTGCCGGCGTTATCAGGTTAATTGTTCCGGCCTGGTCGTCCTTACCCCACCTGCCCCAATTGGACAACCCGGCCATAAAACGGTCCAAATCATCCTTGGTGAGATTCCTGGGGTACTTCTCGGCTTGAGCAGCCGCCCCGCTGGAAAGAGCCATACCACCAATGGCTGCGAGCGCAGTTCTGCGCGTAAGTTGAGGGACATCCATGACAAGCGTTCTCCTTCTTTTCCGGATCGATGAGTGGCCGCGCGCCGAATGTGCTTTGCCGCATGCCAGCCTGGCAGGTTGATCCAGACCAGAGGCCCTTACTCGCGCGGGCCGTAATGAGGCATCTCTTGCCCGAGTTCAATCGCTCCCAGATCCGGAGCTTTGCCCGCGTATCCATCGGTGATGTTCGGAAGAACTACCCCGTGGTCAACGGCCGGGGAGTTGGGCTTCAGCCGGAAGTCGTAATCGGAAGCCTTATAGAGCTTCTGCACGGTCTTGGCGTCGCGGCCGTCGAGCTTCGGCACGTTCACAAACGAATCGTAATCCACCAGGATGCTGTGCCGATCCTGGCCGGTTGCCTCCTGGTACTCCTCAAGAGTTTTAAACCGGCGGGTTTCCAGCTTGGCGTTGTGCCCACGGCTGTTGTAATCGGCCATCACCGCCGCCGGCGGCGAATTCCGTTCAAACGAATACGGCGCGCCCGGATTGGGCCGGAAACCGTTGTAATCCGAGGCGGTGTAATTGGTGAACGTGCTGAAGCCGAAGACCGCGGGCGAAGAACCGGAATCGACGCCCCTGGCGCGGCCACCCTCTGCATCGCCACCCGCCGGGGCGCCGCCCCGGCCTCCAGCGCCACCTCTGCCGCCACCCCCGCCAAACCCCGCGAAGGAGTTCTGCGCAAGGATCAGATTGTTCCGCCAATGCGTATTCGATGTGGTCCCACCGGCGAATTCGGAAAAGACCGTGTTGTTGTAGAAAAAGATTCCGGAACCTCCCGCCAGGCGTGCTGCGCCACCAGGCGCATTGTAGGCAACGTTCCGAATCCAATAAACGGGGCCGCCGAGGGCAGGCTGATTACAGAAGGGCTGGGAGGCATTGTTGATCATCATATTCCGCATCACGCGGATGTTGTGCATGCTTCCATCGATCTCGAAGGCGTTATCGTGGAAGTTGGTCATGTAGTTGTTGTAATAGTCAATGGAAACGGGCCGCCGGTCCCAATACTCCTTTGGCGGGTATTTGGGACCATTTAACGCCGCCGAGCCGTCAGGGTTGCCATACGTCTCCACATCGATCCCATCGTGGAAATTGGCGACATAGTTGTACGCCATCACGTGTCCGGAGCCGTAAACCTTCACGGCAATATAAGACGCCATTTTGGGCGGAAACGTTTGACCTTCGACACCCGCGAACTGCTCCCAGAAACTTCCTGCCCATCCGATCATGTGGTTGGGATCGTTGCGGCCGATGATGTAGTTATCAGCGATGTAGAAATCCCTGGAACCGGAGTAGTTAGTGTACACTGCCATTCCGATATCCTCGAAGCGGCAATGTTTGACCGTTATACCCTTGGAGCCAACGATAAATTGCGTGCCGGCCCATATGGCGATTTCCGTGTTACGGATAGTAAGGCCTTCGAAGTAGTTATAATTACCGGCCTTCACGTTGAAGAGATTGAAGGCGCCGTTTCCATCAAAGGTCACTTCGCCGTCGCCGGCTGCCTTAATTGCGATCGGTTTATCGGGCGTGCCACTCGCGGTGAGGTAATAAGTCCCATCGAACGGGACTGTGCTGATGGACAAATCATTGGTGTAAATGTAGCGATCGTATTTATACAGGCCCGCGTGCACCAGAATCGTATCGCCAGGCTTCACGCGAGGCCGTGAAGCAGTGGCCCAGTCCGTACCGGAGCAAGTCAGATAGTAAGCGCACAGCAGACCTTCGAATGCCGGTTCGACTTTCGCCCCCTTGAAGCCGTGCGGATAAACATGGTAAACCGAACCGCCCGCGTAGGGTTTCGGCTCCGGACGCGTGCGCACCGTGACTGCCTTCTTAGCCTCGCCTTTCACGCCGTCCGGATCGGTCATAACGAACTGAGCTTCGTATTCCGTGCCAGATTCGAGGTCCAGTATGCTGCCGGCGAACATATTAGGAGAAACGACATCCATCCGGTCACCCTGGTAAATCTCCTCGTGCTGGAGACGCATCAGGGGAAGCGCCGGCTTCCATTGCGTTTCACCCTTTTTCCGGTACGAAACTTCAACGGCTGCGTTGCGATTATCGTCTCCCTCGATCCTCCATTCGAAGCCAAGATTGATCAATGTTGGCGGATCGATGGTGAACTCTCCGGCCGTGACCGCATTCACCTGCTTGTCGGCCGCGCGAAACGATCCGGCCGAGGACAACAGTAACACTGCAACAGAAAGCGCAGTCAGCGCCCTTTTTTCGAAATGCATCTGAACCTCCTTAACCACAGCGGTACCGCGGTTTGATACTGATTCTGAATCGCACAGTCACAAAAACTGCGGGGACAATATGCTCCATGGCTAGAACTGGTACACCAGCCCGAACCGGGCGATTCGTGGCGGCGTGATCGTGCTGACGTTGTAGAAGTTAGCGCTCGAGTTGCTGGTCGTATACGCCCAAACGGAAGAGCTGTTCGTAATATTCAGCAGTTCGAGAGTCGGCCGGAGAGTCCCGCGCTTCTCGAATTTGAAATCCCGAGAGAGCCTCACGTTCAGCAGTGTTCTGACCGGGCCGGTGATGTCTCCGTATACGTTGACGGGGAGAACAATCGTACCCGCATTCAGACCGGAGACGCTCTCCAATTGCTGTCGCCGGATGCCGTTGTAAATCTGCATGGTGGCGGCGAAGTCGAAGTTTTTGGGCAACCTATGGTTTCCAGTCACACGGGCTTGCCAGTTCCATGACATGTCGAGCGGAAAATAATTCTGGTTGGGATTGGTGGCGATGGGCTGTTGACCCTGGTTGGCCGTGCCTGTGTTGAGCCAGTTGTGGTCCCTGATGGCGGTAAAGTTAGCGACGACACTCCATTTTCCGCCCGCTGTACTTCGCTTCGTAACCGTGGCTTCGTAGGTCGTGACGTGGTTCGAATTGCCGCCCGGCGTGTTCACGTATTGTGTGGTGGAGTAGAGGGCACTCGTGTACGGAGAGCCGTTGGGCAAATCGTAAACGGTAAAGGGGGTTCCGCTTGCGCCTGCCGGGCACTTATTCACTGGCGCCACCTGGCATGCCGCGGCGCTTGGCCCCAGGTTGAGAAATGTATCCTGCTGCGTCCACGCGCTGTAGGGAATACAGGGATTTGACGCCGTCGCATTAGAGCACGGAATCGGCGTTTGCAACCACGTATCCACGTTACGCACATACGTTACACCGACTCGGGCAGCTACGCCGGGCGCTACCTGAGCCTCGAGGAAGCCCTGGACCACGTTCGAGTACTGCTCGTTCAGCTTGGGGTTCAGCATGCTGTTTGCCAGTTTGGTTCCAGCCCCATTATTGCCGCCTTGCGTTGACTGGTGATCGGGGCCGTTCGGGTCCAAGTTCACGGTTCCGGGAACATAGTCGCACCCGGCCTTGGCGGCGACTGCGAACGTGCAGATGTTGCCGGGCCCGGCCGGGGTGTTTACGTTGATTACCGCCGCACAACCTCCGTTATTCACCGACCCGGGCACGCAGCCAGTACTCGCTGCCCAGCGATAGCTGTTGATCGTGACCTGGTTGAAGTTGAACGGCGAAGCGAAGTCGTCTCCCGGTGTCCAGTCGTAACGGCCATAGCTCGCCTTGAAGACCACCTTTCCGTTCCCGAAAATGTCGTACGCCGCGCCGATGCGGGGAGCGTAGCCGGTCCACGATCCCGACGAAGCATAGGGATACGTGCGCGCCGCGCCCGTCCAGATGTTCGCACCTGGAGCGGACTGCACCCATGTACAGAACGCGGAATTACAAAGACCGCCAAACGTCCCGGCGGGCTGCGACTGCTTCGGAACCGACGCGATATAGGAATCGAACCGCAACCCAAGATTCAGCGTAAGACGCTTGGAAACGTGCCAGGTATCCTGGCCATAAATGCCGCCATCTTTCAGGTCCTCCCGGTTTTCCGTAATCGGGTAGTTGTAAACGTTGATCTGCGTGGGAGCGCCGTTGGCGTCAAATTGCAGTTGATAGTTTCCGTGAATTCCCAGGGGCTCATTCGTTCCGGTCCACATAAACATCCACGTATACCCAACCTTGAACTCGTGTGTGCCCAGGAAAGACCGGGAGGGCAGGTAGGACGCCGAACCAGTGATTTGCGTCTGGCGGCGGGCGCGTTTATCCTGCCCCAGTGTCGGGCCGTTCACAAACCCGCTGGCCGACCTGATCGACGGTATGTTCTGAGGATCCGCATTCGCAGTGTAGTCCGCCTGATACAAGTGGTGGCCGACCAGGAAGTCCAGTACCAGGTGCGGGGTCACGGTGCCCTGGATCTCCCCCTTCCACTCCTCGACCGGCTCGTGATAGAGCACCGTACTGAGCAAAGGCGTGGTCGCGCTACCGTTCCGCAAGGGAAAGTTAACTAGGTCCCGTGTCCAGAAGCCGATCAGTTTGTAATTTTTACTGAGCTGGAAGGTGGTCTTCCCCGTCCAGTTGCTGGATGTGATCCCCTGGATAATCGGAGCGCCGCTGGCATCGACGAAGCCCACCTGCCTCTGGTGGTCAAAGTTCCCGTGACCTCCCACAAAGAACCACCACCTGTCCCTCATGATCGGGCCGCCCAGATTCGCGCCGATGTCCTCGACGTGCGTGACGCCCGCGGCACTCGTCACCCCGTGGCTGCGCAGGTACGGCGTGATGTTGTCTCCCTGGAGGGCGTCTGTTTCCTGCGTGTACTCCGCGCGCCCGTGAAACTGATTGCCACCGGACTTCACAATTGCGTTGATGTATAGACCCGGCGTTTCCACCTCGGCGTTGCCTGCCGTGGGCACCAGTTGAAATTCCTCCAGGGTCGGAAAATCGATATCGCCCTCCGCGCTGTTGGAACTCTTTCGTGTATTGATCCCTTCGATCAGCATGGTGGACTGTCCGGTAATCCCGTAGGCGGAAAACGAGGCAGACGGAACGTCGCCGCCGCTCAGGTTCGGCGCGCCCGAGGGGGTAACGCCCGGCGCAATCGTCACGAAGTCCTTGGTGGTGCGCGTCAACGGCAGTTCATCGGCCAGCATGTTGCTCGAGATACTGGTGTTGATTTGCGTCGAGGTAGTGTCGACTACGGGACCGGCAGCGGATACCTCCACGGTCTGCTCGATCGAGCCGACCGTGAGCTGCGCATTGATCTCCGCCGCGAATCCCGCCGTGATCTGAATGTTCTGCCGTAGAAATTTGCTGAAACCCGGCTGATCGACTCTCAGAGCATAGGCGCCGAGCGGAACCAGTTCGAAGTGGTAGGCGCCCTGCTCATCCGTCTGCATGGATTGTGACGCAATCAGCGCCGGGCTCGTGATCGTCACAGTGGCTCCGGCTACCGCTGCCCCGGAATTATCGCTCACCGTACCGAAAATCTTTCCCGTCTGGTTGGTTTGACCAAACCCGAGCGAAGGAAGGGCTGCTACCGCCAGGAGCAGAAATACAAGCAGACGGCAGTTTGCGGCGTTGCCAAAAGTTCCCCCGAATTCAGGCCTGCTGAACGCATCCGGGCAGGACGGTTGAAACGGCGTAGTTCCAGAGACGTATTTCACGGCGCGCTCCTTTCGAGCGAGTGTGGTTTCGCTCAAAAAAACATCCCGCCGGGAACCGGGCACGGCGGGATTATCCCAACAGTACATGACGGCTCCGCGGCTTCGGCCGGGAGCCCATTCCGATTTCAGTTGCCGCCGGAGGCGGACCCCATGACCTGGCCGACGCCGAACTGGTCGACCGCTTTGAACGGTTTGCCATCCCGGTAGACTACCTCGACGGCCTTCTCGCCCTGCACTTCGCGTCCGAGCTCATCCTTGAGTCCGGCGATTACCTGTTTCGTCGTCGCGTCGATAATGTCGCCCGTCGACGAGTAGACCCATTTCCCGTCGGAGCTGAAAGTCAGCCAGAAGGGCTCATCTCGCATCTTGATGCTCTTGATCTGTTTGGGGGGCATCACCGTGTTATCGAAGACATGGACGGCGCTATTGGAACCGTCGGTAACCCAGACTTCCTTCTCATCGGGTGAAAGCGCCACTCCGTGGCTCGGGCAACCGTGGCCGGTCAGGCGCTCTCTGGCCCATCCGTAACCCTGCACCTGTACGGTGTAGATCACCTTGCCGGTCTTCACGTCGGCGATTTGAAAACCGAGGAGGTCGTTCACGTTGGCGTAAATCAGCGTCCCCGCGCCGTTCACCGTAAACGGGCGCACGTTATTGGCGAAAGGACCGACGGTCTGAACCACGGTATTCGTTGTGGGGTCGGCGATCGACATGGTCTTGGAACGCAGGCCCGCCATGAAGACCTTGGATCCGTCCAGGCTCCAGATGGTATTGTGCGCTCCTGCCGAAGCGGGCGTCGGAAGGTTCTTGTTGAGATTACCGGTCCTGGCGTCCACTACGTACCAGTTTGAGCCTTCGAAAGAGGGCACGTACATGGTTTTGCCGTCGGGAGAGAGCGCCATCCGGTCACAGCAATTGCCGTCATAGGTCTGCTCCCACACTTTCTTTTCCGTGAGCAGATCCCAAGCCGCCAGACGTTTGATCGTACTGACGTAAATCATCCCTAGCGGCGCACTCACCGCGACTCCTTTGACGTTTTCGGGCGTCATGGCCGCCGGATAGTCCCAGGTCGGAATGCGCTTCACAAAACGAAAATTGCGCGCGGCATCGAATACCAGAATTCCAATGCCGCCGAATCCGATGTCGTCGACGCGCCCGGGGACGGCGGCATAGAGGAGATCCCGCTGTCGCACGCCGGGACCGCGGCCGCCACGGCCCGGACGCTCGCTATTGCCGGGTTCCTGCGCCCATACCCAGCAGGCTGCCGGAACCAGCGCCGCGGCACAAAAGACGATGGCAAGTTTTCGTAATGGCATGGGATGCCTCCTGTGAGAACGTATCCTACTATATTTATCCGCCGGTTAGAAGCGAAAGCGGAGCGAGAACTGCAACTGCCGAGCCGGATAAGCCGAAGTGGACTGCCCGAACAACGCATTGATCTGCGCGCCCGTCGGGCCGTATGTCGGCGACGTGTTGATTACGTTGTACTGCG
>PSRJ01000204.1 GCA_003175985.1 Terriglobia bacterium
TGGTGTGTTTTCCCCCGCCAACCTGGCGAAGGCCGCAATCTGCGGATGGTCCACTCAATTCGGAACCAGGATCTCCTCCCGGTTGCTGTCGTATGCCAGCGCCTGGGTCTTGCCGAATCTAAGGGATTGTTTGCCCTCCGCGGCGCTGCGAATGACGCGCAGCGGCGCTACGTCGCCATTTGCCATCAACGGGTAAACGGTTGCCGTCGAGTTTCCGATATTGGTCGCCCATACTTCCTTGTTCTTGGAATCGACAAATACTCCCACCGGATAGCTGAGACCGGTCGACCGTCCTTTGATGGTGCGTGCCGGCGCTACGTCGCCGTGGTCGCTGCTGTGAAAGACGATGAGGTCCTGACCCATGTCGTTCGCGACGTAGAGATCGCCCGTATCCATATCGACTGACATCGCGCCCGGCCAATCCAAACCTGTCTTCGGCCCCTGGATGATCCGTAGCGGCGCTTCGTCGCCGTTTGCATTCAAACGGTACACCGTAATCGTGGGCGGACCAAACCGCCCGGAACCCGGCACTCCGTCATCCGCACTATTGCCCCAGTTGTCCACAAACAACAGCTTGCGTTTGGTATCGATAGCCATTCCGTGGGAGTCGGAAAGCTGCGTCTTGTCGCCGATCAGGAGACGCTTCGGCTTCTCGTCTCCGGAAGCGCCCCGGCGATACACCGCAACCTGCGGCGGATGTTGCACGGAGACGAAGAACTCCTGGTTCTCCTCATCCATGGCCATGGCATAAGCGCGATGGGTCACCTTCAATTTGCGGACCGGCTCGGCGTTGCCCGTGGCGTCGTGCGAAAACGTGACAATCACATCGCCAATGTCGTTTTCCACCGAGTACACGTCGCCGTTGATCGGATCAATATAGACGCAACTGTTAAACTGCACCTCTGTCTTGTTGCCGACGATGACGCGCCGGGCTTCCGTGGGCGGCGTGCCGGGCTTGGCGTTGTCCAGCCTGCTGAACACGCGAATGCTCCACAGATTGTTGTCCTGCAGGAATACCTCGTTGCGTTTGTCATCCACCGCAACGGAGCTATAGATGGGAGCCGTATCCCGGAGAATCCGAACCGGAGGGCGAGCAACATCTTTGGTGCCGCCGTCGTCCTGTGCTTCGACCTCGGCCTCGCCGAAATCGCCGAACAGATTATGGGAGCTTGCCAGGACCGTTCTCGCCCCAGAACTCGCGGGACGGAAACACGCTTCCGGGTCGTCGGGCAGCGTTTCCACGGAAACCAGGCGGGGAGATCCCATGACCCTCTGCCACGTCCGCTCGACTGCCGCCGATCCCAAGGCAAAAACCGCAATACCGACGGCTGCAAGAACAACTCTCTTACAATGCCTGCCAAGCACGAATTCCTCCCAACCCCCGTCGACGACAGCTTGGCAGGGATTGTATTTAACTCAGTCGTCAATGTCAAACTCGCCTGGCATGCAAAGATAGATGTACCCGATGATCGGCACTCGTGAAATTTCTAACGCACTGACAGTATTGTGGACGCTGGCGGTGCTGGCAGCCGCGGAGCGTCCGGATATCCGGCAACTCAAGGACGTCGAACAATCGGCAGGGTTCCGGCCAACTCGCAATTTTGTGCGGACTGACCCGCGCGTGACGGCTTACTATCGTTGTTACTACACCGGAAAGCTGGAACTTCCGGAATCGTATGACGATCTCAAGTTGCGCCAGGGCACCAGCAACGGTTGCGTGCTCGACGAACGGAAATATGACGTGTTCTTCTATCCGATCGAAGCAGTCGCGAGCGGCCGCTCACCGGTTACGCGATCGCTTGCCACCGCGTCCGCCGATCGCCTGGTGATGGTGGTGCCCCATGAAGATTTTCACGCCCAGATTGACTGTCTGCCTCCACGCATAGCGGAAGCAGCCGCCACGCTGATGGGCTTTGTCACGGGGGCCGCGGCGCTGGATCAACCGTCGCTTGACGCCGACCTCTTCCTGCGCAAGGCGGAGATCGTCAACCGCACTTTCGACCACCTGAGCAAGATCTATCAGACTGCCCGGAATGGCGGAATTTCAGAGAGAGAGGCCCGCAAGGAACAGCAAGGGCTTCTGGATGGCTTCCAACAGGAGTGCGCCACTATTGCACCCCGCCCGCGCTTTTTCAATCAGTGCCTTTCGGCGGCCAACAACGCCGGCCTCGCGTTCGACCACACGTACACGAAGTTTTATCCACTGCTCTATAACGTCTACAGGGGTTGCGGCAAGGATTTGAAATGCACGGCGCAAAAGATCCTGCGAGCGCCTCGTAACACATCCGAGCCTGCAGTGCTGGCTTACTTCGAACGATTCTGAAATGGAAGGAGAGAATCCATGAACAAAGTATCCGTTGCGGCCGTTGTCGTCGTATTGGGTATGATTGGGGGCGCCGCCTTGTCGCAGCAGTCCGCGCCGCCGGCCTCCGGTTTCCAGGCGAAGCCCTACTTCCAGATGCCGCTCGAGAAGGACCCATCGCGCGGGGTGCGCCTGCAGTCTGTGGTCATTCCTCCCGGAGCCGGCAACCAGTTTCATCGCCACCCCGGCGATCAATGGTGGGCGGTTCAGGAGGGAGAGGTCACCTTCACCGTCAAGGGTGAACAACCGCGTGTTCTAAAGCCAGGCGACTATGTTTATGTCCCGCGCGGTATGATTCATCGCAACCAGAACATATCGAAGCTTCCCGCGCGTTCAATCGAGCTCAACATCACCGATAAGGACAAGCCCCAGACAGAGCAGGTGCCTTGAGTCGATGCCATCCGGCTCTCAAGTCAGAACACGAATTTCATGGCCAGTTGAATGATGCGGTAGTCGCCGGAATTCAATCCGTTATTGCCGCTGATGTCATTCGTGATCTGGCCAAAGTTCGGAGTGTTCGTGGCCGAAAAGCCCGTAGTATTCGAGCGCGGATCGGTATTGGGGGTCGACGGATTCAACGTGTTCGGCAGGTTGAAGGCTTCTGCCCGTACCTGAATCGTCTTCCTCTCTCGAATTGGGAACGTTCGCGACAGGGCCACATTCAACTGGAAAACGCCGGGACCCTTCATGTTGTTATAGCCCAGGTTGCCGTAAGTTCCGGGAGCCGGCAAAGAGAAAGCCAGGGGGTTCATCCACTGAGTGACTGTCTGTTGTGCCGCATATGGATTCAGGTTGACAAGATTCGGGGTTTGGTTAGGAGCCACGGTCAGAGCGCGATCCATGCCGCTGATCACCGTGTAGAACTGCGCCGATTTGATTTCCATGATCGGTGCGATCTGCCAATCGCTTGCCAGGATGCGCGCCACCCGGCCCGAAAATTTGGGCGACGTCGCCACCATATTCAGGACGAACAATTGCCTCAGATCCGAGCCCAGGCAGTTGCTCCGGTAGGCCCGGCGGTTCCCCGGGATGTTTCCAGCCACGCCATTGGCCGTGGTCTGCTGGTCGTAGATATCGCTGATGCAATGCGAATAGGTGTAATTCGCCAGGACCGTGACGCCATGGCTCAACCGCTTCTGGACCGAAGCATAGAAGCCTTGATAGCTGGCAGTCCCGCCGGAATCCTGCTGCCCGATTCCCGCGAAGTATCCGCCTTGCGAGGGGTTCTGAAGATAAAACACTCGGCGGAAATTCTGATTTGCGGTGGTGGAGCACGCCGCGTAACTGACGCCGTTAGGAAGAGTACAGGGGCCGGTTCCCAGGAATACCGCGGGATTCCCGCCCTGCGACGTGATCATGTGAATCGTGCTGTTCCCCAGGTAGTTCAGGGTGATCAGCCAGTCCTGTCCCATCTGTTTCTGGATACTGAGATTCCATTGGTTGATATAAGTCGGCCGGTAGTCTTCCGCCCGTAAGTTCACGTAATTGCCGAACGGGAAGAACGGGGCATTGGGGCTGGCATGCCCGATGGTATTCAGCTGCTGCAGGAGGGGCATGGGATTCCCACCCGGGTAGTTTGCCCAGGGATCGCTGAGGTTCGCGCCGGCTACCGCGATGTTATTCCCGAACGGCGGGCTGAAAGTATTCTGGTTGGGCCAGAACATGTGGCTGCGGTCGCCATACATTCCGAATGCCGCACGAATGGTCATTCGCCCATCGCCCCTCGGGTCCCACGCCAGTCCAAGCCGCGGGAAGAACTTCGCCCAGGTGTTGCAGTTGTAACTGTTCCCGCAGGGGTATTGGGGATCTCCGGGGAAGACGAGGCCCGCCGGGGCGTTCTTGAACATGGTGCTATGTACGTTCTGCGCGAACAAAGTGGGATCGAAATGGACGATCTGCCCGGTCTTGTTGTAGTAAGAGGTGTACGGCTCCCAGCGAAGACCGTAGTTCACGGTGAGCCGCGGAGTCACTTTCCAGGAATCTTGCGCATACAGCGAGAAGTAATACTGCCGCTCGTAGAAGCCGTAGAGCGTGCCTTGCACGAAACTGACCGGGCGGCCTAGCATGAAATCGCCAAGAATGAGACCCGTCAAGCCGCCATCGAACGTAGCCGTGCCGAGGCCGTTAACCCCTGACCAGTAGTTCATCTGCTGCCGGTACACGTTCCCGCCGAATCCGAATTGATGCCGGCCCTTCACCCAGCTCACATCGTCGCTGAGGGAAGGATTGGGGCCGTTGTGCGACTCGCCGGGAGAAGCCGCTCCGCCGCCGATCACGAAATTACTTCCCGCCACAATCGCCAGGCTGTTGCCGGAAATCGGCGTTACATTGGCTCCGAAGGTCTTCCAGGAGCCGTAGTTGTCCGGCACCTTCGGGATGTTGGTCCGGCTGGCTGACAGGTGCAAGGAGTTGACCAGGTTGGGCCCGAGCAGGTAGGTGTCTCCCAACGCCAGGGAATAATCCAGGTCTTCCACCCCGACCGTATTGATGGAGAGCGGGTTCTTGCCATCGAAGGTGGACGCCACATTCAAATGTGCGGAGGTGAACCGCGCAAACATGGAATTCTTCGGGCTTGCCTGGTAATCGAGCTTGAACGCGCCCAGGTCCTCGTCCTGGTTGGCGACCAGCCCGAAAGGTACACGGCCGCATTCGTTGATTGGTGTGGGCAGTGTCTTCAGGATGTTCAACGCCACCGGATTAAGCAGCGTCGGGGAAATCTGGTTGTTCGTAAAACCGAGCGTCGACGGAAGCGTGACTGCTCGTCCGCTGTTACAGGCGGGTGCCGCGACTGCGGTGAAGTCGCCGGCGGCCATCGCGGAAGTGGGAATGACGGCGGTGTTTTGCGAAGGATCGGAGCGTTGCGAAGTGCGCTGATACCCTGCGAAGAAGAACAGCTTGTCCCTTTTGATCGGTCCGCCGATGACTCCGCCGAATTGATTGCGCTTCAACGTATCGCGCTTGGTAGCGAAGAAATCGCGTGCATTGAAGTCGCCATTGCGCAGAAACTCGAACGCATCCCCGTGGAATTCATTCGTGCCGGATTTAGTGACGGCATTCACTACGGCTGTCGCGTGATAGCCGAACTGGGCCGGCACTGCGCTGGTCTCGACCTTGAACTCCTGCAACGCATCCGGGAACGGCAGCGGAAGGGCGAGGTTGTTATACGGGTCCTGGTGCATCGCGCCATCCAGTAGATAGCCCACTCCGTTGCCTTGGCCGCCCGCGACCGAGACCACCACGGTCGGATAATTCCTGACGGTATTGATATTTCCGTTGCCGGGAAAATTCGCCATGCCCGCCAAAAAGACCAGCTCGATCGGATTCCGGCCGTTCAGAGGCATCTCGGCGATCTGCTGGTTGGTGACCACCTGTCCGATGCTCGTGGTGCGCGTTTCCACTTGCGCGGCATTGGCTTCGACGGTGACCTGCTCGCTCACCGCGCCTACCTGCAGGCCCACGTCGATGGTGGGGTTCGTATCGACTTGCAGGACGATCCCTTTTTGCACGTACTTGGTGAAGCCTTCCTTGGCAACCTCCAGCAGATAGGGACCGATCGGGAGATTCGGCAGAACGTAAGTGCCCTCGCCGCTACTGAGCGTGTTGCGGGCAACGCCCGTGGCGGTCTGTGTGACCTTGATCGACGCTCCGGGTATCGCAAGGCCGCTCGCATCTCTGATGGTGCCGCTGATCTGAGAAGTCTGTGCCCAAGCCGCACAGGTCAGCACAATACTACAGACAAACAACGCGACGTAGCGCATGTCCCCTTCACCTCACTGGGGCAACGGTATATCAACTGAAGGAATGGGTGTCAAGCGGGACGCGTTCGGGGATGAACTCCGGCGTGTAATCGCCTATAATTGCCGGCCATGAGGATCACTGTCGTGATATTGCTGGCCGCGTCATGGACTGCCGGCCATGTTTTCGCTCAGTCCTCGGGCCGCGAGGGGAAGAAACTTCCTGGAAATCTGCCGGGCGTGTTCACATACATCCCCAAGGCAGATGTCGAGAGGGTCCAGGCGGCGATCGAGAATGGTCTTCCCAACGATTCGCCGGTGCGCATGGTAAACGCCGGACGATTCGATCTGGGTGTCTATACTCTGAACTCGCCTCCCAGTCGGCCCGCCGCGCCCGGAACGGCGCCGATGGGCTGGTATCACAACGATATCGCCGAGGTCTACATTGTTGCGAGCGGCGCCGGGACATGGCGTGTCGGCGGCGAACTCGAGAACCCGAAGGTGGACGATCTTGGCAGCCGTTCCGTGAAGGAAGTTCGAGGCCCCGGCGTGATCGGCGTTCTCAAAGGTTTTACCGATCAGAAGATCGCCGCCGGCGATGTATTGATCGTTCCGCCCGGCGTGCCGCATAGCCCGGGCGCGATGGCGGAGAGGACCAGGATCATTCGCGTGGTGATCGATCCTCACAGAGTTCTTCCGCTTGTGCCGCCTCCCGGCCAGACGGTGTCTCCCGCGCCGGCCCCTGCTCCCGCAAAGCCTGCGCCCAAATTACCCGGGACCTTCACTTATATCCCCAAGGCAGAGATCGATAAGACTCTGAAGGAAACGGAGGCTCCGGGCACCTACGGCGACCGCGCCGTCCGCACGGTCGATCTCCCCGCAATCGATTTTCGCCTGGGCGTGTATGTGATTCATCGGGCCAAGCCCTCTGAAGACGCTCCCTCCAACGGCTGGTATCACACCAGCATTTCGGAAATTTACTACATAATGCGAGGCGCGGGAACTTTCCTGGCCGGCGGTTCCGTGGCGAACCCCACTGCGGACGATCCCAACAGCTATTCGACAAAATTCGTCAGAGGCCCCAGCGTATCCGGCGCATTTCAGGGTGTCACGGAACAAAAAATCGAAGCCGGTGACCTGTTGATCGTTCCAACCGGGGTGCCTCACGTCACTGGCAAAACCACCGCCGCCCCGCGCGACATCATGAGAATTGCGCTGGATCCAGACAAGGTTCTGCCGCTGAAGTGAACAAGCACTCGAAGCCGGCCCCTCTTGACAACGCCTCCGGCAGGGTGAAGAATGAACCGCCAGTATAGGCCAAGCCGGGGAGGGCGTTATGGTAAAGCTTGCGTCTCCGTCGATGCTGCACTTTCTGCTGCTGTGTTCAGCCTTCGCCTTGCACGCGCAAACACCCACGGGAACGATTACGGGAACGGTCCGCGACGAATCCGGCGCCGTCATCCCCAATGCCGCCGTCACGGTAACCCATAAGGCCACCGGACTTACACGCGCGATGGCAGCCAACGCGGAGGGCCTTTATGCCGCTCCTGCCCTGCAGCCGGGCGACTATGAGGTTCGCGCCGAGATGCCCAGCTTCCGCACGCTGGTGCGCGACGCGCAGGTGCTCGCGGGCGGAACCACGACCGTGGATCTCGCAATGTCGCCGGGCGCCACGCGCGAAGTGGTGACGGTCGAGGCGGCCTCTGCCCAGATCAATTTCGAGAGCCATACTATCGCCGGCGTCATAGAGCGCGAAAACATTCAGGATCTGCCGCTCAACGGCCGCAGTTCACTGCAGCTTGCCTCCCTGGAGCCGGGGGTCACGGTTGTCGCGGGGGCATCGTCGCAGTTCAACGCCATGTTCAACGTCAGCATCCTGGGCGCCAACGGCGGCGCCACCGCGGGCAGCGGCGTCGGCCCGTTGATCACGATGGACGGCGGCGTTATCAACGACGAAGTGGAAGGCGGCACCTCCATGAACTTTTCCCAGGAGGTAGTTCAGGAGTTCCAGCTCTCCTCCGTCAATTTCGATGCCTCCACAGGTATCGCCGCCGCCGGCTCGGTCAACATTGTCACCCGCTCCGGCAGCAACGGCTTTCATGGCAGCGCATACTTCTATTTCAGAGACCACAACATGGCTTCCTACCCCGGCTTGAAGCGCAGTGCGTTCAACCCCAATCCGTTCTTTGCGCGGCGCAATCCCGGAGCTTGGCTGGGTGGCCCCATCAAAAAGGACCGGCTCTTCTTCTTCTTCAGCTACGAGCACCTCAATCAGACGTCCGTCATCACCGAACAGAACGATCTCCCATCCCTGCAGCCGCTGAACTCGATCTGGCCCAGCCCGCTGCGTTACAACTGGATCACGTCGCGCTTCGATTACAGCCTTTCCAGCAAGCACACACTGTTCGTGCGCTACTCGCATGACGGCAACCGCAATTTCGGGCCGTACACCGGAACCGGCGCTCCCTCGGCCTGGGTTTACAACACCAACTGGTCCGACCAGAGCATCGCGGGTCTCACCAGCACACTAACGACGTCGCTGGTCAACGACCTGCGCCTGCAGTATCACTACTGGCAGAACAAGGGACCCAACGCCAACGCTTCCGATTGCCAGCTCCCATGTGTCGGATATGGCCTGCCTGGCATCACCACCATGGTCGGCTCCGGCACTTTCACTTACGGCGCCGGCAATAATGTGAACGGGCCGCAGTTCCACCAGTCCCGCTCCATCCAGTTGAGTGACGTGGTCACATGGCAGAAGGGGTCACACCGCCTGCGCTTCGGGATAGATTTCGAGCACATGCGCACGGCATACAAACCATGGGACGTGTGCGACCCCGCCTGTGTCGGCCTCTACTCTCCGGAATCCACGCGCGCCCTGGCGCCGCAGTTTCCCGCGGGCGCCTTCGCCACCCTTCCAACGCTGATCCGCACCACTGAAGATCTGCTGAACGTGCCCGTGTTTCCGCAGCCCGCCGCTCTATACAGCGGAGTCGGGATCGGGAACGGAAGCTTCCCCGGAGTCTACGAGCACGCTCAGGGCGGAGTTAATAGCCGCATACATCCTTACTTCGCGGATTCGTGGAAGGTGCGGCCTACTTTCACACTCAACTTAGGGCTTGGCTACGATCTCGAAACCGGTCTGTTTTCTTCTTTCCTTTCGCGGCCGCAGTATCTTGCGCCAATCCTCAACGGCCAGACCGGCGGCGTGCCCTCCGGGTTGGGGGCGACGCAGCCGCGCTATACGGATTTCGCGCCGCAGATCGGTTTCGCCTGGATAGTGGGCGCGAGCAAGAAGACCGTGATTCGCGGCGGTGGCGGCCTGTATTGGGATACCCAGGGAGTTTGGCAGCAATTCCGTCAGGATGCTTCGATCGGGCCCGTGGGCGACGGCCGCATCACGCTGGCTGCCAGCGCGTTCACCAACATTTTCCCGAACATCTACGTCCTTGGCCCATCGGGTGCGCAGCCCCTCGCGCTCGGCGCTCCGCTCCCGGTCAACGCGGTCAGCAACCTGACGTTTGGGCAATTTATCCAGATCATGAACCAACAGGTCCCCGCCATCGAAGCGCGCCTGTTCGCCAATCCCGTGACGCACGGGGCATACTCGACGAGTGGAATCCAGCTCACCAAGCAGGGAGTCGAAATTTATCCGGCGGAGTTTCCATTGGTCCACAGTTACCAGACCTCCATCGGCTTCCAGCGCGAATTGGGCCACGACATGGTCCTCAGTGCGGACTGGGCGCGGCGCCAGGGAGTGCATACCAACCTCGGCGAACTGGACCTGAACCGCTTTGCGCGCACTGCCGACGGATTGCCCCCTGTGATTCCCAGGTGCGCCGTGACGCCCGACTTCAATCTGGACCACCAATGCTCCACCGGTGGAATCACATTCTGGGTGCCCGAGGGCCGCTCCGTCTACAACGGGCTTCTGGTGAAATTGCAAAAACGATTCAGCCACCGCTATCACTTCATTGCGTCGTATGCTTTGCAGAGCCTCATGCAAACAAGCACCGGCGGCAACGTGGTGAACCTCGATAACTATTTCGCGAGTTATGGCCCGGCGGTCGTGCGGCACAACTTGAATGTCGCGGGCGTGGTGAACTTGCCATGGCGTTTCACGTTGAGCGTCAACTCGTCGGTTCTAAGCGCGAATCCCATCAACCCTATCATCACCGGCATCGATCTGAACGGCGCGGGTAATACCAACTTCCCGTTGTTTGAAGCGGTCTCGGGACTCTCTTACAACTGCTTCAACCAGGGATGCGACAAATCGGACTTGACGAAGACAGTCGGCGATTTCAATACGACCTGGGCCGGGAAACGGGGTTTGAACGGGTCGACCGTGCCCAGACTAACGCTTCCCTCCAACTACGATCTCGGCACGCCGGTGATCACCCAGGATTTCCGGATTACCAAGGAAGTTGTCTTCAAGGAGCGATACCGCTTTTCGGCATTTGGAGAGTTCTTCAATGCATTCAATGTCTCGAATCTGGTGTACGGCAATTTCACTCTGAATTCGGTCGCCTTCGGCCAGCCGACGGCACGCGTGGGCCAAGCCTCCACGTTCGGCAGCGGCGGCCCGCGAGCCATCCAGATCGGCGGCCGATTCAGTTTCTAAGATTCAGAATGTGGGGTGGCCAGGTTTCGTAGAACAGCAAATTCTCACGAAATGTGCGTACGGCGTCCTCTTGGCAGGCGACTACCGTGTGCCGATGACGCTGACTTTCAAATCGTAGGGCGTCTCTAGTGTGCCGTCTGAGGCGATGGCGCGCAGCCAGTAGGTGCCCGGCGCGGTGAATGTCGCCGCATTTGTCAGTTCGCTGCTGGCCGCGCCGACTACTGGCGCATTGCTGTCCTGATCGAATACAACTTCACCGCCGCCGTCCGGCGCGCGATAAAGAATCCAGTGAATCCGCAAGCCGAGTTGTGCGCGCGGCGGTGGCGTCGCTGCGGGAGGCAGCGGCATACGTTGGTCCGTCGCAGCAGGGGTGGTTGCGCTCGGATTCCGGACCCGCGGCTTGGGAATTCCGTCGTCCGTGGCGGTCGCGAACAGCTTCAGGGGACTCCCCACTGATACCGTAGTATCCGCCCGCACGCGGATCGCCGGGGGTTGATTGCGCGGATTCTCCGGCGGTGCGCCGCCCGGCCCGATGTTCATCTGGATTACGCCGTCATCCACTTCCCATTCCGGCTGAAGCCATCCGTTCGCCGCGGCGGGTTTGCCATGGTAATTTACCGTCCATACCAGGTGTTTATCCGCCGGCCAATCGCTGGGGAGGTCGACCTTGAAAACGAACAGACGCCGCCTGGGGTAGAAATGAGTCGGCTGGCCCAAGTCCGCCTGCCAGTCGAACCGATTGTCGGGACCGATCGGGACGTCGCCCAGTTCTTTGTAGTTCCGGTTCAAGTAGCCGAACCACATCGCAATATGGCCGTCCGGCATTCTCTGCCAGCCCTCGTAGAAGGGTTGGATGTTCTGTCCGGCCACGCGGCGGAATTCGGACTCATCGGGAAGAACGTCCGGAACTCCCTGCGCGCTGAGTAGAAATGGAAAAGCCCAGGAGACCGCCACAACCGCTATTGGCGCCCACCGGCGCGCTAGTGTCCGCTCCACTCGCGATTTCACTGACCCCGCCTTCCTGCTAACGGGAAGCGCTCAGCTTCTTGGATTTCTCCTGCCTTTCCGTCAACATCTGCTTGTATTCGTCGTCGGATAAGTAATACCAGCTCAGCCATGCGAAGCTCATATCGTCGATGGACCGCTGCCCGAATGCGATCGGGTTCGTCGGATCCGGGTTGTATTTGTTCCCCGAAGTGTTGTCGAACCACGAAGTCACGTGTAGCACGGTGCCGGCAGGAACGATCGGCTGCTGGTCCTCCGCGTAGTGGTAGACGATATGCCAGTTGAAGTGGTAACGATCCACGCAGCTCGCCGTCTCCTTAGGCGAGCGTCCGCCGCTAACCTGGGGAGGGAAGATCAATTCCAGGCACTGGGCTTGGCCGCGGTTGTGCAGGTGCGGCTGAAACGCTGTAATCCGGGCCGGCTTGAGCAGCGTCGTATAACCGTCTGCGCGGATGTTCTTCGTGTTGGGCGGGATGTCGAGATCTTCGTTGTCGCCCACGTGCTGCACGTTCTCAATGTGCTTGGGCAGGAACTCGGAGGGATAAAGCTTGATGCCGAGCGCAATCTGCACCGTGGTATCCTCGCCCGTGGCGTGCAGGTGGACATTCACATACCCCTGCGTTCCCGCTTTGATCAGACGGCCTGTGTCAGCGGCGTAAATGTCGCCGAATTTCCCGACAGCGTACTCCTCGAGCAGGCCTTGTTGCAGATTCCCTTGCTCGTCCTCGAGCCGCGACTGCGCCACCGCATGATGCACTGCTTTGACGCCTTTGATCGGCTTCACTTCGATGGCCTGGATATAGCGGTCGGTTTTTAGACCGAAGTCCTCGAGGTCCAGGTCGGCCCAGTAGTCCGGAGCCTTGGCCTTCACCAGTACTTCCTTCTTCAGCTTTACGACGATGTCCGGCTCGCCGATGTGCCAGCGGTCGTTGTCCTCGAACTGCCGCGGTGGCGGCAGGTCGCGTTCGTCGCCCATGAGTGCGCCGTTGTCCACCCACCGGGAAATGAGGGCGATTTCCTTATCGCTTAGAGACGGATCGCTCTTGAAATCCTGAATGCCCACCGTGCGCGAAATGTACCAGGGCGGCATATTACGCTGCGTCACCTGCTGCTTGATCGCGCGGGCCCAAGGCCGAACGTCCTGAAAGGTCAGCAACGACATTGGGCCGATGTTGCCCGGCCGGTGACAATTCTGACAGGATCTTTGCAGAATGGGAGCAATGTCCCTGGCGAATGTGGGTTGATCCGGTACGGATTTCGTCTGTCCCTGCACCCCGCCAATATTGGCGAACACCACGAAGGCGGCCATCAGCCCGGAAAGTTTGTTCAGCATCCGATCCCTCCTACTGGTCCCGAACTTCCGTTCGACTGCCAACAGTATATTCCCGCATTCCGTCAAGCGAAAGCGGTACCCCCGGTTGACACCGGTGGTCAACCGATATAGTATCCGCACAACCCGGCAAGCAGAGCCAAAGGGGGGCTCGGGGATGCCACGTCGCAAACCGGCAGGATTCTTTTTCTTCGCTCTCGCCGCACTTTCACCGTGCGCACGGGCGCAGAGCACAATTTCCGGACAGACCAAGGACAGCTCCGGCGCGGTCATGGCGGGAGTAGTGGTGGAGGCTGCGAGTCCGGCCTTAATTGAACGCTCTCGCACCGTGATCACGAACGGCGAAGGAAGGTACGCGATTGTGGACATTCGTCCTGGGACCTACACCGTGACCTTCAACAAGCCGGGATTCAGCCTCGTGAAGCAGCAGGTAGAAGTTCCGGCCAACGTAACGGTCCCGATGGACGCCACCATGCAGGTAGGCTCGGTTGGGCAGACCGTCGAGGTGCAGGCCCAAGTAGCCACCGTGGATATCGAAAACGTGGCACACCCCGAGGTCTTGACTCGCGCCGATATGGACGCCCTGCCGACCGCGCGCAACATGCAGTCGATCGGCTCTTATGTGCCCGGCGTCCATCTGAACCAGCCCGACGTGGGAGGATCTCAGCAAATCGAGCAGACCTACATGTCCACCCATGGCAACCCCGCCGGGCGCGATATCTATCTTTTGGATGGCATGCGTGTGAACACTTTGCAGAACGACGGGCTCATCCAGATCTATATCGATAATGGGCTCATTCAGGAGTCGACCTACCAGACGAGCAACGTCACAGCGGAAGTCGGAGGCGGCGGGGTGTACACCAACCTGGTCCCGAAGGATGGCGGTAACGACCTGCACGGACAGCTCTTCCTCGCATATGTGCCGTCACAGTTTGTCGGAAATAACATTAACCGCTCGCTGACCGCGCGTGGTCTTACAGGTCAGTCTGCCGTCAACCGGCTGGAGGACTTCAATGGCAGCCTGGGTGGCCCGATCATCAAGAACAAGTTGTGGTTCCTCGTCGGCGGTCGCAAGCAGCTCAGCTTTATTCAGTCAGCAGGCTCCTTCTATCCGGATGGACGGCCTGGAATCGAGAGGAGCTACATCTACACCGGCGATGCCCGGCTGACTTACCAGATCAATTCGAAGCATAAAGTTTCGGCGATGTGGATTCGCGATTGGAAGACCAAGGAGAACGATGTCGTTACGGGCGCGGGCGGCTATAGCGATATCAACCCGGACATATCGTCGCTCGAGCGCATGCCGAAGATGTATTACATCTTTCAGACGCGCTGGACCGGTACCGTCACTCCCCGGCTAATTCTGCAAAGCGGCCTCTCGTTTACTAAGCTCGACTACAACATTCTTTATCACGCCGGGGTGGCGAAAACTCCATTTACACCCGACTGGTACGCCAATGCCGCCGAGTTGGATGTTACCCGGCTTACACGCAGCATTGCGGGATCGGTGAATACCTATGCCAAGTATGAGCGCTGGGTCTATGCTGCATCGGGCGCCTATGTCACCGGCTCGCACCAGATCAAATTCGGATTAACGGATGACTGGGGCATCAACTACTTGAACAACATTGCGAACGGCGATGCCTATTACCAGTACTCCAACGGCGTCCCCTTGCAAATCGTTGCCTACAACACGCCGACCTATCAGAAGTTCCGCCTGAAATCGGATCTCGGCATCTACGCCGTGGATACCTGGCATTTTAAGCGCCTCGCGATTACAGCCGGCCTGCGCTGGGAGTATTTGAATAACTACATTGAGCACCAGACGGCTCCTGCCGGCCGCTTTGTAGGCGCTCGCGATTTCCCGCAAGTCGATTGCGGAACCGTGAAGGGTCTGAGTTGCTTCAAAAACTTTTCACCCCGGCTCGGGGTGGTCTACGATCTGTTCGGGAACCACAAGACCGCTCTCAAGGCTGGGATCGGCAAATACAATACGCCCATCGTCACCTCCAATTTGAACGCGTTCAATCCCATGTATACGGCCACCCAGGCAATCGCCTGGCTCAACCGTCCCACGACCGCGTGTGAGACGCCCGCGCCGGGCATCGCTCCCGGGTGCATTCCCGCAGGCAGCGGTTTCGGTGATCGGGATGTCGGTCCCAACCCCAATCCCCGCTTCGGCCTTCTGAACAACATTACTCAGAATCCGAACTTCCGGAGAGAGTATCAATGGCAGTACAGCCTCGGCATTCAGCAGGAACTGATGCGGGGAGTGACGCTGAACTTCAATTGGAACCGGACGTCGGACTATGAACAGCCGCTGGTTCTCAACTACGCCGTTCCGTTCTCCGGCTGGACGCCCTATCAGATCGCGAACCCGCTGGACGGTACGCCAATCACCGTCTATAATCTGCAGCCCGCGTATTTCGGCCTGACACCGGTCCTATATCAGACCAATGCGCCCCGCAGCCTCCGCCACAACACATACAATGGCTTCGAAACTTCCGGTGTCGCGCGGCTTCCACACCGCGCTTTTATTTTCGCCGGTTGGACCATTGAAAAGCAGACGGATACGGCTTGCGACATTAATACGAATTCTTCCGGAACAGCCTTGAACGATCCGAATTCGCTCCGGTTTTGCGATTGGAGCGGCAGCTTGCAGCAGGGGCTCGGCAAAATTTCCGGCGTTCCGTTTCGCAGCGAATTCAAGCTCCAAACCAACGTGCCGATCAAGTGGGGCCTCGAGGTGAACGCCTCGATCTATTCCGATCCGGTGTTCAGCAATAATTTCGCGACACCGATCGCATCCTCTACCACGACGCCGCCGCTGCCTTTGACGGTGTATGCCGGCCAGAATCAGGGGTTCAAGACAGTGAATTGGACTATCTCACCCACCACCAGGTATCCGGCCGACTGCAACTGTCCAAGCCCCGGTGGCCTGGTCGATCCCGATTTGAAGCAGGGCTCGGAAACGATTCAGTTGATCGCTCCGGGCTCCCGGCTTACCCCGCAGCTCACGCAATTCGATATCGGGGCGCGGAGAACTTTTCGGATTCACGAGAAGTATACCCTCGTTCCCGAAATGCAGATCTTCAACGTGATTAACGCAAGCACCGTTTTGACCGAAACCCAGACGCTCGGCACAACCATAAAGCCATTCGTGGCCGGCGGGCCCGGCGGCACGCCCTCGGTGATTCTCAACCCGCGGATGTTGCGGCTGAATCTGCAATTCAAATTCTGACCGTCACGCCCGAGTCCCGGATAGAGGATAATCGGCCAAGAGGAGGC
>PSRJ01000209.1 GCA_003175985.1 Terriglobia bacterium
AATCTTGCGATGCGGAACCGCCAGCTCGCGCCCTACCGAGAGCGAACCATCCGGCGGGCCGAGGGCCGCGTGCTGGAGATCGGTGTGGGGTCGGGCTTGAATTTACCTCTCTATACAAGCCGCGCGACCGAACTTCTCGGACTCGATCCTCATCCGAGACTGCTCGCCATGGCATCTGGCAAGCCTCGATCCGTTCCCTACGCCCTGATACGGAAGGTCGAGCGCTGTGGCTTCTCGGTCCACTCGTGTGCAGATTGTGCGGGCACGCGTGGTCCCACCACTAAGCCCCGATTTTCCGAGTATCACCGACAGACCCCTCGCCACGAACCATCGCCAACGCTTGACACTGGATAAAGCCCGCCGTACAATCGCTTGCCAGATGCGGGAAGGAGCAAGCATGAAATCGCAGGTGTTCAGCTCGGTTGCGGCGTTTCTTGGTGCGTTCACTTTATGCAGTCCGAGCGCCCGCGCCACCGACATTAGCGGGACCATTTCCACTACACTAACCATCACTGAGAACAGCAGGCTCGTGGGTGATGTGACCTGTACGGTTACCGGTGCTCCCTGCATCTCAATCGGAGCGGCTGGAGTAACGCTGGATCTGAACGGCTACACCATGACAGGTCTTGGCGATGCACAGTCAGCGTGCGGCTCTGGAGGTGGGCCTGCAGCTCTGGAGGATGCAATCGATGTCAACGCGCAAACTGGGATTACGATTCGTGGACCAGGATTAGTTCAGCAATTCCGCCGTTTTGGCATCCGGTTTCTCAACAGCATGGGAGGTGTGGTGACGGGCGTCACGGCTTCCACGAATTGTTTCTCCGGCATTTTCCTAACCGGCGGATCAGGACACCTGCTAGAAAACAATATTGCTGTCCGAAATGGAGATCCGAACAACCCCTGTGGGGCATATGACTTGCGGGTGGCGCTAGCCACAACCGGCTCCGTGCGAACCGGATTAGCGGCAATGGGGTTAGTGGGACAGCAGACAATTTCGGCATCGGGCTTGTAACGGCGTCCGATACCGGCAACGTCGTTGAGGACAATACCGTCACCGGAAACTTGAATGGTATCGTTGTGGTCGCAGGCGTCCAAGGCAACATCTTTCGGGGAAATCTCGTTACGGGAAACCCGCCTCTTCAAGTCTCGATTAATAACAGTGCGGCACGGGGATTTGATATCAAAAACTTGGCCGAACCAGGCGCGAATGCGTTCGAGGGAAATATTTGCCAGAGTTCCACCAATGCACCGTGTCCATCCACCGGGCCGAGTCTGACGGCGAATCCAAACCCAATACCGGTGGTGGGGAGCCCATTTCTGGGAGCTACCACTCTAAGTTGGAACGCGCCCGACGCGCAACTGATCGAGATTCATATCGGCAGCCCAGACGGCAAGCTCTTTACACAAAACGGTAATCGCGGATCGATGCAAACCGGAGCCTGGATTCCGGATGGAATGACATTTTACCTGCAGGATGTAACAGGTGGAAAGCCGCTAACTTCTGACTATACGCTCGCGACTCTCGTTGTGCGTCTGCAAACATCAAGTCACGCGACACTTCGGAACGATCCGTTGTTGTGGGCAGGCGGCTTTACGCTACCTGTGCTCGGATTTATTGCGTGCGGAATTCATTGGCGGCGTCGATCATCGACGGGGCGCGGCTAAGAGACCGGTTGGAAGGGTATCCCAGTTCTGATCGCGTTCGCGAGCATGGCTCAGCAAAGTCGGGCATGGGCAGCACCGTCGGGCGAGGAGCCCTTCACACCAGGAAATCGAAGCCTTAGAACGAACAAACGCTGAATGGTCACGGCGCGCCCGACTTACCGGCCTTCCCCTGGTCGAGATGGCTGGGGACGACCATCAATGAAAAAGTTGTCAGATCCGCCTGAGATTCGGCCTAGATACGGAGGCTCAGGCGGAGCAGTTCGTGGAATCTGCCTCGCGTTATCAAAAGGTCCCTCCGCTCCACGATCGATAGACGAAGTATCACCCCCCGCGTTATTTTTTGCGTTATTTTTGGGTTATTTTGACGCGTCGTGGCATCCCTCCCCAGCCCATGTTGACGCCGGTTTCGCAATGCGAGCCATTTGCGCCGCTCTGAAACCCCTCGAACTTTAAAGGGGTCCCAAGTTAGGAAACGTGAGCGATCCCTGGAAATACCATTTCAGCTTTCCGGTCGCAGCATCCACAGCTACCAGAGAATTGGCGAATAGATTGGCGCCTCGCCGATAAGATTTCGACCGGCGCAATGGGGGCCGAGCCATCGATGTTCTGGTGATCGACGATTGGGCGATGGCCCCGCTGTCAGAACCCGAGAGGCGCGACTTCTGGGAGATCTGCGAGGCGCAAGCACGCGCGCGGCCTTGGAGTTGAGTAAATGGAATACGGAGATATCTCGCCGGCGAGCAGCGTGGTAAAACGTCGAAGGAAGGCCAACATGGACTGGCGTTCGTGCTCGTCCAGTTTTCCATAGTGATCGCGATCGAAAACCCAGAACATGAACTTCACGGCCCGCGAGCCCGAGCGCTCTCCCATGTATTCCATGTCCCGCCCGTTCCGCAACATCTCTTCGATGATTACCAGGCCGATAGCCCTTCGAAACGGGCGGCGGAACAGTGCTTCTCGACGAAACGCCCATCGGCAACAGCGGCATTCATCGATTGTTCGTTATCGCCTGCTATCTTACCCGGTTGTCGTCAGTTGCTGCCAGCGCCCTCTTCAATTTAGCCAGTCGCTCCTCGAGCAGCAGGTTCTTCTGGTGCTCCTCCGCGAGCTGCCGCTCGAGTGTTTCCATCCGGCCATCCTGAGCCTCGCCCTCCGAATGCTGGCGCTGCACTTCGTTCAGAAGCATGGGATCGAGCATCTGGTACTTGATGGACTCGATCTGTCCATCGGCCGAACGGGCCACCAATTCCGGCAGGACCTCCGCGACCTCCTCGGCGATGAGGCCATATTGCAGCGGCTTGGAGCCATCTTCGAACGGCTTCTGGTAGCGGAAGGTGACGGGGCGCAGGTGCATGAGACTGCGGCTGGCATCGCCCATGTCCTGGATATCCTCCTTGAAGCGGCGTGAAGAATTGAACGTGCCCAACTGGCTGTTGGAATCGATATAGACCGGAACGGCGTCGTTCTTGCCGGTAATCACTCCGCGGATGCCAGCGGCGAAAAAGGATGTCGAGAAACCTGGGGTTCCAATGCGCACGACGGCGTTATCGCTGGATAAGCCCGCATTGGCGATGAAAACGCTAAGACTTCCCTTACTGTTGTTGATACCTGCGCCGAAGCCTATGCCCATGTTGGCCGAGCCGTGGTCATTTTGCAGAGTCTGGGCCCCGATTGCCACGGAATCGGCGCCGACACTATTGGCTTCGAGGGCGTGGGAGCCAACGGCGGTGTTGGCGCCTTCACCGGTAGGGTCATTGTCGAAGTGGAGTGCGTTGTAGCCGACCGCCGTGTTTCCCTGGGTGTGCTGGCTGAAATTCAGAGCGCCTGCGCCGTAAACGGCGTCATATCCTTCGTCGGCGATGTTGTTCCCAGCGCCATTGCCTACGGCGGTGTTGTATTGCCCGGTGGTAATGGAAGAGAGCGCGAAGACGCCGGCCGCCGTGTTGGAACCTCCACCGGAGATCTGGATTCCGAAACCGGTAGGGCCGGCCGGGCCGGGTGGTCCCACCGCGCCGGTGGTCCCCGCGGGGCTTGCGCCCGTGGCGCCGCTAGGACCGGCACTCCCGGTCGCGCCAGCGGGTCCCGCGGCTCCGGCAGCGCCGATCGCTCCGGTTGCCCCCACCGGTCCGGACGGTCCTTGCGGTCCGATTTGGCCCTGCGGTCCGGTGGGGCCGGTGGCGCCCGTTGGACCAGTTGCACCTCCGCGAAGGCCCGCATTCAGCGTGGCTGTGGCCTTCTGCGCCTGACTATTGCTCACTGTAATGGCGTAGGATCCCGGCGCCAGCCCAGCCGGCAGCCTGGCTACAATGACGCTCTGAGAGTAGGTCTCTACCGTCAGCGGCGACCCTGCCAGAGTCACCGCGGGTGTCACGCTGCCAAAATCGCGTCCGGCGATAATCACCTCGGCGGGCGTCACCGCAAAATTGGCGGCCACGCCCGTAATAACGGGCCCGTTTTGTCCGAGAGCTGCTTCTGCCAGGACCAACACGATCCCCGCTGCGATCGATCGCGTGCGGTTGAGAAACAAACTAAAAGAAGTGAATTTCATAGCTAGAAGTGCAAAATTGCGGCGGATCTCGGCGAGTTGGTCTGTATGGGGCGCACCGTTCACCAACGCGCACTCGATGGGAGGCCCGCGGAGACGTAGCACGGCCTCCAATCTGCCTTTCGGCGCGCGGAAGGGCGGCGCCGCATCGATTACGCAGCGCAAAAGTGCCTGAATTCGGCAGGTGTTTTGGCGTGCGTTCACCGTCAACCAGCTTGAATAGCCGTGCGCTCGCCTCCCCGGGCGCCCTCGGAAACTGTGCAACGGGTTAGCGCACGCGTGCAAACTGAGACTGAGATGTGGTTATCTTCTTTTCGCCGGTCGCGCATTCGGCGATGAGAAGGCATTTCCATCCGGAGCTCTATTTATGCGGTCTTCCCGGTAGTGATCGGCCCGGGCAATGAGGGTGTGAGCAAATTCCTTGCGCTTCTCGGCGCTGATGCCATCGGCGACCATTAACGACGATATTCGATCTTCGTCGCGCCTGTAGGCGTTGTCGGTGTCGTCGTTGTGAAAGCACAGCCGGTCGTATTGCTGAGCGAATAGCTCATCGATTTCGCGACTGAGGCGCGTCAGTTCGGAGATGCCGTCAGGAGCGGTGGATGATGCCGAATGCGACATTGTGTCGATTCTACCTAAAAGCTGGAGCAGGGGTCATCGTGGTCCAGCGGATACCTCCTTCCCTATCTCACCCCGGCCGACATCTTCCGGATGAATCATCGGTACTCCCAACGCATGACAGAGCCCCAATTCGTAGTTGACGTTTGGATTGCGATGTTTCCGTACGAAGCGACAACTATGGGCCTACAGGCGGGTTGGCGGTGCAGACACGGACAAGCGGCGAATACCGTATCACTGGGGGACAACTGCAGCATTCCAAGAGGCCGCCGACGCCCCACGGTCTCAACGACAACCATAATCACGACCTGAAGAATATCTTCAAGAGCGCCGCCACGGAGGCCAGGACCTCTACCGACGCATTCGGAGTTTTCTATCAGGAGTTGCTGACCAAAGGGATGAAGCCCGCCCTGGCGCGCTGAATAACCGCGGCCGGCTGCCCCCGGCGAACGCCAAACGTCCCGTAGCAGCCTGTGGCCCGTCGCTTGCCCTATTTACAAGCGGGAGATCTCGTTATATGCGTCGTTATCTTGGAGCCGTATTATTGAGTACAGCCCTGATCACACCAATCGTCATGCGGGCTGATGACGACGACCATCACCAGAGGGCGAATCGGGTGCAGCGTTACTATGACCGCGAAAACAGGGATTGGCATGAGTGGAATGAACGGGAAAATCAGGCCTATCGCCGGTACTGGCAGGATCAGCGGCGTGAAGGTGAGTATCGCGAGTGGAACCGATTGAATCGCAATCGACAGCAGGAATACTGGCGCTGGCGCCACCAGCACCCGGATTCCGTGATTTTCCACGATGAACGATAACCCTGTGGCCCAAAGGGCTCTGCGAGAAGACCGTTGACGGTTCCACATCCCCGGCCAACGCAAAGGCTATGGAACAGCACTGACGGTTTGATGAACAGCCCTGCCCGCCTCTCCGGGCGGGGCTGTTTACGCGAAGCGTGGTAAACCGGCGAGAGAAGCCCCGCACGCAACAGTTCACTGAGTTTCTGTTCGTCCACCCGATCATTCTTGTTGCCGGTTTTCAACAGCCCGTTCTTCCGCGGATCGCATACCAGCGAGGAAGTTCTGCATGTGATGCGAAGCATGGAACGAATCCAGTCCCGCGTGCCGATCGACGCAAGGCAACCGCTAGAGGCTTTGCAAACATCGGCTGCCCTGTCATCAGCCAGTATTCGCATATGGCGCCGGCTGTGCTTGTTGGGGCGCGGGCTTGCGTGAGCCGCGCCCAGTTCCAATCGCGCTTCCCACCTTGACCAGGTCTCGCTGGATGGCGCAGGGTTTCTGCACTTTGGCTATCCGTTCTCAAGCTTTTGAACTTCGTGGACTCTAACACCGGCTGCCACGGCGCTCGAAATATCTGGCTGGCCGGCACCAATACGGATGCAAGCCGCGAGGTTCGCGCCGGTTTGGCGATAGGGTTCAGATCGGAGTCAATTTTCAGATTGCGAGCGCCTTTAGAGGGCAAACAACGGAGGTGCTAGCGGCAATTGCCGGCTCGTTGGGGATATCAACCAGAGGGAGCGGTCTGTGAACGAGTTGTGGGGAGTCCCGATTTCTGCCACAAGTGACAGAGTGTCACTTTCGCCAGACAG
>PSRJ01000252.1 GCA_003175985.1 Terriglobia bacterium
GAATATATCTATCTCTACAGCGGAGACTTCGCACGCGCCGAAGAAGTTGCCCAGGCCTGGTTACGCGAAGCGCCCCGGAACTGGAACGCCTTGGAGTTTGCCGCGCAACCTCCACTGTTGACTGGTGACCTGAATGTGGCCGGGCAGCGGCTGGCCGCCGGGTTAGAACTATACCCCAATGATCCCTTGCTCCTAAGCCGGCAAGGCATGCTGCACGCCCGGCGCCAGGAAACCACCGCCGCACTGGAGTGTGTGCGGAAGGCGCTCGGTTTGCCGCTGACACTCGGCCATGCGCACCACATCGATTATCAAGTTAGCTGCGTTTATGCTGTGTTGGGCGAAACTGGAAAAGCGATGGCTTGGTTGGAGCGCAGCGTGGATAACGGGTATCCCTGCTGGCCTTTCTTCAAGCTGGATCCGCATTTGGAGAACTTGCGTGCCGAGCCGCGGTTCCAACGGCTAGTAGCCGACCTCGAGCGCGAATACATGGCCCTGCAGATCTCGCGGCCGTAGGGCTATTCCAATCCGTCGTTTTGGGAACCCGGGACTGCGCAGAACCAAGACATTCTTACGGAGGTTCTGGCATGAGATGGGCCGCTGCGTGGCAGGGGTATGACGCCAGTTGCTGATGATGGCCGGAAGTTCCGGCAAACTCTCAGTCACGAAGATTTGAGGGATACCTCCCGTACAGTTGCCAACACTGAGGCTAGCGACGCCGTTCGCGGTCCAACTTCCCGTTTGGGCGTCATCCTGGAGATATCCGGAAGAAAACAAAACTGCCCGCTACTTTGAATGTCTACTATCCGATAACTCTGTTTCCTGGGATAATTCATCAGGGGAAACGCCCAAACCGGCAGATGTGCTCAACCGGAGCGGGCCAGTCCAGTGTGCACTCGACACAAGATGTAGGACAACCCAGGAGGCAGCCATGAGCGCTATCGAAGTTCCTAGTAACGACGCGATATTGGGGAGAGTCGACATGAAGTTGGAGATAGTCGTCATCCCCGTCTCGAACATCGACCGCGCGAAGCAGTTCTATGCGAAGCTCGGGTGGCGGCTTGACGCCGACTACGACAACGGTGACGACTTCCGCGTGATCCAGTTCACGCCGCCGGGCTCCGGATGCTCGGTCATCTTCGGCAAGAATGTCACCGCGGCGGCACCCGGATCCGCCCAGGGCCTGTACCTGATCGTCTCCGACATCCAGGCCGCGCGCAACGAACTCGTCGCACACGGCGTCGACGCGACCGAGGTGTTCCACGACGCTAACGGCGTGTACGCTGGCCCCGACCAGCCCTACCTTTTTGGGCGGCTCCGCGCCAGCGGTCTGGATCCCGAGCATCGTAGCTACCGCTCATTCCTCTCCTTCAGCGATCCCGACGGCAATGGCTGGCTGCTGCAGGAGATCAAGGAGCGGCTCCCGGGACGGGGTGTGACGATCGACGTTGCGGCTCTCGCACAGCTCCTGCATGAGACGGCCGAGCATCACGGCTCGTTCGAGACTGTCGCTCCACCGCACGACTGGTGGGACTGGTACGCGGCGTACATGGACGCTCGCGAGCGCGGGCGCACCCCCGAGGAGGCCGCCGCGGCCGCCGGGCGCTACATGGCGGAGGTCAAGCACGTTGTCGTCTCGCCCGCTTGAACTCGGCGAGCGCGAACGAGCCCCTCGACGACGAGCTTGCGGCGTTCTGGTTGCTTGAACGCCCTACCACGGATGTGGCCGGTTCCGAGTGGATGGTCGGCAAACCGGACCGGGCGTCGTTTCAAGGCCCAGGCTCGATACCGATCTGATCGTTTACAGCACACCGAATCCGCTGTTTGCAGCCGAGGTATCGCTCGGTCGTTTGAATCGATACGTGGCCGAGCAGGAACTGGATCTGTTCTAATTCGCCACCTGCCGCATAGCACAGCCGTGCACATGTTCGACTCAGATCAATGAGGCGCGAGTTTTTCGATATCAGCTTTTCGTGCATACTCACGAACAACGTGCCTGAGGCCCGCTGCCTGAGTCCAGTCGTCGAGTATGCCCTTTACCCAGCCCGGCACCGGAACTGTCCTGGTGTGCCCAGCCTTGCCTCTAAGGTCAACGATCGCCCAATGCTCCTCGCGCCGCTGAAGACACCCAAACTCCAAGTCAACAGCTTCATGTCGGCGGAGCCCACAAGCAAGGAGCACCGCGAGCAGTGCGCGGTCCCGCTTGCCCTTCAGAGTCTCAACGGAGGCGCAATGCCAAAGTCGCTGGGATTGTTCCGAAGTAAGCCACGTGCCGAGTCTGACGCCGATCTTCTTTACGCCCTTCACGCGTCGTATGCCGGCGGCGAGATCTGAACTGAGCAGCCCACAATCGGCTGCCTCGTACGCGAGGCGGCGTACCGCGCCGAGTCGGAGGTTGATCGTGCCGGGTGCCAGATGCCGAGATTCCAGGTGAATGCGATACCGCAGGACAACGGTCTTGCTGAACGATAGCCGTGGCTCCGAGCAGTACCATTCGACGAATTCCTCGATGGCGTGCCTATACCCTCGTTGAGCGTCCACCGAACTCAGACTGTTCAAGACCGCGGACTTCGCCTGATCCAGGTCAGGCAGCCGCAAGACTGTTTTCGGAGATGATGATGGCGTCCGTCAAGGGAAGAGTGGCCCGTTCATCCGGTAAGTAGACTCTCATCGAGAGCGCGTTGCCGTATCGCTCAAAATGCGATAGCTGCGTCTTTGAAGGCGATATAATCGCTGCTGTTGAATGCGTTGAGCGGGTTCAGTTCCAGACCTCGGTTACGGCATGCATGAACTCCCAATCGAGTTGACCGAAGCTCTGTCCTCACGCTATCGGTTCGTGCGCGAGTTGGGCGCCGGAGGCATGGCGATCGTCTATCTTGCGCACGATCTGAAACACGATCGCGACGTCGCCATTAAGGTCCTGAAGCCCGAGATCGCTGCCGGAATTGGCGTACAGCGGTTCCTCGCGGAGATCCGGCTCACCGGGAACCTCCAGCATCCACATATTCTGCCGCTCTTCGACTCCGGCTCGGCCGGTTCCCTGCTCTTCTACGTCATGCCGTACATCGAGGGGGAATCGCTCGGCGCGCGATTGCGGCGCGGAGGGCGCCTTCCCCTTGCTGAGGCGATTCACATCCTTCGCCACGTCACCGATGCGCTCTCCTACGCGCACAACGCCAACGTGATTCATCGTGACCTCAAGCCGGATAACATTCTTTTGTCCGGCCGTCACCTATTTCTTGCGGACTTTGGAATCGCGAGGCTGGAGACTACCTCCACATCGGCGCCGACCATCACCTTCACGGGGGTCATGGCCGGAACTCCCGGCTACATGGCGCCGGAGCAGATCGTAGGCTCCGCCATCGATCACCGTTGCGACATCTACGCGCTCGGAGTCCTTGGATACGAATTGCTGACCGGCAGGCCGGCGTTCACAGGGACGCGGCAGGAAGTGGTCGCGGCGCAACTCACCGGATCGCCCGAAGCTGTCTCGCGCATCCGCCCCGAGACCCCGGCAGCGCTATCGGCACTCGTCATGCGGTGTCTCGAAAAACGGCCGGAGGATCGCTGGCAGCGCTGCGACGATGCCTTGGCCTCCCTTGACGCGATCGACAGCCATGCAATCGGCAACCCCGCGCCCGCCAAGTCCTATCGTCGTCGCGCCCTACGGTTTGCCGCCGCTGTCCTCCTGGTAGTGGCGGCACTCGGCCTTTGGCGCGCACTGCGCAAGAGCACGGCGCCGCCCGCACTCTCCGTCGGGCAGATCAGGCATCTCACCTCGGAACCGGGCCTCGAACTCGATCCCGCGATCGGACCCGACGGCCGAATGATCGCGTATGTTGCGGGACTGCCCGGCCGCCAACGAGTCGTCTTGCGCCAGATGACGGGAAGTCAGATCGTGCCGCTATTGAACGAACGCTTCGACGACGTACAGCGTTGGCCGCAGTGGTCGCCAGATGGAAGCCACATCGTTTTTCAGACGGGTCGCCGGACGTGGTCGGGACAGGTCTCGGTCGCGAGTGGCGCGATATATGAGGCGCCGGCATTAGGCGGGACCGCCAGACGTCTGACCGAATCGGGGGAGAAAAGCGCGTCAAGAACCCCCTCGTATTCGCCGGACGGCAGGCAAATAGTTTATGCCGAAAATAACGGTCTCTACGTGATCGATTCAGCGGCGGGCGCGCGACGCCTGATTGCCGACGCGGGAGCGCATTCTCCGCGTTGGTCTCCGGACGGCAGCATGATCGTGTACGTTCATGGCGGCGTCGTCTTTTCTTTGGGTGAGGAAATGCTCGGCAACATCGAAACGAGCAGTCTTCACGTGTTGGTGACGAAGACCGGCGTGGCGAACCAAATCACAACCGGAGACTGGCTCAATACCAGTCCCGTCTGGCTGCCGCAAGGCCGGACGCTGCTCTTCGTGTCAAACCGGGGAGGCAGCCCGGATATCTACTCCATTCGTCTGAAGCCCGGCGGTGAGGCGGACGGAGAGCCGCAGCGCCTTACGTCCGGGCTCAATGCGAATGGAATATCCCTGTCGAGAGATGGCAAAGTTCTCGCGTATTCGGCGTTTTCGCCGAGTAATACGATCTGGTGCATTGATATTCCGTCGAAAGGCGTTGCGTCTGTGCGGCAGGCCCGGCAACTCTCGTTCGCGAACGAGGAAATCGAGAAGCTCACCATTTCGCCTGACGGAAAATGGATCGCCTACGACTCCGATCGCAATGGCGTTTCCGATGTTTGGAAAATGCCGGCGGCAGGCGGTGCCGCGGAGCAGATCACCCAAGGACCTTTTCATAAATTCGTAAACGATTGGTCGCCGGACGGGCGGGAACTTGTCTACCACGCCATGCGCGATGGCGGCCAACGCGATCTGTTTGTGGTTACCGCCGATGGAACTCATACCGAGACGATTACCGCCACGCCGCGTGAAGAAGAGCATGCCGGATGGAGTCCCGACGGGAATTCGCTGGTCTTCGATGTGCTGCCGCCTGGAGGCTCACTGGAAACGGCCGAAGCGTATGTCGTGACACGCGCGCGGCGAGGCGCGCCGTGGGGAACGCCCCGGCAACTGACCACTCACGGCAGTTCAGACCCGAAATGGTCGCCCGATGGGCGGCTGATCGCATTCTGCGCCGGCGGAGAACTACGGGTGATCGCTCCCGACGGGACCGGCGAGCGGGTCCTCGTCCCTTCCGCACTTAACCGGCCACAGCCATCCTATCCAGTCTGGTCGAAGGACAGCCGGTCGATCTATTACAAGGCGTATGATCGCGAGCGAAACTCCACCATCTGGTCAGTGCCGGCAACGGGTGGCCCGCCGGATCTTCTGGTCCGATTCGACGACCCCGAGCGCCGGTCTTTGCGCCGCGAGTTCGGGACCGATGGTGTCCGCTTTTACTTCACCGTCGCGCGTTATGAGAGCGACATCTGGACGATGGAGCTTTTGAACAAGTGAGCCTTGCCGCCGCCGCCAATCATAAGCGTCGCCAATTTTCCGAGGTGGATCGTCGCCAAACAGGAAGTGAAACCGTCGTAGATCCACCTATCCGGCCAAGTTCCCGTTTGTGCGTGATCCGGGAGTAATTCGGACCGAATGGGCGCCGCATTGGTAAACCCCAGGCGACCCAGGACCTCTTGAGCATGCGACTCGCCCTAAAGCGAGAGAAGTATCAGTGCGGCCGCAAGCCTCACATCAGGGAAATAGTTTCGGATGCCTGCGATGCCAGTCACTCGCATCCTGGTAGGCTTTAGCCAATGCGAGCATGGCGGTTTCCCCGAACACGTTGCCGGCAAACGTGAGACTCGTGGGGTTGCCCTTCTCGTTAAATCCATGCGGAACAATGACGCTCGGGTGGCCGGTCATGTTCGCAATCGCCGTGTGCACGCTGGCGACGGGATTCGGCGTGTAGTCCACGTAGTCGAAGGGCACAACGTACACATCAACTTCGGACAGGATGCGGGCCATCTCGCGCATGAGCTCCCCCCGGATGCGATTCGCCTCGAGGTAGTCGCTCGCCGGGATCAAGCGGGCGGCATTGAGGTTCACAACCCGGTCCTGCCGCAGGACATCGGCGGG
>PSRJ01000005.1 GCA_003175985.1 Terriglobia bacterium
ATCTGTTGGAGCAGGAACTCCTGCGCTTCCTTGGTGCCCAGGTTGAGGCGGTATTCGTTCATGAGCATCTTCATGTGCTCGACCCACATCTTCCAGGCATCCTTGGAAACACTCTCGTAGATCTTCTGTCCCAGGGGATGGCCTTCGAACGGGACGTCGTCCAGGCCCTCCATTTCCCGCTGGAACTTCACGCAAAATACTTTGCGTGCTCCGGGGCGAATCGCATTGTTGATCCCGGTTAAGCCGCCGTTGCCGCATCCCATAAGTCCAGGATACCTTATTGGACAAAGCCCACGGCCGCTAAGACGATCCCGAGATCGCGGCGGTCTCCGGGGACCATAAATGTCCGGTCCACGCGAATTTCCACCGTGGCGACGCTGCCCGAGGGGCGCACCGGAGCAGACTGCAAGGTATAGGCCCCCGGCGCGGGATAAGTCTGGGCCGCAATCTCGCGGCCATCGAGCGACAGCGCAACGCGGCGCGCTGCGGCCTGCGGCGCGATATAGAACGCGAGCGCGAGCGGTTGCGGCGCCGAAGGACTCCGGAGCACAACAGTGGCCGCCGCGCCCATCCAGTGGTCCGCAAAAACGCCGCTGACGATCTGATCGGCGGCCTCGGGAGCAGTCATCGGCAGGTACTGGAGAGTGACGCGGCGCTCGCCGATGAGATCGGCGCGCACTTGATCGATGATGCCGTTTGAGACTCCGAACGGGTAGAGTCCTTGCGAGGCGCTCGAAAAACCCGAGCGCGATTCGAGCCCGATCAGGCGCAGCGGGAGATCCGGGCGGATGCCGGTCTGCGCCAGCGCGGTGCGGGGCTCAGTGTATTCGACAGCATGGCCCAAAGCACTCGAAACCACGATATCTCCAGGACGGAGATGTTGCGTTTTGACCAGGGGCAGCGCGCCATCCGATTCCAGGTAATAACGCAAGCCCCATTCGCCATCCACCCAAACGCGATGGCCGCCGGCTGGCGTTCGCAAGGCCTGCGCAAAGCGGCGATAGCCATCCCAGTGCTGGTAATTGACCGTTGCCAAACCGAGCGCCAGCGCGAGCTGCGCGGCGAAGCCGGCTGCCAGCCAGCGTGCGCGCAGGTGCGACGCAAGCAACACAACAGGAGCTGCCATCGGCAAAAGATAGCGTGCCGCGCCGGCGAAGAAGACGATCACCGCGCCGGCGAAGAACAGAGCGATCCAGGCCAGCAGAAACGCCGTAGCGGGTTCGCGCCGCTTCCGCCAGGCCAGCACGGAAACAGGCGCCAGCAAGATGGGGAACACCAGGAAACAGGCGTGAACGGCCAGCGCGCCGGCATTGCGCAGCTTCAGTGCCAGCGCCTGAAACCCGTAAGACCCGAAATAACCGGTCAGCACGGCTGCCGGAAGCGCGCCAGTAGAGAGACGCTCGAAGGCCTGCCAGGCCGCGATGGTGAGGGGGGCTGTGAGCAGCACGGCCCAACTCGCCCTATCACGGCGCCGGAACAGCCACAGATATACCGCCAGGATAGGAACGAGGAGGACGGCCTGATACGCGACCATTGCGGCCAGCACCATGGCGAAAGTTGCCGAAACCAGCCGCCGCGCGCCGAACAAGGCAATCGCGGCCATCCAGAACGCGAGAAACGGGAGATCCGATTCCAACGAGTTGCCGCTCACGACAAACGCCGGCACCGCCGCGAACAGCAGCGTGGCCCACAGAGGACTCGGCGAGAACCTCCGCGCCAACGACCACATGGCCGTTGCCGCGATGAGCGAAAACACGATGTAAGCTGCATGGAACGGCGCTTCTTTCACATCGCCGAAAAGCATCAACAATCCCGCGAGAGTCCACGCGTCCAGCGGCGGGTGAGGATGCCCGCGCAGATCGACTGGGGCGCCGCGGAAGACGTAAAAGGTGTGGGCGGGATGCAGAGGCTCGATGAGCGCGTGTTCCGCCTCTTTCAGATAGGTGTCGTCGTCGCCCTGGATGGGCTGATTCAAGAAGGGAAGACGGATCAGCAGGACAACCAGCAGAACCATCAATAACCGCTCCCTTACGATCGCGGCTCGGTAAGGAAGCAAGCGGTTCTTGACGTGTTTCAACAAGCTTTCACGCCGGCTTCCATCGGAGCACCGGCTTGCGCGCGGCCGCCACCTCGTCGACGCGGCTGGTGCCGGTGGCGTGAGGCGCGGTCTTCACCAACTGGGGATCGCGGTCCACCTCCTCCGCGATCGCCGTCATCGCCTGAATAAAGCGGTCGAGTTCGCGCTTGGTCTCGGTTTCCGTAGGCTCGATCATCAGGGCCCCGTGCACGATCAGCGGAAAGCTCACGGTATACGGGTGGAAGCCGTAGTCGATAAGCCGCTTCGCGATTTCACCGGTGTGCACGCCCTTCTGCGCCTGCCTGTGATCGCTGAACACCACCTCGTGCATGCTGGGCGACTGGTACGGCAGCTCGTAAAACGGCTCGAGGTGTTTGCGAATGTAATTAGCGTTGAGCACGGCATCGAGAGTGACTTTGCGCAGCCCCGGTCCTCCGTGGGCCAGGATATATGCGAGGGCGCGGACCATCACACCGAAGTTGCCGTAGAACGCGCGCAGGCGGCCGATGGAGTGCTTTCGCTTGTAATCGTAGGCCCACTTCTTGCCTGATTGTTTGAGGCGCGGCACCGGGAGAAACGGCTCCAGAGTCTTCTTCACTGCGACGGGCCCTGCGCCCGGACCGCCTCCGCCATGCGGCGTTGAAAAGGTTTTGTGCAGGTTCAGGTGGAGCGCATCCACCCCAAAGTCGCCGGGCCTGGCGATACCCATCAGCGCGTTCATATTGGCGCCATCCATGTACAGGAATGCGCCCTTAGCGTGCAGGATTTCGGCGACGCGGATGATGTGCTCCTCGAAGACACCCAGAGTGTTGGGGTTGGTCACCATGAGCGCGGCCACATCTTCGTTGACGATCTGCTCGAGCGCGGCCACATCGAGCATGCCGGCATCGTTCGATTTAATGTTTTCCACGGCATAGCCGCCGATTGCCGCGGAAGCCGGGTTGGTGCCATGAGCGGAATCGGGAATCAGGATTTTCTTTCGCGGATTGCCGCGCCGGGCCAGCGCGGCGCGAATGAGTAGAATGGCGGTCAACTCTCCGTGAGCGCCGGCTGCCGGTTCGAGGGTGACGGCGTCCATACCCGTGATCTCAGCCAGGGCGGTCTCCAACCGCGACATGATTTCCATGGAGCCTTGCGCCAGAGCCTCCGGCTGGTACGGGTGGGCCCATGCGAGTTCTTCAATTCGGGCCACCAGCTCGTTGACGCGCGGATTGTACTTCATGGTGCACGAACCCAACGGGTACATGCCCGTGTTTAGCGAGTAGTTCCAGGTGGAAAGGCGCGCGTAATGGCGAACTACTTCGACCTCGCTGACTTCCGGAAAGTCTTCGATTTCCGCCCTCACGCTTTCCGTACCCAGCGCTTCGGCGGGATCCACGGCGGGAACATCCAACACCGGAAGCTGATACGCGACTTTCCCCGGCGAGCTGTGCTCGAAGATCAGGCGTTCGTTGATGACGAGGTGCGGCCGGACCCGGTCGATCATGCGAAAGCCTCCGCGACCGCATCCATATCCGCGCGCCGCGACATCTCCGTCGCGCACAATAGCACGCAATTCTCCAGTTCGGGGTAGAAACGCTGCAATGGCAGGCCGCCAATAATTTTCTTCTTGAGGAGGGCTTTATTCATCTGGTCCAGAGTTTTGCCTTGTACCTGCGCCACAAACTCATTGAAGAACTTTCCGCAAAACCGCGGTTTCAGTTTAGAGGCCAGGTAATGCGCTTTGGAGAGGTTTTGCGCGGCCAGTTCACGCAACCCCTCTTTGCCGTAGACGGTCATGAAAACGCTCGCCATCAGGGCCAGCAGAGCCTGGTTCGTACAGATATTGGAGGTGGCCTTTTCGCGCCGGATATGCTGCTCGCGCGTCGCGAGCGTCAAACAAAAGGCGCGATTGCCGCGCGTGTCCACGGTCTGCCCCACCAGCCGGCCCGGCATCTGGCGGACGAACCGGTCCCGAGTGGCGATGATGCCCACGAACGGGCCGCCGTAGCTGGGAGGAATGGCAAACGATTGCAACTCACCCGCGACGATATCGGCTTCCGCGGGAGGCTGTAAGAGCCCGAGCGACACCGCTTCCGTGAATACCAAGATCAGCAGAGCTCCGCGCCGGTGTGCGACTTCCGCGGCTTCCCGGACGCGATCCACGGCGCCGAAAAAATTGGGGGACTGGACAATCACGGCGGCCGTGAGATCGTCGATCTTACGCTCGAGATCCTCCGCGTCGAGCGTGCCCATCTCCGGCAGGTAGCCGAACTCCTCCACGGGCATTCCCTGGTTGGCGGCGTAAGTACGCAGCACTTCCCGGTACTCGGGGTGCACCGAGCGCGCCACTAACACCCTGCCTTTCCCTGTAGCACGCACCGCCATCATCGCGGCTTCCGCCATGGCCGTTGAGCCATCGTACATGGATGCGTTAGCAACGTCCGTGCCCGTAAGCTGGCAAATCATGGTCTGGAATTCGAAGATGGTGGTCAGTGTGCCTTGCGAGATTTCGGCTTGATATGGAGTGTAAGAGGTGAGGAATTCGCCGCGCGCGACTACGTTCTCCACCAGTACGGGGCGGAAGTGATAGTAGACCCCGGCTCCCAGAAACGAGGCGTAGCCGCTGGCATTTTGCGCGGCGCGCTCGCGGAAGTAGCGGACGATTTCGTATTCGGAAATCCCCAGCGGCAAATCGAGCGGGCGCTGCAGCCGCACCGCCTCCGGCAAGTGCGCGAAGAGTTCCTCGAGAGAGCCCGCACCGATCGCGTCGAGCATCTGCCGCCGCTCGGAATCGGACTTCGGAAGGTAGCGCAAGCTACTTCTCGGCTCCTATGTAGTTTTGGTAGTCGGCCGCGGATAGGAGCTTGTCGATTTCCGAAGGCGCGCTGAGACGGATCTTCACCAGCCAGGCTTCGCCGTGCGGGTCCTGATTCAGTTTCTCGGGAGCTTCCGCCAATGCGCCATTGACTTCGAGTACTTCACCACTCACGGGCGCGTAGATATCGGAAACGGCCTTGACCGACTCGACCGAACCCATCGTCTTTCCCTGTTCCACTTGCGTGCCCGGCTTCGGCAGATCGACATAGACGATGTCACCGAGCTCCTGCTGTGCGTGATCGGTGACGCCGATGGCGCCGATATCGCCTTCGACCCGGATCCACTCATGTTCCTTGGTATACCGGAGGTTTTCTGGATACATTATTTCGCTCGCTTGTAGAACGGAGTCTCGACGGTAACCGCATCCACCGGCTGATTCCGGATCACGATCCGGATGATACGGCCGATTTCCGCGCGATCCGCCGGCAGATAACACAGGCCGATATTCTTATTCAAGGTCGGGGAAGGGGAGCCGCTGGTTACCCACCCGGCGGGAGCGTCATCGAGGAACACTTCATAACCTTCGCGCCCAATCCCGCGACCGCGCATCTCGAAACCGATGAGCTTGCGCTTGATACCGCTCTCCTTCTGACGCAGCAAGGCTTCGCGACCCACGAAGTCGCCCTTGTCCAGTTTAACAATCCAATCCAGGCCCGCCTCGAATGGCGAAATCGAAGCATCGATTTCGTGGCCGTAGAGCGCCATTTTGGCTTCGAGCCGGAGCGTGTTGCGGGCGCCGAGCCCGCAGGGCTTGATACCGAACTCCGCGCCTGCTCGCATCACTTCATTCCAGATGCGCCCGGCCTCCGCGGGCGGAATGTATATTTCGAAGCCATCCTCTCCCGTGTATCCCGTGTGAGCGATGCGCGCCGGCGCGCCGGCTACGGTCCCATCGGCGAACCAATAGTAGCGTATGGACGATAGATCCACGGCAGTGAGCTTCTGCAGCGTGGCGGGACCTTTGGGCCCCTGAATGGCAAGCTGCGCATACCGCTCACCGGCGGAATCCACTTGCGCGTCGAAGCGGTTAAAGGCGCGGATATGCTCGTAGTCTTTTTCCTGGTTGGAGGCGTTCACGCAAAGGAAGTAGTGGTCGTCGGCAACCTTGTGGACGAGAATGTCATCCACGAATCCGCCATGCGGATAAAGCAGTCCCGAGTAGTGCGCCTGTCCGATGTGGAGTTTGCGCGCGTGGTTGGTGGCGGTGAAATCGACCAGCAGCCCGGCTTCCGGCCCTCGGATTTCAATTTCGCCCATGTGGCTGACATCGAACAGACCCACGGCCCGCCGAACGGCCTGATGTTCCTCGATAATGCCGGAGTATTGGACGGGCATTTCCCACCCGCCGAAATCCACCAGTTTCGCCCCGAGGGCGCGATGAACAGGATTGAGCGGAGTGGCCCGAAGCGCGGCTGCTGCGGCCATGAAAGCTCAGGCTAACACATGACGCGGGGAGTGCCGGCGCTCGTTCACTACAGGCCAAGAACCGCTTGCTGACGCGCGCGGCTCAGAACGGGCTGCCCCGCCGGCCTCTACGTCAACCAAAAGTACAATCGCCAATACCAGTCGAACTTCGTCGCGGACTGAATTTCGTAAATCAGCTTCTCCTGGCTGCGCAGAAAATCGCGAGAGAGCGAGCGTCCGCTTTTCCGCAAACCGCGCGCCGACCGGATGCCCTCGAGTTTGCCGCGCAGGCACGACCAGCCGGCTCCATGCCGCGCGGCCACCAAGGCCCAGAGACTTTGGGCGACTGCGATCTGCCAGGCGTGACGCGCAGAATAGTGGAGAGCCGCGAGATAGCACTGGTTGCGGGCGATGCGGCGCACCGTTTCCGGATGCCAGCGGCCCAGCGTGGCGCTGCCGCGATGCCACGCGACTGCTTCGGGCATATATATTCCGGAGATACCGTGGGACGCGCAGCGCAAACCGAATTCGACATCTTCGAGGTAGGATTGGAAGCCTTCGTTCAAAAGGCCGACGCGTTCGAATAGATCCGCGCGGAATAGCGCGGCCGTCCACGGCACCGAAGAGACGGGACGGCGTTTGGCAAATATGGGCCCGTCGGGGCGGCCCTGCCCCACGCGCCATGCGACGGCCCCGCGGCATACCGCGTCGAAAGTGCCGTCGATCAGATGGGGCGCGCCGGCCGACAGCAGCTTGCCGGTTGCGAACGGAGCGTCTTCGCCCAGCAGCTTCGCGAAGTAATCGGGGGCCAGTTCGACATCGCTGTTGAGCACCGCAATCCACTCGCCGCGGCTCTCGCGGATGCCGCGGTTCACGGCGGCCGCGAACCCGGCGTTGCGGCCCATGGCGATCACGCGCGCGCCGCGATCGCGAGCCATCTCCGGGGCACCATCGGTAGAACCGTTATCGACGATAAGCAGCTCGGAAGCGGATCGTGTTTGTGCTTCCAAGCTCCGAAGCAGGCGCTCCAACAGGTCGCGGCCATTCCACACCGGCACAATTGCCGTGAGGCTCATCGAAAAAAACGTTTCTTGGCCAGAAACGCCAGATTGCGAAAACCATCGCGCCAGGGATTCAGTTTCTTCTCGCCGAGCCGCGATGAGTACTGGATGGAGATCTCGCCGAAACGGATATGCCGGTTGCGCAGCGCCTCGATCTTGATCTCCTCCGAGAAGGCCATACCGTCGGACTCCAGCTTCATCTGCTTCAGAATCGAGCGGCGAAACACCCACATGCCGGATTGCGAGTCGCGCACCCAGCGAAAAAACAATATGCTCGTTGCCAAGGAAAGCACCAGGTTGCCGAACTTGTGCTTGAAGCTCATGGCGCGCGGATCGCGCACCGGAAAGCGTGAGGCATTCAGAAAATCGACATCCAGGTGGAGGAAGGCTTCAATCAGGTAAGAAAGAGCGTCCACCGGATAGCTGTGGTCGCCATCCAGCGTGATGATCATATCGCCCGTGGCCTGTGCGAATCCGCGCTTGTAGCTGCGGCCATAGCCGCGGACTTCCTCGCGAATGACTTTCGCCCCCAAAGACGCGGCCACCTCCGAGGTGCGGTCGGTGGAGTTGTTGTCCACCACGATCACCTCATCCACGAAATCCGGCATGGCCCGCAGCACCGACTCAATCCCCTGCTCTTCATTCAGACACGGAATAATTACGGTGAGCGATCGGTCTTTATACATGGGAAAAAGCGTCCATTGATATGATGGGACCAATGAGGCGGCTGTATCTTCTCCTGTTATTTTGCGGCATTCTGCTTTCCGGCGCCGAACTGCCGGGCGTCCGCACGGTGTACTTCCTGCCGATGGCACGGGGGTTGGACCAATACCTGGCCAATCGCATCACCAGCGACCATGTTTTCAAAGTGGTAACGGACCCCAAGCTGGCAGACGCCATATTTTCCGACCGGATCGGGGAGGCATTCGAAGACAGACTGTCGGATATTTTGCCCAACCCGGAGCCCGTCGCCAAACCGGCGCCCCCCGAGCCCGGGCCGATTCCGGCGGCGGCTGGGCCCGCTTTGCCCACGGAAACTGTGAACAAGTTATCGAATCCAGCGAAAAACTCGAGCTTCGGGCGAGGCAAAGGGACGATATTCCTGGTCGACCCGAAATCGCACGAGGTGCTCTGGTCGGTATACCTGGTGCCGAAGAGCTCGGAATCCAAGGATCTGGACCGCACCGCATCGGAAATCGTAAGCCGTCTCAAGCATTCCCTGAAGCCGCAGTAACCGCCGCGGCGCGTTTTCGCTTTTCCCCGGCTAGAGCCTGATAACTCGCGGCCAGCCTGCGCGTGATCACTGCCATATCCCAGTTGGCTTCCACTTCGGAGCGCGCCCGCCGGGCCATGGCCGCGGCTGCCTCCGGGTCCTCGAATAGCGCGAGCACACGTTCCGCGAAACCGGCGGGATCGTCCGCCAGCGCGCAAACCTCTCCATCCTTCCGCGCCAGCCCTTCCGCTCCGATAAAAGTGGATACCACGGGAATACCGGCTGCGAACGCCTCCAGTAGCTTCACACGTACTCCCGAGCCGCTCAGAATCGGGCAGACGAACAGCGCGTAGCGCCCCAGCGGCTCGCGCACGTCGTCCACGTAACCGAGCATCTCGAGAGCCGCGGACGAGCCGCCATAGATATGGGGCGGAGGAGGATCGGATCCGGCAATCACAAGCCGCGCCGCCGGCTGCCCTTCAAGGACCAGGGGCAACACCCGGCGCACGAACCAATCCACCGCGATCCGGTTGGGATCGTGCCGGAAGCTACCCACGAACAGCATGGTCAGCGGCTCGCGGCCACACGGACGGAAGTCATAGCGGCTGGTGTCGATACCGGCACGCATGCCGTCCCGCAGCTTCGGCGCAATGTCCGGCAGAAAAGAGAGCAGGTAATTGCGGTTTTCCGGCGTGCAGACCTGGACCTGATCGCAATCGGGCAACGCTTCCAGCTCGTAACGCAACGCGCGCAGGTATTCGAAACGGGCCTTCACTTCGTCGATGATGCCCGACATGTGGCCCAGCCCGCGTCCGATCGATTGAAAATAGATGTCGTGCTCGAAGAGCGCGCTTACCAGGCGGCCATACACGCCGCGGTATTGCGCCATAGGCAGGTACTCAAGTTGCAGCACGTCAATCTTTCTCAGATAGATCTGGCGATGAATGAGCCATTCGACATCGGTATTGGCGAACTCGCGGATCGCCCGCGGAGTCAGCGAGCCGAGGCCCTTGGGCATTCCGGAAGGCCGGATGATCCATTCCGCGGAAGCGCAGAAATCGCGGAGTTCCTGATTGTCTTTTTCCTGCTCCGCCAGATCCAATAGCTCGACGACGTGCACTTCGGCCAGCTTGGCCAGCTCGCGGAGCGTCTGGTACATGAAGACGCCGCCCCCGTGGACCGGCGGGCAAATCGGATATGGCGAGACGAAAAGAACGCGCACCGGGCCCGGAGATGGCTCCATCGGGGCGAAGCGATCGCGATAATACCCGCCCAGCGGACGGCGCAAAGCCTCGGTATCGCCGATGCGCGCGAGTCCGAGGGCGCGCCAGCGCGAGCGCGCGGCTTCGGGGAGTTGGAGAAATGCCTTCCAGACCGCAGCCAGGTTGGGACGGCCCTGGCCATCGCCGAAAATCACGCTGAGAACGGCGCCCGCCCACGTGAAGAAGAAGTGAGAAGTCAGGCGGCCCCATTCATGTACGTTCTTCCAGCAAAAGAGCAGAAAATTCTTCTTCAGCACCGCCTGAATCTGATCTTCCGCGAAGCGCTTTCCGATTGTGCCGCGATGCTCGTGATACACGATGCTGCGCGGCTGGTAGAGGACCTTCCAGCCGCGCTTCCAGGCCAGGTAGCCGAGGTCCGTGTCTTCCAGGTAAAAGGGGCGCAGCAGCGGGTCGAAGCCGCCCAATTCGAGGAATTTCCGCCGGTCGAACGCGCAGGAACCGCCGCCGCCATAAAAGCACGGGAAGAGCTCGTCCACAGCAGGATCGATGCGGTGGCGCACGCGGATCGAGCCATCCTGCCACCAGCCTTGCGTCAGCCCGCTCTCTTCCCGAACCTTGGCCGGATCGCTGAAGAAGATCTGGCAGGAGACGGCGAAAACGCCGGGATCGTGAAACGGTTCGAGAAGCGGCGCCAGAAAATCGGGGGCCACCCGCATATCGCTGTTCAGCAGGACTACAATGTCGTTGCGGGCGGCGCGGAAGCCCTCGTTGGAGCCGCCGCCAAACCCGAGATTCACCGGGAGTTCCAGAAGGCGTACGCCGGGGAAAGCGCCGCGCACAAATTCGGCGCTGCCGTCGCTCGAACCGTTATCAACCACGATGATCTCGCTGGCCGGGTTTCCGGCAAGCGCCGCAATTACGGACGGGAGATATTTTTCGAGAAGGTCTCTGCCGTTCCAGTTGGGAATGACAACAGACGCCGCGGCATTGGAACATGCGGGGAGCGCTGCCCCGTGCCGGGCCGGAACCATACGCCGCAACAAATCGATTGCGGCGAAGGTGAGGGCCGCGAAGGCCAACAGCAGCGGAGACAACACCAGCAGCGGCAACGAGCGCAGGAATCGCCGGAGAAAGGGCATGTCAAACGGTGGGGATGTCCGGGCCGAGTCCGATCTTCCGCCCCAGTTTCATCCACCGGGAAGCCCGGACCAGCCCGAGTTGTTCTTCCAACTGGCGCCGTTCCTGTTCTAGGTGCAGCGCCCAGGCGGTGCGTTCTTCCAGTTCTTTTTCGGTGTGATGCAGCACTTCGACCGCCTTGCCCAGCTCTTCCACCTGTTTTTGAATTTCGCTGTTCAGGCGAGTCTCGGTGTCCATTGCCCATTTCGTTTGCGTGCGAACGTCCTCCTCCAGCTCCCGTACCTTGGCAGCATAACCATCGGCCATCTGCCGGGCACTCACCTGCTGCTCGGCCAGTTCTTGCTGCAACGCGGCGATGCGCGCCCGCCGCTCCTCAACCTCGCGGGTAAGAGACTGGGCCCATTCGTTGGCGCGCTCCAGTTCCTGCTTCAGCGCGGCGTGCACGGCAAGCAACTGCTCGTGATCGTGAGCAGCCTGCTCCAGCCAGCGGTTCTTGGTAGCTATTTCTTCTTCCAGCAGGGCGATATGCCGCCCGCGCTCGCGTAGCACGTTACCGGCGCGAGGGATGTATACGAATGTCGGGTTACCCAACTGCGGCCGGTGCGCGCAGACCGCGACGAAGAAATGCGTTTCCTGCGGCTCCGGCTCGGCCGCATCGACGCGCACTTCTACAGTGTTGCCGGGCTCATAGGGCTGGAAGGTGACACCTTCCACGTGATTCTCCAAGAACAGCGCGACATTGGGAAAAATCGATTTCAGCTCGGCGCGGAATTCTTCGAATTCGAACTCGTGCACGTGAAACGGATTGACTCCCTGCGCGCCGCGCGACTCCGTGTAATAGAGTCTGTTGGGCGTCGAAACAATGAATTGGCCGCTCGGAGCGAGCACGCGCCGCACTTCGGCCAGGAATTCACGCCAGTGCGGGAGGTGTTCGATCACTTCGAAGGCCACCACCAGGTCGAAGCAACCATCGGGATGGGGCAACGCGCCGCAGGACGCCTGCTCGAAATGCAGATTCGGCAAGCGGTAGTGTTCGCGCGCGAACTCGACTGCCTCTGGGGCGATGTCGGCGCCCAATACCGCAAGCCCGACGCGCGCCAGTTCCGCCGAGCCATATCCGGCGCCGCATCCGGCGTCGAGGACCCTCTTGCCGCGCGCCAGGCGCGCCGCGAAGGCATAGCGCGCCACGTGCTCGTTCAGCAGGTCGACATCCACCTGGCCGGGGATCAGCCGCTCGCCGGTGAATTCAGCCAATCGGTTTCTCCACCAGCGGAGGCGCCGCCGCGGCTTCTTTGCCGACTCGCGCATTCACTTCGATTTTGCAGGGCAAGTGGATGTACCCGTAAATCTCTCCCTCACCGCGCGCCATTTGCAGCGCTATGGCGTTGTCGATCCAGTCGCACATGGTGTAGGCCGCCAGCGTGCCATCGGCAATAGCGGGCGAAAACGAAAAGGAGCCCGGGTAAAGTTCCGGCAGATCGATATGGAAATCCACGGTAAGTACATCGCCTTGCTGCATGGAAGGAAGCTCATGGCCTTCCCTCGCCGTATTGGTTCCCGCAAAATCCATGCCCATATGATTGCGCAGCATGAAACCGATTACCGGCATTGAGACATCACTGTGGGCGCGTACGCTGATCCGAACCATTACGCGGGAACCGGGATCCAGCATGGCCACAGGCCGGCCTGTTTCATCGAAAATCCCAATCCCGATCACCTCGGCCCTGCCGTCTCCATAACGATGGTCGATATTGGGGATGCCTTCGACGATCTCGGGCGCATGCACCGGCGCCGCGCGGACGAGCTTCTCCGCGGGGTGCGCCTTCCGGTAAGTGGAATCCTTCTCGACCATGGCGGCTAGATATTTCGCCACCACCTGTTCCGTGCGGCCCAATTCCATGAGCCCGCCGCGCTCGAGCCAGAGGGCGCGGTCGCCGATGGCTTTCACATCGGCCGTGGCGTGGGAAACGAACAGGATGGTCACGCCGCGCTGGCGCAGTTCGTGGACCTTGCGCATGCAGCGCTGGCGAAAGTAAACATCGCCCACTGCCAGGGCTTCATCCACCAGCAGGATATCGGGTTCGACATTGATGGCCACCGCAAACGCGAGCCGCACCACCATACCGCTGGAATAGGTCTTCACCGGCTGGTTGATGAACTCGCCGATTTCCGCGAAGCTTTCGATCTCCTGGTAGCGCTCGTCGATCTGGCGGGTGGTCAGGCCTAAAATCGATCCGTTCAAATAGACATTGTCGCGGCCGCTGAATTCCGGGTTGAAGCCCGCTCCGAGTTCGAGCAGCGCCGAGACGCGGCCGTTGACCGCAACCGCGCCGGAGGTCGGCTGGAGAATTCCGGCAACGATCTGCAGCAGCGTGCTTTTACCGGAGCCGTTCTCGCCGATCACACAAAAAGTCTCACCCCGTTCGATTGCGAAGCTGATGTCGCGGAGCGCCCAGAAGTCTTTATGGCGCTTGACGCGCCGCGGCGAAAGGAGCTCCCTCAGACGGTCCCCGGGCGAGTCGTAGATCGCATAGCTCTTGGAGACATTTCGAAACTCGACGGCATTCACGTTGGCTCGGAAAAAGACCAGTGTAACGTGCCCGTCACCTTCCCTGCTTGGAAGTGGGCAGCGCATCCTGATAATGGGTCCAGTTCTTCACCAGCTCCGCGACTACCGCGTGGCCGACGCGCCAGGCAGAGTCCAGCGCCGGCAGGAAGCCGGACCAGTGGGAGGCAGTCACGAGAAGACCTTCGGCAGCCGCGTGCCCGGGCGGCGGCTGATCGAAATCGCTGGCAGTTCGCAGCACCAGGACACGCTTTGCATCCACGCGGCCGGCTTGTGCCAGGAACGTGAGAGCTTGCAGGGTTCCCGTGTCTTCCATAGCCGTCGTGACGTAATTGCCCTTACCGTCGGTATGATAACGCACCCAATCGTTGGCCCACTGATCGAGCAGCTTCCCGCTCCAGAAGGTGCTGGACGAGAGGACATCGCCCTTAAGCACGAAAGGCGCGCGCCGCGCGTTGGGAGAATCGTACCTTTCGCGTTCCTTTTTCATCGCGGGCGTATCGGGAAGGGAAATGTTTCGGGTCAACTGAAAGGCCCAGTCCACCAGGTTGGGATCGAGGTGGTAGCTCTCCCCGAGGTCCATGTTCTTATGAGGCAGCTCATAGGGCGTCGACTTCCGCCAAGGCACATAGCCGGTCTTCCAGCCGGCCGGAATCTCGCGGGCGTCGATTTCGTATCCCAGGTCGCCATCGATCACCCACTCGGCCCAGGCCGCCGAACCGAGAGAACCATCGGCAGGGTCGACGCCAGCGATGCCGGCCACCAGCCAGTAGGCTTTGCGGAAATCGAACCGTGGATCCATTCCCACGGCCATTACGCTAGCGGCCGCTTTGGCAGTGCCCATACCCGTAAGCATCCCGAGCACCCCATCGTTGTTCATGCGCACAGCGTGATAAGCCTGCGGCATCTCGAAGACGCGATCGAGCTTTTCGCGTTCCACCCAATACTGGAATTCGCCGGCATCGTCACCCTTATCCGCCCCGCGTTCGAACATGGCGACTACTACGACTTTCACGGGAATCGGAGGTGCGGCCGGAAGGGCTGTGGACCACACTGCGGCCCATGCCGCGGCCCGCGCGAGACGACAGGTCATCCCAGCATCTTAGCGAATTTGAGTAGTGAGAATGGCGGACGGACTCAGAACTTCTTCAGTTCATCCATGAGAGCCTGAATGCCCTTCTTGCGATAGAGGTCCGAGAGGCGCTGCTCTTCGGCCGAAGGGGCCAGCACGCGCAACAGCGCGGCATTCTCCAGATTCTGGCGGTTGGGAACCCACATCTTGCCATCGGCGAATTCCACCTGGCTCACAAAACCGGTCATGCGGCGGATGTTCACCGGATCTCCATTGCGGGAGAAATGCAGCTCGGTATCCTGCAGAACGCGCGCGGTCTTTCCGGGGGGGAGAAACAGGTCCGGATCGGAGGCCGGCAGGGACGCCGCCACGTACTGCTGATTCTTATCGTCACTGACCAGCCACGCCAGTTCGACATACCGTACCGGCTTCGGCGAGATGTTACGCACCTGGATACGCGGCGAGTGTGCTTCGGTGCCGGTGAGTTCCGCCCATCCATCCACAGGCTCCACGGGCGCATCGGGGAATTTGAGAAAAGCGAATTGAGCCGTGTGATCGGCGTTCGTAGCCGCTCCGGAAACCGCGCGGCGGCGCACTACGCGAACGTCCAACTGCGGCCGCTCGGCCTGGCGCGTCAGGCTGTCCAGCATCGCCTGCCTGAGCCCCTCGGGGCCGAACTGCGCCAGCACCCGCCTGAAATGCTCGCGATCGCGCTGCGCTTCCATTTCCCATGCGGTCATCGCGCGCCGTGAGTTCAACCGGTCCGGTCCGTAGAAGGAGAAATCCTGGAAGAGGACGCCATCCAGATCCACCTGCACCAGCGGTCCGCCCGCCACCTGCGTAGGCCGCATCAGTTGCAGGTCGATCCGAATCGGGAAGGCTTCGCCGGGCCCCACGTTGAGGCTGGGTACCGAAACGGACGCTTTTCCGCCGACCGTAACTTCCTGGGAAACAACCCGCAACGCGACGCCATGGATTCGATTTGCCGTGGCGTTGCGGAGCGTCAGAGACATGTGGAGATCGAGCACAAG
>PSRJ01000007.1 GCA_003175985.1 Terriglobia bacterium
AAGCGAGACTAACCTCTAAAAAAAAAGACCCCTGAAGCAATCCTCCCCGGCGCCCGAAAGGGTTGGGTCTTTCAGAAAAAAAGCAAAACCAAAGGCGAAAAGAACTTCTGGATTAGGGTGCTTGGCTTAAGGTGGGTCCGGGTACTGCATGATAAGATGACCAGTAGCCGCAGACGCCGGCGCACGATGAAAACGCTGACTGTGCTGGGTTCTACCGGGTCGATCGGCGCCAACACACTGGATGTCATCCGGCGCAACCGCCACCTCTATGAAGTGTATGCCCTCGTGGCAGGACAAAACGTCGAGGCACTGGCACGGCAGGTTGTTGAATTTCACCCCAAAGTAGCAGTTCTCGCAACGAGTGAGGGCTTGGCGCGTCTATCAAGCAAGCTGAGCGAGGCTGGTTTCCCCAAGAGCCTGTGGCCCGAAATGATGTGGGGAGACGCGGCACGAGTTCAGGCGGCGACAGCCGATCCGGTCGATATGGTTATTTCGGCGATCGTTGGGGTGGCCGGGCTGGAGGCAACTTACGCCGCGATCGAGACCGGGAAGCGGGTAGGGTTGGCCAATAAGGAAGTCCTCGTGGCGGGTGGAGAACTGGTCATGGATGCCGTCGGACGGCATGGCGCCGAATTGCTGCCGATCGACAGCGAACATAATGGCGCGCACCAATGTCTCCGCGCGGGCAACCGGGAACAGGTGGCGAAGCTTGTGCTGACGGCATCGGGCGGGCCCTTTCGGAATACGCCACGGGAAGGGCTGGCTCACGTCACGCCGACGCAGGCTTTGAATCATCCCACCTGGCGTATGGGAGACCGCATCACCGTCGACTCCGCGACCCTGATGAACAAGGGCTTCGAAGTGATCGAGGCCTGCTGGCTGTTCGGATTCTCTCCGGATCAGGTGGAGGTGGTCATTCACCCCCAGTCCACCGTACATGCGTTGATCGAGTACAGCGATGGCAGTGTTCTGGCTCAGATCTGCACCACCGATATGCGCATGCCGATCCAATACGCCCTCACATATCCGGACCGCTGGGAAGCCCCGGTTCCCAAAATCAATTGGGCAGAGTCCCGGCAGTGGGAATTTCATCCGCCCGATCTCGATCGGTTTCCGCTGCTGCAGCTTGCCTACGAGTGTCTGGAAACCGGGGGGTCGGCGACTTGTACCCTGAATGCGGCGGACGAAGTTGCCGTAGAAGCGTTTCTGAGAGGTAAGATTGGTTTTTTGGCCATATATGATGTGGTCCGGGAAACACTTTCCCGGGTTCCGGTTCGATGGCCCCGGACGGTAGGTGAGATTCTGGAAATAGACCGGGAATCCCGGTCGCAGGCGCGTGAACTGGTGGCGGCGGGTATCACCCGGGGAGCCGTTACCAGGTAAAGGGGATTATGCAAGTTTTTGAGAACATCTTGTGGTGGCTGGTCCTCATCGGGGTCATGATCATGATCCACGAGTTGGGACATTTTTGGGCCGCGCGCTTTTTCGATGTCAAGGTAGAGGCGTTCAGCTTCGGGTTTGGTCCGCGCCTGTTTGGATTTCGCCGGGGTGAAACCGACTATCGCTTCTCGCTGCTCCTCTTTGGCGGCTACGTCAAAATGGCCGGCGAGCAGGTTGGGGATCTGGCCGGCGTGGATGTCAACGACCCGCGCACTTTCCTCGCCAAGCCGCGGTGGCAGCGCGCCATTATCGCGTTTGCCGGGCCGTTTATGAACATCGTACTGGCGATCAGCTTACTCACCGGCTTGTTCATGGTCAAGTATCAAAAAGTTGCCGACGAGGATATGAAAGCGGTGATCGGGCACGTGATACCCGATTCGCCCGCCGCCAAGGCCGGCATCCAGGATGGCGATCGCATTGTCAAGCTGGATGGAAAACGGGATCCGAGCTGGGAAGATGTCGACCTGAAGGAAGTAGCCAGCGCTTACCAGCCCATGTACCTGACCATCGAGCGCGATGGCAAACGCCTGGATACGACGGTAGTCCCCACCTTGAGCGAACGCACGGGCACTGGCTACGCCGGGTGGGATGAGCGCGGCGAAGTGCAACTCGGCGCCGTCGAGCCGGGCTATCCCGCAGAGAAGGCGGGCCTCCAGAAAGGCGATCTGCTGATTGCCGTCAACGGCCAGCCCATCCATTCGATATCCAAATTCCAGGAGCTGACGAAGAACAGCGGCGGCCGCCCTCTCCAGATTCAGTTCAAGCGAAACGGCCAGGTGCGGGAAGTCGCGGTACAGCCGGTTTTCGCCAAGCTTGACGGCCCCGCCAAATGGATGATCGGTGTCGGGCCCCAGCAAAAGCTGAACCTGATCACGACGCGCCTGTCGCTTCCCGAAGCCCTGCGGGAATCGTTGCGCCAAAACGCCAAGGGAACGCTCCTCATGGGCCAGTTCCTCAAAGGCGTGGTGGAGCGGCGCATGTCTCCGAAAACCATCACCGGACCCATCGGCATTGCGCAACTCTCCGGTGAAGCGGCTCGCGAAGGTCCTTCGGCATTCGTGATGCTCATGTCGATGGTGAGTCTGCAGCTCGCCATCCTGAATCTGCTGCCGATTCCGATTTTCGATGGCGCGACGATCCTCATGCTGTTCGTGGAAATGGCGATGCAGCGCGATCTCAGCCTCAGCGTGAAGGAAGCCGTATTTAAAGTCGGCTTCGTCTTCATCATGATGCTTCTCGCCTTCGTCATCTATAACGACATTTCCAAGATCCTGCCGGCGGGCTGAGTTTCCGGCCTTCGGGCCCGTGATAACCTGAGGCGGTGTGGAAGCTGGATTCTTGGCGCAGCCGCTCCGCCCTGCAGCAGCCGGACTACCCGGATCTCGAACGGCTCAGCCAGGTCTTGGACGAACTGCGGCAACTGCCGCCGCTGATCACCAGTTGGGAGGTGCTGCTGCTGCGCCAGCAGTTGGCAGAGGCCGCGCAGGGTAAACGCTTCGTTCTCCAGGGCGGCGATTGCGCCGAGCGCTTCTTCTACTGCACGCCCGACCGCATCGCGAATACTCTCAAGGTCCTGCTCCAGATGAGCCTGGTGCTGGTAGTGGGCGCGCAAAAACCGGTCATTCGCATCGGACGATTTGCCGGCCAGTATGCCAAGCCCCGCTCGGCCGATCTCGAACGGCGCGGCACTGTCTCCCTGCCGTCTTATCGGGGGGACAACGTAAACCGGCCGGAATTCTCCGCACAGGCGCGCACGCCCGATCCCCAACTGCTCTTGCGCGGACACGAGCGCGCGGCCCTGACGTTGAATTTCGTCCGCGCGCTGGTGAAAGGCGGTTTTGCCGACCTCCACCACCCCGAGTATTTCGACCTGGACTGGGTCGAGCACTCGCCGCTGGCGGATGAATATCACCACCTGGTGGAAACCATCGGTGAGTCCCTGCGTTTTATGGAGCATGTGCTCGGCGTTCGCGCCGGTGAGACGGACCGCATCGACTTCTTCACCGCGCACGAGGCGCTTCACCTGGCCTACGAGGAGGTGCAGACACGCTGCGTGCCGCGCCACACGGGCTGGTTCAATCTGACCACACACTTCCCGTGGGCCGGGCTGCGCACCAATCATCCGGAAGGGGCTCACATCGAGTATTTGCGCGGCATCGAGAACCCGGTTGGCGTCAAAGTGGGCGCGGAGTTCACGCGCGAGCAGGTGGCCTGCTGGCTGGAGAAGCTCGACCCGCAGCGCGCGCCCGGCCGTTTGACGCTGATTCATCGCTTCGGCGCCAGGCGCATCGGCGATGTGCTGCCGAAGCTGATCGAGCACGTACGCGCCGAGGGTGGCGCGGTGTTATGGGTCTGCGACCCCATGCATGGCAACACGCAGACCACTTCCGCCGGCGTCAAGACCAGACACTTCGCCGATATCTACGACGAAGTGGAACAGGCCTTCGAGATCCACCGGGCTATGGGCCAGCAGCTTGGCGGCGTGCACATCGAGCTGACGGGCGAAAACGTCACCGAGTGCGTGGGCGGCGCCCGCGGTCAAAGCGAAGAGGATTTGGCGCGCGCCTACGAGTCGGAGGTCGACCCGCGCCTGAATTACGAACAGTCGCTGGAGCTGGCTTTCCTCATCGCGCGGAAGATGAAGTCCGAAGCCAATGTTTCCGAGCCGCGCGCGTAAGCAAGCGGTGTTAGTGCGTCAGCACATCCTCCAGAAAGGCCTTGGCGCGCGGGTCGCGGGAACGTCCGATCGCGTTGAAGGCTTGTCTGCGGATCTGTGAATCGCGATCGGTCTTGGCGATCGACATGAGCAAATCCAGGGATTCAGGCTGCCGGCTGGCAGCGAGACCGCTCACCGCCTGCCGCCGGACCGCCTGGTTAGAGTCCTTTGTTAGGATGTCCTTCACCACCTGTAATCCGCGGGCGCCGCGCGCTGCCGCCAGCCAGAAAGCGGCACGGCGCTGCTGGGACTCCGGCCGGCCCGGCGCCAGGAAGCCCTCCAGCGTCGAATCCGCCGCCGGGTCCGCGTGCATCGCGATGGCGGTCACAGCTTCGCTCAAATCGAAAGTCGCGAGCAAGGCGACGCTCTCGGCCGGGCGGACATCCGCCAGCCAGTGCAACGGCACGCCGCCGGCATCCAATTCGCAGTCCGGCGAGAGTGCGCGGACGCGTTCAACGGCGCCGCTCACCACGCGGAACAGAATCACGGCTTGCGCGGGCGGTTCCAGGTGTACTACGCCGGGAGCGGTCCTGCCGTTCGGGCTGACATACTCGCAGCCGAGATTATAGCTGCGGATCGAGGGCACCATGTACCCGATCCAAGCGGGTTGTGGTTGCGCCCCGAGCAGGCCGCGAAACTCGCGCTCCAGGCCGGAAGCCGCCGAACGCGTATCCACTTGCGCGTTAATCAGCAGCTTCGGCTGGCCGGCAAGCGGGAGCACCGCGGCGAACAATACGAGCGCCTGCTTCACTTCAGCAACTCCAGCCAATAATCGTTGGCTTCCTTCGATTTCATGGAAGACAGGCGCCGGACGATGTCGCGTTTCATTTCTGTGTCCCGCTCCTTACGCGCCAGATCGACCATGGCCTTGGCGTTGTTCTGGGCGGTGAGCGAATCCAGGATCGCCCGTTTCACCTGCGGATCCTGCTCCGTGGTCCAGAGCGCCGCGAGCGAGTCTCCCGTCTCGGCCTTTCCGGCCAGGTAGCGAATGGCCTGCGACCGAAGCTCGGGCGACTTCTCCGTCTTGATTACTTGCATCAGGTGGTCGGTATCGCCGGAGGTCAGCATGGCCCGCAAAAGGGCGTGTTTGACGTTGTCGTCACTGGCAGACCCGTAAATATCGAACAGTATTTGGCCGCTGCCGGCGCCAATTCCAGTGCCGGCGCCGCTGCCGCTGCCCTGCCGTCTTCCTACAGTGCCCAGATATTGAATAGCCCTCAATTGCAGATCCGGATTGCCACTGCCGCGCGCTGTCTGCTCCAGCAGTTGACGCCCGCGGGGCGCGCTGTTCTGCGCCAGCACGAACAGGGCCCGCTCTTTCAGCCGCAGAGACTGCGAGCTCTTCAGCAGATTCTCCAGAAGCGGATAGGCGCGGTCGGGATCGGAGTTCATCAGCGCGTTCAGGGCCATGAGTTTCAATTCCTCATCAGGCTGTCCTTCGGGCGACACATTCTGGCCGGCCGACTGTTTCACTTCCAGTTCCAGTGCGCTTGCGTCGTTCAGCCACCGGCTGCTGGCAAACGATTTGCGCAATTCGGCGATGGCCGCCAGCGCTTCGTCACGCCGGCCCAGCTTATTCAGCGAGTAGGCTTTCCAATACAAGGCGCCATCGGCGCGCGAGCCCCCATCGGCGGCCACTTGTGTGAAAGTATTCAGCGCGGCGTTCCATTGGCCCCGGTCGAGAAACCCCTGCCCGCTCTCGTAGAGGCGATCGTCGCGTGTGTTTCCCAGGCGCACGTTGCGCTGGAAGAACGCCCCCATGCCGCTTTGCAGCTTGCCATTCAACTGCGCCATCTGCGCGTTCACTCTGCTGCTCACTTTGGCGTTGATGTCCGCCAGCTTGGAGTTCAGATCGGCCATTTTGGCGTCGAAATCGGGGCCGAGATCGAAGTCGAACGAAAAATCGAAATCGGGCACTATCGGAGGCTCCACAGCTACCGGCGGCAGCGGAGGTATGGGGGGGACGGGCGGAAAGGCGGTGGCGGCCGGCGCGGGGGGCGCAGGAGGCGCGGGGGGAACCTGCGCCGCAAACGCCAGCGCGCTCGCGCATATCAATATTCCAATTCGGCTAATCATGGGTGTGTGTCCTTAAAGTTTGTTCTCGTCCTGATCCTGTACCGTGGAGTCCAGGACGCGCATGCGAAACAGAATTCCTTCCGATCTCAACCTGCGCCGCAGCTCATCCAACTGCGCCGGCGCGAGCCGCGATGGCGCGTGCTCGATTTCCAGCAGAACGCGTTCCAGATCCTCCAATACGCCGGCGACCACGGCATCCCCGGTATGCGCGGCCGTCTGGCGATAGAGCCGGTTCTCCGTGAGCAGATTGGCTGCGCGTTCCTGCTCGGAAGAGATATCCAGGTCGCGCGCGGCACTCGCATTGGCCAGTTCGGTGAGTACGATCTGCGAGCGATCCAGGTAGTCGCCCACCGCCAGCCTGAGGACGCGCTCCTGAGTCTGCGGGTCGGCGGTTATGGTGACCGCGATCCGCGGCGGCGCCTGCGGATAGAACCGGCCGATCGCGAACGCCGCGATCAGCAGCGCCGCAACGGCCGCGCCCGCGGCGGCCCAACGCCAGGGCGACAGGAGAAACCGGAGGCGCGGACGGTAGGGAAGATAGGGGCCCAGCCGCTGCCACACCTGCTTGCCGTATTCCGGGCTGCGCTCCGGCACCGGAAGGGTTTCCATGACGTTCAAGACCCGTTGCAGGGAGCTATAAACCGCGCGGCAGGCTTCGCACTGGTCCAGGTGGCTTTCGACGGAGACTCCGTCTCCGGCCTCGCCATAGTAATGCAGAATTAACTGCTCTTCGCTTAAGTGGCTCATTTCGCCGTCCCCACTAAAGGCTCGAGCGCGCGGCGCAGCTTCTGTACCGCGCGAAACACGCTGTGCTTGGCCGCGCCGGGCTGGCAGCCCAGCGTGCGCCCCACATCCTCGATCGACATCCCTTCGAAATGGCGCAGCACGAATGCCGTGCGTTCGGCTGCGCTCAGTTCGTCCATAGCCGCCGCCAGGTGCTGCCGCACTTCCCCGCTCTGCGCCAGCCGGTCGGGCGCCGGGTCCCCCGAAGGCGCCGAAAGCAAGGGATCGCCGGCCTCCTCGTCCAGGCTCTGCCAGCGCTCGCTGCGGCGGTTCCGCGAACGAACCAGATCCAGCGAATAGTTGGTGGCGATCCGGTAGATCCACGTTCCGAAGCTGGCCCGCTCGTCAAACCTGGCGAGCTGCCGATACGCCCTCAAGAACGTTTCCTGCACCACGTCTTCGGCGTCTGATTCGTTGCCCGTCATACGAAATGCCAGCCGGAACAGGGCTCGGCTGTGCCGCTCCACCAGCAGACGAAAGGCGTCTGCATCGCCGGAGCGGGCTCGATCCACAGCCGCCTGATCGGCTAGTTCCATCCGGCTATTGATTAGACTGCCGGGTCCCCTTGCGGTTAGCAAGCTGCGGGATGCTCTGGCGGGACCTACCAGTACTCCGGACGGCCGGGCTTGGTCTCCCGAACGATCTCCAAGGCCGCCTGGCGGTCCTCCGCCGGGAGGGCCGCGAATTTCTCGCCGCGATCCTTACCGGCCAGCACGTCATAAAGCCGCTGGTAGATACGATTCCGCGCCGCGGCCGGCAGGCCGTCGAAGGCAGGGCTATAAATCATATACGAAAGCGGGTATCGGAAGAGCCTCTTCTTGAGGTCGAAATCCCGAAGAGAGCGGCCTCGCCGGTCCCGCGGGCCGCGGCCGGCGAAGGTCTTCGCGAACGTCGAGACTCCGGCCACCGGCTCGCGTAGCGGCTCCTCATCCGCGAACACCATGTACCCCACCAGTTCCTCGATCTCGCTGTTCAGATTCTCCGTCTTGTGATCCGCCTCGGCAATGCGCGTATCCCAACCGATCCGCGTCAACAGATTCGTCATCCGGGTCTGATGTTCCAGCGTCATCAGCGCCACCAGGTCGCTGGCCGGCGCGAGATACCGTGAAGTATCGAAGAACTCGTCCAGGCTGGTGATGTTTTGCGTGCCTTCGCGCCGGGGACCGCCCGGCTGCACCGGATCCACTAGCCCCGTATTGTTCCCCAAGTGGGACTGCGCGCCGTGCGTCCCGGTAACGTACCAGCCGCCCCACCGTTCGTTCAGCGGACTGCGATGGTCGGTGAGGTACGCATTGCCGTGCGGGTCGCGCGTATCGCTCGTCCGCGGATGCACCGAACTCACCAGGATTCCCGGCACGCCGAGTGTGGGCGCACCCTGATGGCAGCGGAGGCAATCGTCGCGGCGCGTGAGCTCGGGATGCGCGGACTTCTCGGTGTCCATCGTATAGAGGATGACGCCCTGTCTGGGATCGAGCGAGGTCAACTCCAGCACGTCGCCGCCCTGGACGAAGCCCACCGAGACGTCATCGTTGAAGTAAATGGCCCGGGGAGTCCGCGGCGAGATGCGCTGCGTTTGAATACTGGTTTTCGAGAAGACCAGAATCTGCGAGTCGGTGCTGATCCCAAGCTGCTTCAGGAGAGACGGCAGATATCCCACGCCGTTGGGCGCGAATTCCAGTTTGACTTCGCCGCTTTCCAACCGCTTTTCAAGGCGTGCCACCGGATCGTCCGGCGCCCGGGCATACTGGATGGCCGGATGATCGAGCGGAACGTAGAAGGTATCTTCCAGGCGCTCAGCCAGCGCCCATGCAGTGATCAGGAACAGAATCAGGCCCGCTAGCCGCATCATGTCTTCCGATTCTTGATTTTACCGCC
>PSRJ01000020.1 GCA_003175985.1 Terriglobia bacterium
GTTGGTTAGAACGCCGGCCTGTCACGTCGGAGGTCGCGGGTTCGAGCCCCGTCGTCCCCGCCAATTCCTTCAATAACTTGCGAATGGTTGAGCTTAGCGCTGGAAGGTGGTGTGTCAGTAGCTGTGCTCTTTTTTTCCGCCAGCACCTTAGCGATGAGCTCGGCCGTCTGGGCCTTGAGCAGGGGAGAGAGGTGTTGGTAGCGCTCCAGTTCTCGGCTCTTGTGGCCGGTGAGCTTTCTGATGACTGCATCCGGGATGCCGGCTAGGAACAAGATCGTGGTGGCCATGTGCCTCAAGTCGTGGATGCGCAATCCTGTAATCCCTGCGCGGGCGCAAGCCGCCTGAAACGGCTTTCTCAAATCCCAGAGGTGTTCCTTTATGCCGGAAAAGCGCACATTGCCGCGGTCTGCGGGAAACAGATAGTCATCACGGCCAAAGCTCGTTAATGCCTTCAGAGCTGTAATGGCTTCGTTTGCTAAAGGCAGGCGCTTGCTTCGGCCATTCTTGGTCTTGGGCACGTAGACGTGGGGAGCAGGGCCCTCCAACTCCACTTCCTCCCACTTGCGCGCCAGAAGCTCGCCTTTTCGCGCACCGGTGGTGGCGGCCAACCAAACAAACGCAGTCAGGACTGCGTCGCCCTGGCATTCGGCGATGAGCTTTTGGAATTCTTCCGGCGTCAGGAACCGGTCGCGGCCTGGCGGCTCCTTTTTCTGCGAGACGGCTGAGGCCGGGTTTTTATCGTAGTGGCCGCGCCGGATGGCAAAATTGAACGTGCTGCAGAGGATGGTGCGGTACTTGTTAATCGACGAAGCAGCGTAGCCGTCCTGTCCCAGCTTATCCAAAAACTCTTGAACCGCATCGGATGTGATGTCCCTGGCCCGCAGCTGCCCGAACACTGCCCGGACTTTCGGCAGGTGGTAATGAAAGCGGCTGGCCGTATGCTGGCCATGCTTGTCCCACCAGTCAGACAGCAGCTCTTCAAATGAGGTGCGCTCGAACTGCTTGGTCGGAAAGTGCCGGCCCTCGGCCACTTCGGTCTTGCGCTTGGCCAAAAGCTGTTCGGCAAACTTTGGGCTCTTTTGCTCCGTGCTTTCCCGGACGATAATCCCGTGCTCATCCCGGTATCGGATATAGGCAATGCCGTCACGGAAATAAACGCCGCGCATCCTGCTCATACACCAGCGCCCCGAAAGTGCTTGCTGGACGGCTTAACGGTCTGGCGGTCCAGCCACGCCAAAAGCTGCGTCCTTAAGAATCGCACCCTGACCCTGGTGCCGCGATTGGGTAGCTGTACAAACGGAATCCGCCGTTCTGCCACGTACCGCTCCACGGTTCTCTTGCTCAAGCCCAGCAGCTCTGCCGCCTCAGTATAGCGCAGGACTTCGCTTCTAAACCGGCTGGGTGCCTCTGGTTCCTTGTGCTGCTTTTGATTCGGATTTTCGGCCATCATGGCGCGAGCCTACAACGGCGAAAATTTCTGCCAAACCCCTGTCATCTTCTGCTACCAGCTTTTCCCATACTCCTCTGAAAACAAGGTGCTGGCGGCATTCTGGACTTTAACTGCGCGAGCAACAGCAGTTTCGCCCGACTGGCAGAAGTCGGCAGGAGTTTTAACTGCTGTGGCCTGAGGCCTTCAGGTAATAGCGGATGATTTTTTTCACCAGGTCCGGGTAATTGGAAACAGCCCGGCGCCACGACAAGGACCGGCCTTCGGGCCGGCTGAGCCAAGCTTTGGGCGTGGGCACGCCTGCCTCATCCAAGCGCTGGCAAACTTCGAGTAGCTTCTGCCCGCTGGCCCAGTCCGGCCCAAATTCGGCCAGGACAGCTGCTACCGCAGTGTGGGTGCTGGCGTCGGCTTTGGGTCCGCGTTTGCCGGCGGTGCTGGCTGTCGTACTTGTGAGCGGGGGCGTGCCCGGAAGCGCTGCTCGGTTCCAGATTGGCTGCTCTGAACTTCGCACCGCTGGGCTCGCTGGCCTGTCCGGTGCCGGGGTCCTTGCCCCGCTCCCGCCTCCTGGCCGGGCAATCAGCTGCCGCTCACGGGCTGCGACCAACTGCTCGGCTTCAGCTTTGGGCAGGCAGTGGGCCTCATAAAGCGCGCGCGTCAGGCGCTCTAAAGTCTTCGGCAGCACGAAAAACTTTTTCGGCAGGGGCAGCCTGCCGTGATAGAGTCCGGCCTCGGTGCGCATAAAACACTCGCCAACTTTCTGGTACATGAGAAGCTCTGCAGCTTTCCAGCGCTGCTCTTCGAGTTTCCAAAACTCTGGGTCCTCTTCCCAGAAGGCGTGGTGATGCACGCCAGGCTGATTGGTCAGGCTTTCAGAGCGGCTGGAAGCCTGCTCCGAGCTCTGGCCGATGCTTTCACCGAGCCCGGCCGCTTCAGAATTGCTCTTTTGTCCTGACCACGATGATGACCAGTTCTGCCCAAAGCTGCGCTGCCTGGCTTTAGACCACGACAGCTGGCGAGTTGAGCCTTTGGACTCGCTGGAACTGCTCGTATCTGAACTGCCGCTCTGGTAGGTATCGCTGCCGGTTTCCGTGCGGCTGTAGCCTTCAGACGAGCTGGAGGATTGGCCGCGACTTTGGGAGCGGCCCGACGCCTCCCACTCAAAAAAGCCGTCTTCGTGGCGCTCATGCATGGTTTCGCTAGAATTGGAGGAGGAGTTTTCCTGCCGGGAGTGGCTCTCGTTAAAACCAGAAGTGTGGGATTCGTTGGAGCTTTGACTGTGGCTTTCGCTAGTGCCCTGTTCCAGAGTTTTGCTGCGGCTAAAGGTCCGGCTGCGGCTCCGGCCGTATTCCAGGGAATTGCCGCGGCTGATGCTTAAAGATAGCGAAGCCCCACTGCTGCGGGAAAGCGATGAAGAGGCGCTGTGGTTTTGCCCCTCGGACTGGCTGGTGCTTGTCCCGCGGGTCTGGCTGGTCTCGCGCACATCTTCCAGAAAGTGGTTTAGATGCCGGTGCACGAATTTGACCTGGGGTTCGGCTAACCCTTCAAACAAATCGTCAGAGAGCTCCTGGGCGTCTTGCCGGTCAGGCACGGCAAACACGATTTTGTTCCGCGCGTTGTTCTTGATGGCCTTATACAGCCGCTCATCGTGGCCGGCTTTAAACTGCGACAGGTGCTGAAACGACAGGATGAAATGCAGGCCCTTTTGCCGGCAGGTCTCCAACGCTTCGCCCATCTGCGGCGTGACGAATTCCGCGGCCTCGTCTACGTACAAGTAGTGCGGCCGGGAGCCGCTTTTGCGCTCCAGAGCCGTTTCAAAATACTCGTTTAAAAACAGGGTGCCGATAAGGCGGCGCTGCTCGCGCGAGAGGTGTTTGCTGATGGCCAGGTTACAAAGCAGAGCTTGGCCTTTGTCCAAGAGCTCAGCAAAATCCAGGGCGTTTTGGCCAATGCCCATAATGCGGCGGATGGTGCCAGAAACCAAAAACCGCATCAGCCGGTTTTCCAGGCTTTCGGTTTGCTCCAAAAACTCGGATGGCTTATACGCGGAGAGCTGCTCAAACTTGCTCCGGATTAAAGGCTCTGATAGCCCCTTAATGACGTGCTCCCGCAGCTGGCCGCTGTAGCGATCAATCAGCCAGCCAGCCTCAACAATCGTCAATCCGCACTCAATCACTGCGTGGAAAACGATTTTCAGATATTTTTCCAGGCGCGGCGTGTAGTCACCGCGGTGCTGGCCCCAGACGTGAAGTGTTCCTGCTACCCGGCGGTCAACCTGCACCGAAATGTCACCGTCCCGGCGCTGAAAGGGATTGATGGGCAGAACCCAGTCTGGCTCGGAGGCGTTAAACAAAAAAGCCTCGGGCACTCGGCAGCCAATGGCCTTGCGGTAGCAGAGAAAGCGCAGCAGCCGGTCGTAGAGCGAACCCATCGGGTCAAGCATGGAAAAACCATTGCGGCTGCTAACGTCCTGCCGGATAAAAAATTCCTGGGCCGTGGTTTTGCCCGAGCCCGTGGCCCCAATGAGGACGAGGTGCAGGGAGCGGTCGCGAGTCGTGAGGTAGACGTGCTGGCCATCAAACACGCCTAAAAACAGGGCGCCCTTAGGTATAGCTGGCTTCGTCGGCTTTAAAGAGCTTGGCGAGTTCCTCGGCAAAGAGCGCGTCAACGTGTTCCGCGGTTTCATCCTCTTGCCGCTCCTTTAGCGCGGCCTTGATGTTGTCTTTTTCTTGGAGCAGCTTTATAAACTGCTCTTCGCGGGTTTCTTCCTGCTGCCGGAAGTCGGCGAACTCGACGGAAACCCCGATTGAGGTCAGAAAATCGCGGAAAAACGTGGCATCCCGCCGCACTACGTCTAACCGCTTATCCAGAGCCTGGCGGACCTGTTCCCGGCCGTGGCGAATAGCGTGGCGGCGCTTGGCCTGTAAAATAATTTCCTCGCGAACCAAATCTTCCAGTTTGCCCTTGACCGCGTCGGGTCCAACCTGCTTTCCGGCCTTGATGCGCTCCATCATCTGCTCGTAGGAAGCCAGAGGCGGCTGGAATGGGCAGAGCTCAAAGAATTTGTCTTCGGCCTGCTCCGGGGACTGGGCGGCAATGCCGTAGGCCTTGAGCAGGTCAAAATAAAAAGACAGACCGCGCCGGGCCTCCTTTATCTGCTGCCTTGAGTCCTCGTCATAGCCGTGGATAGCTAAGCGTTCGGCGGCGCTGTCAATCTGATCCCGCAGCCGGAACAGCTCGCCAATGGCCCGCTGCACCTGGCCTAAGGTGCGGCTCGTAATGCGCCGTTCGTTGAGCACCACTGAAACATCTGGCGGCGTGATGGCCAGCCGCTCGGCCAGCAGAATCAAATCAATCCGGCGCTCGTGCCAATCCAAGACCTCTCGGGCCTGGGACGTGAGCGCAGCCACGAGGGGCGGGTCAGCAAAGATTTCGTTGTACTCCCTGACCCAGCCTGCCCGCCAGTCGGTGAGAATCTTGCCCTGGTACTGCTCCACCAAATTGAGTCGGTAATCTCGGTCAAACAGATTACGGTTCTGGTGCACGCTTCTCCGGAGCGCTTCCACCTTGGCTTGGAGCGCAGCCTTAACCCTGGCGTGTTCCGCCTGAAACCTGGCTGCTTGCTCAGCTGCTGCGCGGGTCGCTTTAGCCTGCTGTTCGGCTTGGCGTAAGGCCTCCTCTGCGGCTTGCCGTTTTTGTTCTTCGGCCTGCTCCCTGGCCACGGCCGTCTGGGTTCCAGCCGGCTGACGCACAATCCTTACCTCAAGCTCGCCAGCAGAGTGGTAGCTGTGCGGGGGCTTGAGGCTAAATGTGACCCGCTTGGCCTGCCCTTCGTACAGGCAGCTGTATTCGTGGCTGGCTCGGTCCTCCTGCCAGGAGTCCAGCAGGCGCACACCTATGCCGTCCAGGCGAAGGCCATCATAAGGCACGCAGTACCGGCCTTGCACATCCGTGCCATAGACCGCGTCAGCTTTTCCGTGGAAGCTGCGAAACCCGGCAAACCCATAATCATACGTGCCGGAAATAACCAGCTTGTAGACCACGCCAGCTTCCAAAATTTCGCTGAACACCCCGCTACCAAAGGCCGGAATATTCAGCCTCAGCCCTGGCTGGCTCGCTGCTGCAGCTTTGGCCGCAGCCGCTGCTGCGGCAGCTGCGGCTTTGGCTGCTGCCTGCTTTTCGCTGGTCAGCGGCGTGCCTGGCGGCATTAGTTCAAAGGAGGCGACTATCCGTCCCCACCTGCCTTCGCCTTTTGGAGGGATGAGCCGAAGCGGCTGCTGCTGCCCGAAGCCTTCCACGAGTGCCGAGTATTGGTGCAAAGCCCGGTTCTCTGTCCAACCTTCCAGCTTTCCAATAGGCTCAGCTCCCAAAAATATACCCGCATACTTTTGTGAGAAATTGTCGTCCCAGTCCTGGTAAAAGGCGGCATCAGCCTGTCGGCTGCCGCCACTGCCCAGAAAGCCAGACCACTCGTAGGTGTACACGCCCGAAAACGTCACTTTGTACATGCGCCGGTTCTCCAGCGGCAGGGGCGTAAACACCTCCAGCCGGTTGGCCTTTAACGCCACGGCCATTCGGCTGGGATCAGGCGGCGGTGGGGGAGTTGTCTGCTCGCTTATCCAAGCGTAAAGACCCAAGGCACCGATGCCGAGCACCAACCCGAGAATAATTCCAACGAACACCATAAAAACCTCAAACCAAAAGGTCTCCTGAAGCAAAACGGATACAGGCTAAGAACTAGAAGAGGAAGGGGAGAGGGGATGGCTTTCCGCCCCAGTTCCGGCCATAGGCCAGGTCTCGGACGGGGAGCGGTCCTGAAGTGGGATGTGGGGCCCATACTGCTTGCATCCTGTTTTGCTGATAATCGCTGTTGCATCCAGCGACTTCAGCCTTGGGGATTGCTCCCCAGATTACGGGGCCATTATATCGCTGGACAAATCAACATCAAGAGGAGGGACAAGGACTGCGGTACTAGTGAAGAGTGCTGCGGAAAACCAGAGCACCGGACGTGTTCAAACGTCCGGTCCTTTTTGTCGGATGATGGGCTGACCCAACTGGCTACGAAAAGAAGATTGGCGGGTCTGATTTCGCAGGTCAAAAAGTTCCACCAGATTCGCGCAGCCGGACGGGTCGTTTCCGCGACGTCGGCGGAGAACTAGATGGCGGCCGGAAGCCGAGTTTTGCTTGTAAACCGAAGTTAGCATTACCCGATGGTACTTTCGGCTCTTCTCCTCATCAGTATCCGGTGCCATGCTGATGGCCGTGTTACCGCTGGGGTGCTGTATGAAACTGATGAACGTAACAGGGAAATCGCCGAAGCCGCGTCAGCAGGAAACAACAACGCTGGCCAAGCGCCTACTGGATGCCCAAAGACGCGAAAGCGATCTTTGGAGCTCTTATGAAGTCCACCCGTTGCAGGAGACGCTACAAGAATGGAAGGCCTGCAGGGAGAGCGTCGATCACCTCTGCGAGGAATACCTCAGCGCCGTGAGGTGTTATCGTCAGACGGTGGAGGCGCTGCTGAAGGAACGGAGCTTTGAGTATAGGAGCTGAATCCGAGTCGGTTGTGGCTTGGCGGGAGCAGGGGGTGGTGAACGCTTAGAGTTCAGCGTGAAATGGAGAGTCGGCGCGAGTATGGCGGCAATTCCGCCTGCCCGGTTTCCACCAAGAAAGCGGCCTGCCCGGAGATGGCTCTCAGGTAGGCGGTAATGCCGGTGGCTCGGGAAGGTGTGGCAACCGATGATTTCGCTAATGCCGTCTTGGACGGTTCGCTGTTCTAAATCTCAGACAAAAACCACTCGGCTTGGACTCTCATATTCCTTAGCTCCGTCCGCTTCCCGCTCAGTAGCATCTCGCTCATCAACACTGCCGACCCAGAAAAAATAGTCATAAAGCAGCATTAGCCAGACTGAACGGCGATCACCGATGGCCGCGGCATAGCTGAAAGCAGTGCCGGCGGCTCCATTACGCTGGTCAGGAAAAAGGTGAAAAACCCGCGCTATCGTCAACATGTCTGAGTCTTCGGCTGTCAATCCAGCCTTTGACCCAACCCGCACCGCGGCGCTCGTTCCAGACAAGCGCTTGCCGGTTTCGTGAAAATACAAGCCGCGTAGCATGTGTAGGCCACTTCGATTAATTCTCTGCCGCTCTATCTGGACTGTGACGAACGGGTTACCGCTTGGTGCCAGCACGTTCATCAGATGCGACTGCTGGCTAATGTATTCGGCAAAGCCCCGTGCGTTTGGCCGTTGCAGTGATCGCAGGATGGCCGGAAGATTCGATTGGGCGGCATAGTTCCAAGTTGCGCGGATGTCAGTGGCCAACACGGTGCGCGTGTATTCATCGTCGGCAATGAATGACTGGTTGCAGCCAAAGCACGCCGGAACGGTCAGCAGATTTGGCGGGAAAGGCCGCTCAAGAAAGAGTTTTGCCGGAACGTGATCGACAGTAAGCTTTTTCTGCCGCCCACAGTAGGCGCACGTTCCTTTTCGATTCCGGGCGCTCATAAAACAATTTTCTCATTTCGCGTTCGCCCGGTTTTTACGCAGGGCTCCCCAAGAGACGACGAAATATATAGCGCCGCCAACGCGGGGCCTTGCAGAAGGAAATAATCCAGACGGCAGCGCCAAAAGTACGCCCTAAAACCAGACCACCGGATGTTCGCAGTGTTATCGGCTAATATTCCAATCATTTAATAATTCCAAAATGCTTTGCAGTCCACTGGCCTAATAGCGTTAACACAGCCGCGACAAGCGCGGCTAAAAATGTGTAAGCGAATTGACTCCGTCGCTCCTCGACTTTTGTCAAGCGCTCCAGGTGTTCCTTTGGAGAAAATCCCGGCCTATAGCGACGGAACCCTGTGCATCGTCGTAATTCATTTACTTCGTCAAGTTTCGGCGCAGCGGGGTTGCCAAAATAGTTAATTTCGTAGTCCACCCACAAAGACCGATGACAACACAGCTCGTCTAGGGCGGGCATTTTTGCGCTCCGGCCTCTTGTGGCGAGCAAACATCGCTCACCAGAGGACACTTCCTGCGTCCCAAACGCGAGATAGCCACACTCAAGACACGTGACGCGCTGCGGGTGACGTGTGAACCGCCCAAACTGAGTAAATGCCCGACGAAACCGAGCTGTCTTGGAACGGGACATCAAAAGCTGAATTATACATCCGTATTACTCATTGCAGGGAAAGGAGACGATTCGCCTCTCCCTGTCGTGGCGCCGGGCAGTTTCATCGGAGCGTTCTATTTTGAGAAATCCGTGAGCCGCAAAAGCTTGGCAAAGTGTCGGGACAATTGCGGGAGATGGCGATTTGGGAGGTCGAGTTTCGCCGCGCCTAGAAGGCCCACTCGCTGCACGAAATCGCGGTTCACGTCAGGATCACTCATCATCCCCGCGTGGCCTCGTATGCTGTCGATGAACATAATATTGCTGATAACTTCGCTCTTCACCTGCTCACAGATTCTTTCTAAATACGCCTCCAGCTCTGGCTCTTGATAGAGCAGAAATGGCGCCTGGAGCCGGGCTATGTCTGCTCTTCGGCAGACGGCCTTAATCTCCTCGTCATTTTTCTCGGGGAGCGCTACCAGGAGATCACAGAAAGCGGTGTAGATCGCGAACCGCCGTTCGTACAGATCATGACGGAGCTTTTGTTTGGCTAAGGAGACTTGCCACCTCTGAAACCACCATGCTGCGAAGAACACAGCTCCCCCCAGAACCAGGGGACCTATTGCCTTCAACCATTCCAGAAAGGGTGCTGTCATAGCGGGATTTAGACGTTAATGCCGGTAATGGCTTCAAATTGCTATTCGCTCCACTTCATCCAGCGTGATTTCATCGCTGGTACGGTCGTACAGCTTGGTAGTACGCGGCGATTCGTGGGCAGCGATGGCCTGGGCATTCTCAATGGTGCCGCCGTTTTCCAGGTAAGCAGTAATGCCAGTGGCCCGGAAGGTGTGGCAGCCGATAATCTCGCCAATACCGGCGCCTCTGGCCCTCCGCCGAATCATGCGCCAGACATCCACACGCGTCATGGGCTTGAGCGTAAGCCGCCGGTGTCGGTCCACGCTCCGGAATAGAGGACCTTTCTTCTCCTCCCAAATTCCAGTCGCTTCCAGATACGCGTCCATATAATCTTGGGCGTTGTGATGGGCCGGTACTTCGTGGCGCTTGCCGCCTTTTTCGTGCAGCCTAAACCACCAGCGCTTGCCATTCTGGTAGTAATCTTCCACGCACATGTGAACCGCAGCCGAGACGCGAGCAAACGTGTAGCACATCAGGCCGAGCAGGGCCCGGTCGCGGAGACCCACGATGCTCTCGGTTTCAATGGAATCCAGGAGCTGCCGGGCTTGGTCAGCTTTGAGCACTGGTGTCTTGCCGCGCTTGACCACGTGCTTTGGCCCGCGCACCGAACTGGCCGGGTTCATAGGGACAATCTGGCCCAAGACCAAATAATCAAACAGCATACGGATGGCGGCCAGGTGCTGCTTAACTGTCGGCGGCTGGCCGGGATGGCCCTCTATATATGCAGCAATGGCCACGGGCGTGAGCTGCGAAAGCTCAAGGCCGCCGCTCTCGCACCAATTAAAAAACTCCACCACCGCGTGGGCATAGGCTGCCCGCGTATTTTTGTTGCGGATGTTGGCGGTGAAGAACTCAACAAAGCGCCAGGCTGCCTTTTCGCCAGCGTGGGTAATTACCGCCGGCAGCCTCTCAAGGCCGGCGCGGGCAATCTGTCGAGACTGGGGGATCATTGAGTTCATCCTGCTACCCCCAACGTCCGGGGTCTTATGTCGATGTGGCCATGATAAGTCTGTGACTCAGGTCCCCAATTATAGAAAACGGGGGTAGTTTTGGTTTTCAAGGCCACAGCCTGCTCTTCGGAAAGGACGAGATTAATGGTTTGAAGCAAAACAGGCGCGCCCTGGTTCACCAGTGTCCCGTAAACCTCCAGCCTGTATTCCCCCGCCAAGAACTGAAATACGGTCCCGTCTCTCGGGGGCAAGAAGTGATGGTTGTAGACTGCTCCTTCTTCGCCGACACGCACTCCGCTGCCTGGATGCAGGCGATCTCCCTCTCCGTATGCCCAATAATTGAACGTTTGCACGGTCTCGCCGCGGTGCAGTCTTACGAACATGCTCTCCACGATGTGCCCACGCCGCCCGGTTGCATAAAGCAACGCCCGGAAATAGATTTTAGGATATGGGTCTTGAGACTTTGCTCCAGTCTCGGGACCTTCCAGCAATACGCTTAAAGGATCCCTCCGGGACAAATCATGAAGAAATGCTACCAAGGACGGTCTTGTCATCCCCAAAATGCCGCGCCGGAAAAACGTCAGCCACGCCACGGCTGTTGAAACAGCCAAAGCGAGCACTGAAATGGTGATGCTGACGGGATCGATAACCATCAATTGCCTCTCCTGGGGACGGCCGCCACCTGGCGCAACATAACGTCCTTTATGTTACATAAATTCTAGCCGAGAAATGAAACCGGGTCAAAGCAGTTCTCCACAGAACTGTTTTCTCAGCCTGATAGGTCAGCCCCTTCCATAATCAGCGGCTAATGATTTTTCGAGTCAAGAACATACACGTAGTCCCGCGTTCGTAAGTCGATTCAAGCAGTGTAATGTGTCCTCGTTCGAATTTGTCGTAGTAGGTTACCCAACTAACTACCCTCAATTGGCGCGTCGCGATCTTTGCTGTGATCTCCTGGGCAGCACTCATGTTGATTGCGGATTCGATTTGCGGTGTCATACCAGGCAACCCGGCTACGTGGGGCATACCAAGTCCAGAGAATCCCGTTCCGATGCTTTGACCAGCCCCAACCGTGGATTCACCTTCAGGCCCTACTGTCGTTCCGGGACCAGTATCACCTTCAAATCCTGTAAAAATGCGGGACTTGACGCGGGCTGCGCTCGTTCGACCTGTGTTCTTGTAAATTACGGCGATTCTCGTCTGGGCATTCAGCAGTTGTGGCGCAGTACTACAATTACAACCTTCAAGTTCTATATCAGCAGACTCGGTGATGTAGAGCGTATCCTTTGCGATCCTCACCGCTTCCACGGCAGCATCTGCATTTCGGCCCGACACATAAGCCTGATACAGACTAGCTATCCCCGTCAGGAGAGCGGCGACCAAGAGGCCCATAGTAATATGAAGCATTTGCCGATCGTGCTTCGCTTGCTGCTCTCGGTGCTGCTTATCGCGTTCTTGCTGTTCACGGCGTTGGCGCTCTGCTTCGATACGAACGGTGTCAATGATGAGACCCTCGTTGATTGGAGGAACACCCCGTTGATCGCGCTCCCCGTGATCAGACACGCTAATGGCTACCTCATTGTCCTTTGTTTACGGAGTGATCCCGTGTCCAGCCTACTGTTCGGAGTCCGACACGATGCTCGGGTTTCTGAATTGCCGGCTGCCACCCACTCGCGAATTCACGAACGGGTTACTGAACACTAGTCACTGATGCTGCAAACGAAGTTTGAAGCGGACTGTCTGCTGGTGCGTTCTTCAAGTCAGTAACCGTCTTACCCGGAACAAACTGAAACACCCCGACAATCACGCCTGTCCCGTACTTGGCGAGCTTTAAAAGGTCGCCATTGGTACCCGAATACACCATATTGGTGACATTAAGCAAGCCTGCGGAATCTAAAGTGCCACCGGTACCCACTGTCTCAATGTCGAGGAAATCCACAGTACCGGTCAACGACACGCCGCCAGCATCTGTGATGGTCAGCGTGCCGGTTCCTGTTACAGGCGCCTGCTGGACATTTGGGTTAATCTGAGTAATATTGCCGATAGTAAAAGCACCGGCAATCGTGCCAGTCAAGCCAGCAGCTGAGCCATCTCCGTTAATATCCGAAGTTATGACAAAATCGCCCGGACCTTGATTGTGTTGAAATGTGAACTGGCCGCCACCGAAGCTTATTACAGAATTTGTAGTGCTTGCCAAGAACGCTGTTATCTGGGAGGTAGGTGAGCTGCTAAAGTGCAAGGTATATGACAGAGCGCCGCCAGCAACTAGCGTCTGCGTGGCTGATGGGCTGATGCCCGTAAATGCCGCCGGGCCTCCACTCGAATAGAGCAATTTATACGAGTCGGGTGCGACGCCAGCAATAGTTGTAGGAACAATGCCAGTACCATTTAGGGATTGACCATTGGAATTAACGATGGTGTAATTCAACTGCGTCATTCCGGTATCCGGCCATCGTTTACCATCTAGAAGAGCACCTATCGAGAGGGTCCCGGACTGAGCGGAGTGGTCCGCAACAAACTGCAGAGGATCATAATATAGCGAGAAGGTGTCATTGGGACAGCGGGAGTCAGGCAAATAGCCGCAGCCTCCACGATTAATTAGCTGAATGGCGAAGTGCAAATGTGGCCCTTTTTTTCCATTGCTTGGACAAATTGTCTTACCGAGCGTATATCCACTGCAGTCCACGTTGCCAATGACCGTATTGACGTCTACACTTTGGCCTGTAGCAACCGTCACACTGCCGTTCTTGAGGTGGCCATATTGGCTATATATTGTACCTATCCCAGTAATCTGGTGGCTGATCCGCACCATATTTCCAAAACCCTGATTTTTGCCTGACGTGTCAATGCGCACCTCAACCACTGTTCCTTGACAGGCGGCCCTGACCTCCCCGCCTTCCTGTCCATTAGCAAGGTCTACTCCGGTATGACCGTTCGAATCGGGACCAAACCCTTGCTTTATTAAATATCCATTCCCCGAGGCAGACTGAGTAGGACGCACTCTCGTATTACCGACTGGGTATACACATTGCGCCATTCCGGCTCTTAAAACGCAAAGAAGAATCAGACACGTCTTCACAAACACACAACACGCTCCTTAAAATGCTATCGATGCTAGTACCTGACTAAAGACGCTGGTATCGGTCGGCGTCTGATCGTTCTCTGGATCGTTGAGTGTTACGAGTGCGATCGACGAGTCACCGACGATAAACGCCGCAATGACCGGAGCATAGTTCGCGGTGTCACCTGTGTCACTGTAGACGTTAGCCACCTTGCCGTTAAGAATCAGAGATGTAACATTCGGATAGTTTAGAAACCAGCCTGCATTGTATGACGCTACGAAAGATTGTATGTCGAAGGGGACTGGCTTTGACAGAAGCGTGACTGTGAAGTTCGCTGGGGCATCATTCTCGTCGCCGGAAGCCTGGATTGTAGCTCTATCAGGACTAATAAGCGACAGAGTTTTACCTTGAGAGCTTGTGTTCCAACCTGGTGGATAAATCAATGATATAACGCTATCTGAGTATCGGTTCCACGTCATTAGGCTCCCCAAGGGTGAGAATACACGCTTTAACATTCCTTGGAATGCCGCTGAGACCTGAAGCTGGATTTGGCCGGCAGCAGACTCATTGAAGGAGACCTGCAATGTATAAACGCCGTCACCAGCAACGGCATCTGCATTGAGGCCGTCATCGTGCATAACACCCAAGACGACGGGCTGCTGGCCGTTTGGAAAAATCCGCAGGAGGTTAACTCCGCCGGCGATAGGCGTGCCGCCCGTGACTTGGATCGTGACTGTTGCGACAGTAGGGGTGTTTACGACAAGTAAAGCTGGCGTACTGCTGGGAGTACTTAGTACGGGAGTAACAGCCCTCGGCTGAAGAGCAGCCGTAATATCAGTTGAAGAGGTGGAAACAGTAGCAGGCGTATTCCCGCCCGTCACCGAAACTGACGGCCCTAAGTCTGGCCTCGCCTGACCATATAGAAGAACCCCTGCTATCACAAGGAAAGTGGCAAAAAGTGTTAGCCCTAACCAGAAACGCTTCATTTGTATTACGCTTTCGCTTGAGTGTTAGTTGTTCGTATACGGATCTGTCGATAAACCAGGAGAGCACTCAAGAACACGGGCAGAGAGATAACGTCAACTGGTTCCGGCACAGGAGCTGCAGGTACATACGTTAGGTCATCCAATGCGAACGAGCCGCCCGATGGATCGCCAGTGATAATAATCCGTGAAATGCCACCCAAACTCGCTAGGGAAAGATACTCATTGGGGTTGCTGCCAGTATCACCAAGACAAACCGGTCCCGGATCGCACCCCACATTAATGTTGTACATTGACTGAACGATCGGCGATAGCGGACTTAAGGCCTCGTCAAAGGCTTGAATGGTCAAGGCCTCGTAATACGTGAAGTACCCGGCAAAGCTCTGTATTGGGGAGGCGAAATCAATTACCATCGCCCCGTTATTGTCCGAGACCACATTCGTGCCGGAGCGGGGCGGCACCTCAAACTCATTCAGGCCGATGCCGGCTGACAGGACGATGGCGTTCGTGAATGTGAGGCCGGTATACTGATCAGTCAGTGTCGTGCTATCCGAGAGCCCTTCAAAATCTATGACCACATCAGCTTGGAGCGAACCTGCGACTGCGAAGACTACGAGGATTGACACAGCTGGCCAGGACAACCGCACGAGCCACACTCCTTCAAATTCAAATCAAAAGCGCGGATAGAATGTAACACCTATTACAATTCAGGGCAAGTGTAATTTGGAACTTTTTCTGTTAGGATTCCTGGGTTCTAGAAGTACTGATTCTTTAACATCGGTGATACTCCCCCTCCCGCAACGGCTTGCCACAATTCGGGCACTGCCGCGGCCGGGTATGGTCAGTGTCCATATGCCGCCTTAAGCTGGCATACGACCGGAATCCCCGGCGGCACTCCGGGCAGTGGTACGGCCGTCCTGTTGCGTGCTGCATTTATTTCGTAGCAATTAAGAATCAGTTGTCTTCGCTGCGCGGCTTCCGCTCCTGTTGCCGAATCTGGTCCTGCAAGTTGTTCAGGGCCTCATCCTGGCACTGCCCATACGAAACCAGCTCCAGCTCTGGCGAGCAGGCAACGTAGAGCGTGTCGAGCTTTAAGGCGAACGCAGACATAACGGGCTAGGAAGGGAAATTAACGGTACTGGAATCGTAGCACGACAGTGAATTCCGTCAAGTCCAGCCGAAGGCCTTGACAGCGTCAGCCCATCTTCCTGAGTTGTTTTCCGTGCAGGAGCTCCTGCAATGTTTGCCATAAGGCGTTAGAATAGGGCGTTCGATTTTGAATGCCCGGCCCAAAGGAGGCTGCCGAGTCCGAACGTCTGAAATCGAGTTGCTCGCAGCATAATGCCCAAACGTGCCCCGGAAGGATTTGAACCGCGTTTTATAGGCCAAGCGGGAAGGCGCAGATTGGCGGAAGTACTTCGGTCGCAGACGCTGGTCTCCGGTGACGTCGCGTTGGCCCGTGAGCTCTTGAAACATGGCACGCCTCGTGATTACGAACCTCAGCAGTGTCTCACCGTCCAAGGTGCTCCCGACAACGACATCTTCTTTATCGTAAGCGGAACTGTTTCAATCCGTATTAATGGGCGTGAGATTGCTACCCGAACGGGTGGTACCCATGTCGGTGAAATGGCTGTTGTCGATGCTGCCGCCAAACGTAGCGCATCCGTGGTGGCTTTGGAGCCGACATTTACACTGACTCTTACTGAAGACCGGTTTGCCCGACTTGCGAACCGGTATCCCCAGCTCTGGAGAAGAGTGGCCTCCGAAATCGCCAACCGGCTCCGGGAGCGGAACAAGCATATTCGCCCGCCCAACAATAAGCCCGTCCTCTTTATCGGTTCATCTACTGAGGGTATACCGATTGCGGAGCAAATTCGGAATTGCATACGTTCGCGTCAACTCGTGACCCGGATCTGGACGGATGGAGTTTTTGAAGCGTCACGCACGTCAATCGAGAGTCTGTTCGCGTCTGCTCAGGTCGCGGACTTCGCAGCCCTTTTACTCACGCCTGATGATATAACTTTCTCTAAACGGATGAAAAAAGCGTCCCCGCGCGACAATCTCGTCTTCGAGCTTGGCCTATTTATGGGCGTGATTGGCAGAGAAAGGGTTTTCATTCTTAAGCCGCGGGGGGCTGAGATTAAAATTCCCTCCGACCTATTTGGCGTTACTTGGATTGAGTACCCCCCGCGAGGCCCCCGATCCCTACGCGCTCGTATCGCGCCAATTTGTCGGCAAATATCGCGAATCATCAACACCAAAGGTCCAAGGTGAGGATATGGATTTGGCAAAAGAGCTACGAACGGAAGTTTCGGACATCCTCAGCAGTCGGTGGCAATCGCGAGACGGCTTGGAAGTGCCAGAGCCCGAGGATATTCAGCTGGGCAATCATGCAGTTAAGTTAAAAGGCACCGTCCTTTACGCAGACCTTCGTGACTCGACCGGCCTAGTAAATGATTATAAGGATTTTTTCGCCGCTGAAATTTACAAGTCCTATCTGCTCGTCGCCTGCAAGATCATCCGCAGCCGTGGAGGTGAGATTACTGCCTTTGACGGTGATCGAGTGATGGCAGTGTTTATCGGCAATAACAAGAACTCCGCCGCCGCCCGGACAGCGTTACAATTGAACTATGCTGTTAAAAAGATAATCAACCCTGCCATTAAGGAAGCATATCCGAATAGTTCTTTCCAGGTCAAGCAAGGCGTCGGGATAGACAGTAGTCCATTGTTCGTCGCACGCACTGGAATTCGAGGATCAAATGACTTGGTATGGGTCGGGCGTGCAGCTAATTACGCTGCTAAGTTAGCGAGCTTGGACGAAGGCAGTTACTCTAGCTTCATAACAGAAGAGGTCTACAACAAACTAAATGACACCTCGAAGTATGGGGGTCAACCTAAAAGACCCATGTGGGAAGAAATCATTTGGGAAGAGAAGGGCCTTGCCATTTATGCGTCAACCTGGTGGTGGTCCGTAACGTAAGGCCAAAAAAGGAACAGGCACCGCATGCGAAGCGGTGCCTTTTGATGTGCCACTAATATTCAGATGGCAAGAGCAGAGTCGTGGAGCTACGGTCCGCTTCGGTGATAATCCAGATGCGGGTGCCGTCCGACAGGTTGTACGCTGACAGCAGCCGGATGCCCCGGTGGACTGAAAGTTCGTTTTCGCGGCGGTCATGTTCATCGACCTCGCCCCAGTCGCCGCTGACGTGGCGCCGGATGAACGTCGCCGGACTCTCCCCCACTTTCTCCAAAGCGGTGAGGGCTCCCGGCGTGGCCACCACTTGGCCCAACGGAAACCGCGGCTGCCTCACGGCTGGGCCAAAAAGCCAGCCAATTTGGCTGTCGCCCGGTACTGCGGAATGGGCTCCAGCTCCTTGAAGGCCGAAGTAAAGGCATTGGACAGGCTCCACAGGGTGCGGCTCTGGAATTCCTCGTGCAGCGGGTTGAAGTAGTAATCATGAACCGGCCGGGCCAGGTGCTTGGGTACTTCCAGGTCAGACTCGATGAACGCCCGGTAGATAATGAGTTTCGCCGCAACGTCCGAAAGCTGGGACTGCCGCCAGTCCTCCACCTGAAGGCGCATGCCGTCGAAGTTCCGTTGCATCTGATCCACGCCGATTGACAACGCGTTCTGCAGGGAGAAGTGCTTGGAATGCTTGGCGAGCACCGGCTGGAAGTCGCCGGAGAAGGCCATGTTTTCGCAGACAAAGACCCGCACGCCCACGACCATGGCCAGACGCATGGATTTGTCATGGCTGTTCCGGATGCCGATACTAAAACGGCAGCCGTCCATGCCCGTGTCGAGGTCGAGCACGCCGAACATCTTCATGCCATCTTTGGAGACGGCGAATTCGTCTCTGACCACACCGATGTGGCGGAAGCTTAAAGTTTCGATTAGGGCTTCCACCACTTCTCCGTGCGGCACAGGCCGATGCGTGGCTGTACCGGCTGGCGTGGGAATGACCAGAAGTTGCTGGCGCTTCAACTTGGCAGTTGACGCAATAAGAGTAGCACTTGCTTCAGACAAGTTAAGTTCCTCCTTTTAAACCGTGGTTTTCTGTTTCAAGAGTGCCCCAAGGCAAACTATCTACGAGGCCGTAAGCGACGAACCAGCCCGCCCAAACTTTCAAGCCCCGGCGACGCTGCCGCCAAAGCAAGCCGGCGAATCCGCCGGCCCTTTGCCAGTTTTGAAAGCCCGTAGTTGTTTGCCAGTTCCCGCCGCCGAGAGCGTATCGCAGGCTACCCTGGTTCTGCGGTCTGAAAGGACGGTAGGACTGAAAGACCCGACGCGGCCGACGTGATAACGGCGGCGGATTGGAGCGGTAGCGGAAAAGCCGAGCAAAGCCGCGCGACAGAGGTTAACAGAGCGCGGGCAAACCAGGGTAGCCTGCGGTCAGCAGGCGGCGGAGGTAGTTGCTTTTCTGCGGCCTTGGATGCATCAGCCAGTAGATTGCTAAATCTACCAGTCAATCTACGACCAAGAAAATCCACTTCCCTCAAACTGGGAGTACGTCGTCTCTCCCCTATGGATGTGAAACACAGATAGGAATGTTTCACAGCTTAATCAAAACTTCTTCCCTGCCTCCACCCTCCCAATTCTAAGCGAGCGGCCGTCATAACGAGGTCAACTGGCCACAGCGTGCTTTTTTCGGCCTGTCCTGGCTTATTGGGCTACCCATAAACCCTAAAAACGCCACCGGGTTGTGGCGTTTATGTTCAGCATGAGGAAAACGACGTCCGGCGATTTTTGCAAAGCCCAGCAGGCCAGAATTTTCAAGCGGCCAAGTTGGAGGATTCCGGTTCCGGCCTGGCTGCAGCCGGCCTGACCCAGGACTCCACAGCTGCGATTAGTTCGATCGGCACCAGGTCCATGCACTCGCTGTCAAGCTGGCGGATGAGGCGCGAGCGCACCATGTCCTGTTCAAGTTTGCTGCCGCGCTGCCGCTGGGCTAGAAAGGGCAGTTCCTGAAGAAGCTCGGCCCTGGCCTGCTCAAACCTCGCTCTGTACTGCTCCTCGGTTAGCCCGGCAACTCGGCTGCGGCCCCGGCTCAGATCAGGCGACGTGGTCGCAACTGGCCGCACCGCTTGGCTGGCGGCTACTGCTTCGGCTTTGCCCTGCTTGCGGTCAAATTCCGCTGCTGCTCGGGAGGCATAGGCCAGCACCGCGCCAAAGTGCTGCATGGCAAAGTGGGTCTCTTTTGCTTTGCCTGCGGCAAACTCCACCACGAACTTGGCCTGCTCTAATCCGTAACGTGTGATTAAACTTATGGCTTGAGCAAGTTCTTTGCTCTGGGCCGCATGCTTGTCTACGGCGTGCACCACTTTGTGGAAATGCGCCACCACCTCTTCGGCCTGCAGGAGCGCAGGGTCTTTGGCTTTGGAATAATCATTGACTACCACGGCTGCAGCAGTCGCAAATTTTTCCGGCACATCGTCTGCCTCCGCTCCGAACTCGCTTCGCGGCGACTTCTCAAACACAACTTTGTAATCCTTGTCGTCCTTGGTTTTCTCAAGCCTGGCGGATTTCAACATACCAGTAGTCAGCAGCTTACCCTGAAGTTCTGCCAGGGCCCGCTCCAAATTCTGTTTGCGCTTGGAAGGGTTACGGTAGCTGCTGCCAGTCAGGCCCAGCTCTTCAAACAACTCCTTAGTCCTGCGCTCAAACCGAATTTTGTCGTGCATGATTAAATCCAAATAGCTGTAGAGCTTGAGGGCGATCTCGCCCTTGATGTCAATGAACACGTCAAACAAGAACGGCTTGGTGTAATTGGCCAGCAGGTTTTTCAGGATGTGGTCATCAAACTGAAAGTAGCCAGCTTCGGTGGTGACGTGCCCATCCACTTTGCGCCTGACAATTTTGAGCTTGGAGAGGATGTTGATGTACACGGTCTCCAGCTGCTCAATGCGCTCGTCCTTGGTTTTGTAAGACCTTGTCCAGACCAGCACTGTGCCGCGCAGTCGCTCGAGCGAGCTGGTGATGGCGTCAATGACATTACTGCCCCAGCCGCGCTTGTGCAGCAGGCGCGCCAGATGGCGGATGGAAAACGGGGTCTCATGACTCGGCTTGCCCCGCTGCTCCCAATGCTTAATCAGAGTGTACAAAGTGCGCTGGTCTTCAGTGGTCAGGTCGCCGAATTGCGCAATCGGGTTGATGGTAACTTGCGAGACGTTTTTAGTGCCGTCCGCGGCCAGACTTTCCCGCTCCAGTGTCCGGCTGAGCACTTGTCCCTTGCGGCGAGTTTTGGAATGGGCAGGTGTCCAGATGGCGGGCCATTTTTCGATGTTCAATTCTGCCCGGATTTTCTCTCCACTGGCCAGCTCGCGAACGATGGGTTTTTTCCTTTTTGTAGCCGCGGCTGACCGGCCGACATTTTTTGTCAGAACGGCTTCCGGCTGGGTTTGGGTTTCAGACATAAGAATTTTTCACACACAAACACACTGCGTTCTCTCCCCTACTACCCTTTTGCTGTGTGTGGTATTTAGAATGTATTTAAGACAGTATTCCGTTATGCTGGCTTACTGGCTCTGTCTTAGGTTTCCGCACATTCGTGAGCTATTTTGGCTGGCGGTTTACTTGCATAGCACCAAACTGTTACTTCTGCAGCACCAAGTGCTTACTTCTCTAGCACCAAACTGTTACTTCTGCAGCACCAAGTTTTACTTGCGTAGCACCAAATGCTTGGCGGGTAGAGCAGCTTAGCCTCAAGGCCGAACTGATTTCTGTAGCACCAAACAAACTTCGGTTTTAATGAGTGCTCATAGCGTACCAAATATTTTGGTTTCTGAACAGGGGATACCTTGTGGATGGGCCAAGGTCTTTAGAGCACGGCGCAAAAAGACTCCCGCAAGGCTGGCCCTGCACAAAGGAACCCTCGTGGCTACAAGCGCGGCAGAGAGAAAGCTGCAGCCTGCAGTTTCCGATCACTTTAGCCACGTGCTCTAAGTGGCGTTATACCCTGTCGCCCTTCTCTCTGCAAAAAGCGACAGCTAGCGATCGGGAGGCCTGGCAGGGCCAGTTGTTTTACTATAACTTGTTGGAAGTGGCAAACTTACCTATACTACCTCCACGTCAAATTACAAAACGGAGGATGTCTTAAATGCAGGCCAACTGGGTGGACTTCAGAGCTATCAAGCAGGCAGTCACAATTGAGCAGGTGCTCGCCCGCTACGGTGTCAAACTCAAACGCAGCGGCAAAGAGCTGCGCGGCAAGTGCCCCATTCACCAGGGCGAAGGCACGGGCACATTTCATGCCAGCACGGAAAAGAATGCGTTCCAGTGTTTCTCGTGCGGGGCCAAAGGCAATGTCTTAGATTTTGTCGCGGCAATGGAGCACTGCAGCGTCAGGGAGGCAGCAGTCAAACTGCGCGACTGGTTTTCAGTTGGAGGAATATTAGCTGCTGCTGCAGCACGCGAGCAACCAGGCAACCAACTGGCTCCGGAAGAAGAGGCAGGGGAGAGGTCAGAGGCAAACACGCCCTTGGGCTTTACGCTCAAAGGCATTGACTACAGCCACCAGTACCTCTCCGGGCGCGGCATTGACCGGCAGACGGCCGAGTACTTCGGGGTGGGGTTTTTCCCAGGCAAGGGCTCCATGGCTGGCCGGGTGGTTATCCCGATTGAAAACGAGCAGGGCGAACTGGTGGCTTATGCCGGCCGCAGCATTGATGGCAGCGAGCCCAAGTACAAATTGCCAGCTGGCTTTAAGAAAAGGCAGGTACTGTATAACCTCAAGCGGGCAGCCGAAGAGACCGAGGGGCTCGTCGTGCTGGTGGAAGGCTTCTTTGACTGCATCCGCGTCAGCCAGGCCGAGTATCCGGCCGTGGCGCTGATGGGCTGCGCCATTTCAGAGCAGCAGGAGCAGCAGTTGATTGCCAACTTCCGACAAGTCGTCATTATGCTGGATGGCGATGAAGCTGGCCGCAAGGCTACGGCCGAGATTGCCTCCCGCCTGGTACGCTACTTATGGGTGCGGGTTGTGGAGGTGACTGAAGGCAGACAGCCGGACGAATTACCTTTGGCGGAGTTGCGGCTCCTGCTAGGCAGCGTTTTCGGCTAAGGCCAGTGTCAATTGCCGGGCAGTCCTTTGGGGCTGACCGGCCTTTTATTGCGGCCGGCTGTAAATAATACCCTTCTCAACAATGATCGTTCGGCCGCAGGAACACTTTCGGCTCAAGAGTCTTGCTCTGGCCACGTCTGCTTTCAAAAACATCCACTTCTTTCCGCATTCGCAAAAGTAGGCTGTTGTTGTTCCGATTTTCTTGTCAGGCATTGCTCGGCTAATACCGGCTCAGAAACTCCTTTTTATATCAAAAAATACAAATTTCCGCTATACTCCGATTTTGGCGGGAGTCGGGCTGTTTGGCCGGGTTGGTCCTTATTAACCAAACTTTCAGGTGACCCAAGATGGACTTGCGACAGACACTCAAGACCCTGTACGCAGAACGACAGCAACTACAGCGGACGATCGCGGCATTAGAGCAACTGGACGGGTCTGCTGGCACGCGCCGAGGGGCGTCGGACAACCCAAAAAAGCGTGGCCGAAAATTCATGGGTTCGGCCGAGCGCAAGCAGGTCGGTGAGCGCATGAAACGGTATTGGGCAGAATGGCGTCGGAGGCAGCAGCCTAAAGACGCCGCAAGCTAACCAACGCTGTTAGTTTAGACGCGGCGCGGCATTTGCCTGGGAACAAACGCGTAGTCGTAGGGGGAAGGATTAAATGCTCGGCGTGCCGGTCAGCAGTTCCAGGAGCTGCCGGCCGGTAATAACTTTGGTCTGCTTATAGCCTTTGGGAAAATGCCTGGTATTACCCGTAACAATATAGTCGGCTGCGGCTGCGGCGGCGCATTCGTAAAAGCGGTTGTCCGAAGCATGCTTGGAAATGGCCAGCTCTTCTGAGGGCTCAACCATCTTGGCCTCGCGCTCAATTAATGCCAGCAAGTGGGAAACGTGTTTTGCGTCAAGGTGAGAGAATTTGGGTCGGCTAAGAACCTCGCGGTATTCGGAGAGCACTGCTTCTGACACGCACAGTTCCACTGCCCGGAAGGCCACTAGCTGAATAACGAGAGCTTGGCGGCCTTGTGGTTTTAGAGCGGCCGAGATGAGCACATTGGTATCAATGACAATACGCGGGCGGCTCATCGGCTGAGCTGTTTAGCTTTTTTGTCCTTGTCTTTGCGGTGAGCTTTGACCTCGGCGTCAATTTCGCGCTCAGTCAATTTATCAAGGCCTGCGGCTTTGGCGCCTTCCTGCACGGCTTTGAGTGCGGCGATGAGGTCATAGTTAATTGGCGCGGACTGTTTTTGTTCGTACTGGCGCAAGGCCTCTCTGACGAGTTCGCTTAAGGTCCGGTTTTCCCGCTTGGCCAGCCGCTCGGCGCGTTTAAGCTGGGCCGGCGGCAGGGACACGGACAGGGTTTTGCTGGTTCTCATGTTTGTTCGTGCTTGTTAATACTTAGTGTGATAGAAGTAGCATAGCAGCCCGACAGAATCCGTCAAGCTAAGCTGCTGGCAGCAGACGGTGCCGTGCTTGCCTTAGGCGTTCTCGGCATCGGTTAAGCGGTGCAGGCTTCGGTCGGGCAAGGCCCAAATCGGCTCAAACAGCATTTCGGGTTGCTCCAGATAGGGGAGCGTGCCTGACGCGCCTTCGGTAAACAGGGTGGAAATCGTAAACCAAAACAGGCCAGCTCGCTTGCTCGGGCCTGCTACCAGCGGGTGATTGACCAGGCGCATCAGACGCTGGCCAGAGGCTTCATTAGTGGTTTCCACCAGCACCGCGCGAACCGGATGGATGCCGAATGCTTCCTTGTGCTTTTGCTGGCGTTTGATGAAGTGGTAATAGGCCCGGAACTTTTTCAACATGGCGGCTGCGGCCATGGAGCCGCGGTCAGCTTCGTAGAAAAAATGCGCGGTGTCCTGGCCCTCTGGCCGGCCAGAGAACTTGAGAGTAAACAGGGCATCTGGTTCCAGCGGCAGCCGCTCTTGCTCATCGCCCTCTTGCCAGAAAATCTGGCCGCCCTCTCGCGAGGACACCAGCTTGGGCGCTTCCACCTTGCGGCCGGAGAGCGAACTGCCTTGCTCAAAGGCTATTAGTTGCACTTGCCCGGAGCTTTTGCGGCAGGCCAGCTCCAGCATAAAGTGCAGGCGGGAAACCATGAGGCTGTGCCTGAGGAACCCCAACTGCATGTGCTGGCCGCGGACCGCAGCGCTGGCGTAGTCCTTTTCGCGGTTATTGCGGAGCTCTTCAATCATCTGCGGGTGCAGAACAAGGCCGCGGCGGTCAGCGAGCACGGCCAGGGCCTGCCGCTTATCTAGGTAATAATAGAACTCGCTGTGCGTGCGGATGCCGGGAAAGGCCCAGCGATTAATCAGGCCATGTTCCCAAAGCAGCCGCAGTCTTCGGTGCGTGACGTCCTCATTGCCGCCGACCAGCCGACACGTTTGGGCTGCTCCAAGAAAGCGGTAGCGCAGCACCACTTCTAAAATGTCCAAGTCCCGCTCAGAGAGCTGGCTGGCTTTGGGCTGCTCGGGCCTAGTGAATTTGGAAAAACCGCTGGCCATAGAAACCTCTCTTCTTTGAAACTGACGACGAAGAAAATCAGTCACACCCGCAAATCAGGCCTGAAACTCAGGAGTGTGTCAGTAGCTGTGCTCTTTTTGCTGTCAAAACCAGTCTTTTTGTGTCGGTTGGTGCCGCGTCCTGTCGGATCTAACTTTTTGAAAATCCAGATAAACCATTGAAACTAAATCACTTCTTCTTGGGCCTGTCACGTCGGAGGTCGCGGGTTCGAGCCCCGTCGTCCCCGCCATCATTTCCGTCAGCTTCAAAATCCCCTCTGAAAAAACAAGACTTACGCGATAGCGTTTTGGACCCGTAGAACTCTTATGTGCGCCGTTAGAACGCTGACGTGCGCGTTTGGACCCCGTTGGACCCGACACGTCTTGGTAGACCGGGTGCCGAGCGGCGTCGGTTGCCGCTTTCTCGTCGCGCGATACAATGTATCTCAGAGGGATGGAATCAATGGCGACCACGATGGTTCACGTTCGTGTGGACGAAAAGACCAAGGAAAAGGCGGCCAAGACGCTGGCGGGGATGGGCATCTCCGTGTCCGACGCGGTTCGCATGCTGCTGGTCCGTGTAGCCGCTGAGAAGGCATTACCCTTCGAAGTGCGGGTTCCGAACGCCACCACGGTCAAGGCCATGCGCGCCACCGACCGGGCCAAGGGGAAGCGGCACCGTTCCGCCGACGCGCTCCTCAAAGAACTCGGGATCTGATCGTTGCGGACCCCGATCAGCACTGCCCAATTCCACCGAGATGTGAAGCTGGCGCAGAAGCGCGGCAAAGACATGGCGAAATTGCGGGAGGTCATCCTATTGCTGGTCGAGGGAAACCCGCTACCGGCGCGCTACAAGGATCACCCGTTAAGCGGCGAGTGGGCCCACTTTCGCGACGAGCCCGATTGGCTGCTGATTTACAAGGTGGACGGCGACAACCTGCACCTCGTCCGCACCGGGACGCATTCCGATCTGTTCTGAGCGCGGATTTATTTGACGAGCCAATTGCGGACACTCTCGCGGGAAACGCAGAACTGTACGCGATCGGCGATTTGGACCCCGGTCGAACCCCGAAGAACTCCGACGTGCGCGGTTAGAACGCTGACATGCGCGTTTTGGACGCCCATTCGACCCCGCATGATTTCAGACTCGCATAGATCATCTGCTCGCCGTCAGCACGTTGCAACTGGGATTCACGATGATCCTCATCATCGCACGTGTACTATTCGACGATAATATAGGGAGTGGTCCTGCCTTGTCGCGTCACCATACTATGGTGAAGGGACAGGAATTAGTTTGCGTTTCAGTCTCCCAAGCCGCCCTCTCTCCCAAGCTGCTGATGGCTCGACCGTTATATTGCCAGGGCAGTGGGGTCCGAACTCCCGTGATAGGATGTCGCATTGTTGCCATTTGGACTGCGGTTCGAAACGCTTTTCTGGCTCTGCCTGTCGTCCTGATTTCTGGCTACGCCGAAGAGGAGCGAGTGCGGCTTTCGACGGCATTTGCGTTTGTCCGCAAGCCCTTCACCTCCGATAGCATCTCCACCGCTGTGAAGAATGCGTTGAATCGCCCTGAAGCAAGCCGCGCTTCCACTGGCTGATTAGATTGATCGAGGTTTCGGCGGGCCGGAGAGCGAGCTTATCCTTCCGCATCCGACGCCGCCAGCGACGAAGGCAGCAGGCGGACGATCGCATCCCGCAGCGCGCCAGGCGTGAACGGCTTCCGCAAGAACGGAAAGATTCGCGGGATTGTCAGATCTGTACTTCCCGAAATTAACAGCACCTTCATCGTCGGGCGCTCCTTAATGAGGACGTCGGCCAACTCGATCCCTGTCATGCGCGGCATCTGGATGTCGGAAATCAACAGGTTGATGTGGCCGTTGTAGCGGCGGGAAAGATCCAGGGCCTCGGCCCCGTCGCTTGCGATCAGCACCTGATAGCCATCCTTCCGCATCATGACCAAAATCATGTCGCGAACCAGTTCTTCATCATCAGCTACCAGAATGACAATCCGGGTGCCGTCCATGACTCTCCCTTCCCTTCTCAAAAATTCTCTCGGCAGGGAAAAGCGACCCGTGTCGGCGTTCAGTGGGGAGAAAAGATTTGTTCTATGAGTATGCGCTGATTGGCCTTTTAGCGCCATCGGGCAAAAGACGTAAGACGTCTGATGCAGTATCTGCACCGTCCCCGGCACCACACGTCCGGGCGGCCAAGCCGGGCGCAACGTGCGCGCCCCCTGCCCGCCGGCTGAAGCTGGCGCACGTAGGACCCAAAGCGCAGGAAGTATGACGTACTGATCGGTTCGATCCTTAGTACTACTGTGTTATAAAATAACAATTTCATGTAGAATTGTTTTGTGGGCAAAGAAACTGCGCCAGGCTCAC
>PSRJ01000337.1 GCA_003175985.1 Terriglobia bacterium
CAATCGCCAGCAGCATGCCTCCGATGGCGCCGGCGATGGAAAGCGTTATCCTCATCCGTCTGATCTCCCTGATGTCGTTGGACCCGAATACCGGTCGGATTATATCAAACAGAATAACCGTGAACCGGATGCGAGCGCACTCGCCCCTAGACCAGACCGCGCCGGATCGCCTCTCGCACCACCGATGCGATCTCGTGCACATCCAGTTTCGCCATGATACTCGAGCGATGCGTCACCGCCGTTTTGAAAGAAATACCGAGCTCCGCGGCGATTTCCTTGCTTGTTTTTCCCTCGACAATCAGCGCGAGAACCTGCCGTTCCCGCTTGGAAAGCGGAAGGTCCCAGGCGTGCGGCTTACTGCGAGGCGCTCCTCCGCGAAGGGCCGACCGAAGACGCTTGGAACGCAAACGCAACTGTGCGGATTCGCGGATCGTGTCGCCGCCCTTACGGAGTAGCCGGTCGGCGTCCTGTTTCAGGCGCGGCAGATCCAGTTCACCTGCTAACCGCGGTATCCGTGCTGCCGGGCTGCGGGTAACATCCTCTTCCAGCCGCACTTCTGCGTAGGCCTTGCGCAGATCGGGCCGAAACGCGAGAACTTCCTCTAAAATGGCTTCCAATTCCCGGTTACAGGAACGAAGTTCCTCGGTTGCGGCCTGCTGCTGATTGATTACACGTAGGAGGAAATTTTTGGCGGTGCGTAGCTGACTGTAATCGCTGATACCCTTTTCCATCCGTGTGCGCAAATGCAATCTTACACGCACCAATGTTGTGCACGCCTCGGACATTTGTTCGATTTATCAAGTATTTAGTCGTACACGAAGTGTAAAAGCCTTTTCAGGTCTTCCCAGGCTTCGCGCTTGGCGCTTTGGTTATACGCCCGCAGGAGATAGGAGGGGTGATAAGTCACCATCACGGGGATGTCTTTCCATTTCAACCACTTCCCGCGTAGCTTCGTGACCCCCTCCTTGTGCCCGGTCAGGGCGCGCGCGGCTGTCCCCCCTAAAGCGCAGATGGCTTTAGGGTTAATGGTCATGAGCTGGCGGTAAAGGAACTGGCCGCAGACCTCCATCTCGTCGGGCTCGGGCGTACGGTTCCCCGGCGGCCTGCATTTGACCACATTGCAGATATAGACGTCCTCACGCTGCAGAGGAATTCCTTCCTTTTTGGCGGTGTTTTCGATCATCTGCGTCAGAAGCTGGCCGGCACGGCCGACAAATGGGATGCCTTGCGCGTCTTCATCCGCTCCCGGGCCCTCCCCGACAAAAACCAGCGGGGAGTGCTCATTCCCGACGCCAAAGACGATCTGGGTTCGCCCTTCGTGCAGGCGGCAGCGCCGGCAATCACCGATATCTTCCAAGATCTGTAATAAGGAATCGTTGGATGGAACCATAGGCGGCAAGGGCGGCGCCTCAAGGGCGACGGGGGCTAAAGTCGTTCCCGCCTGTGGGGCGACCTGGCGGTAGAGTGTGCGGATTCCGAGGTCTTGGTAGAACTCCAGATAGCTCCGGAGGAGATCAGCGTTCATTCGCGGCGTGCAGGACCAGGCGCAGCTTCATGACTTCATCGAAGATGCGCCGCGCAATTTCGTGTTTGGAGGCGCGCGGCAGAGGCAGAACCTCGCCTGTGCGCATGACCAGCACGACTTCGTTCTGGTCGGATTCAAAACCGGTTTCCGCGCCGCCTACGAAATTGGCGACCACCATGTCGCAGTTCTTGGATTCCAGTTTGCGCCTGGCCTCCTGCTGCAGATTTTGAGTCTCCGCGGCGAAGCCGATCAACAGGCGGTCCCCTTTTTTTCGGCCCAGTTCGGCCAGAATATCAGGCGTCGGGTCGAGCTCTAGCGACATACGCGCCGCCGTCTTTTTCACTTTCTGGTCGGGCACCGCGCTCAAGTGGAAATCGGCGACGGCGGCCGATTTGATGACAATACTTGCGGGTTCCAGGTTTTCAAATACCCTGTCGCGCATCTCGCGAGCCGTGCGCACGGAAATCACCTCCACTCCGCGCGGCGGCGGCAGGTGAACGGGACCTGAGATCAGAATGACGTGTGCGCCCCTGGCGGCAGCAGCCTCCGCCAGGGCATAACCCATTTTGCCGCTCGAACGGTTGGAAATGAAACGCACGGGGTCGAGCGGTTCCTGGGTCGGACCCGCCGTGATCAGCACGGTTTCGCCTTCGAGGTCGCGCCGGGTGCGCAGCTCCTGCTCGATGGCATCCGCGATCTCTTCCGGGTCAGCCAGACGGCCGGCTCCGGTCATTCCGCACGCCAGGTAACCTTCGCCCGGACCGACGATGCGGTGGCCGCGGCCCAGCAGCGTGTCCAGATTGGCGCGCGTCGCCGCATGTTGCCACATGTTGACGTTCATTGCGGGAGCCACCACTACCGGCCCCGCAAACGCGAGGTATACCGTCGTGAGAAAATCATCCGCCAGGCCGTGCGCCAGTCTCGCCATCAGGTCGGCGGTCGCGGGCGCGATCGCAAAAACATCGTTTTGCTGCGCCACTGCGATGTGTTCGATGGCGCTTTCAATAGCGAACAAATCGGTGAGGGTCTTGCGTCCGGTGAGCGCCGCGAATGTCAGCGGCCGGACGAATTCTTCGGCTGCCGCGGTCATTACGGTTTGCACTTCATGGCCGCGCTCCATCAGCAGGCGTGCGAGTTCGGCAGACTTATAGGCTGCGATGCCGCCGCCGACCCCTAGAAGAACTCGCATAACCGTCTACAGGACGGGTTCGGGCTCGGGCTCTTCCGGGGCCTGGCCCGAGGCGTTATACTTTACCAACCCCCTCCGGACCTCTTCCATCGCAATTACTGTCGGCTTCTTGGAAGAAGTCGGCAGCACGGGACGCGCGCCCCCCTGCAGTTGCCGGGCGCGTTTCGCCGCCACGATGATAAAGCGGTAAGTGCTTTGCTCGGGGTCGTCGGGAAGAGTGCAGTGCGCGTTATTGCGCGGGGCCTTTTCAGCCATGTCGTAAAAGCCTCATTTGTCTTGTAGTGTGCAGATGCTCGCTGTGGGGACCCCTCCATTTTCGCGCAATTCACCCCCCACTGTCGAGTAAACCAAGTCCGCGGCAATCCCGAGATCCGTGTATTCCAATGGAATAAAAGGGGATATCGGAACTGCAGAGGGAATTAGCGCGGCAGGCTGAACGTATCCAGGATCGGCCGGATCTGGTCTTCAATGCGCGTCCGCCGGACGCGCTCGGCGTTTACAATGGCGGCGAGCCGCGCGTCCGATTCGGCCAGATCGCGGTTGATCAGCACGTAGTCGTAGGCTTTGTAGTTGGAGATCTCTTCGGCAGCCTCCCGCAGCCGCCGTTCGATAACTTCATCGCGATCTTCGCCGCGGGCCCGCAGGCGATGCTCCAGAACCTGTCGCGAAGGCGCCAGGATGAACACGGTGACTGCTTCGGGGATCCGGCACTTGAGCTGCCGTGCGCCCTGCACGTCGATGTCGAGCACGAGGTCTTTACCTTGCCTCCGCGCCTCTTCCAGGACTCCGCAATGCGTGCCGTAGTAATTCCCAAAGACCTCCGCCCACTCCAGAAACTCGCCGCGCGCGATCATTTCTTCGAACCCGGCGCGCGTGATGAAGTGATAATTCTGGTCTTGGATTTCCGTTCCCCGCGGCTTCCTCGTGGTGTAGGAAATCGAGAACATAAGGCTGGGAATGGCGGCGATCAACCGGGAAACCAGTGTCGATTTTCCGGAGCCGGAAGGCGCTGAAATGATGAAGACCGTCGTCATTATTCCAAATTGAGCGCCTGCTCGCGGATCTTATCGATCTCCGACTTGGCCGCCAGAGCCAGTTCCGTGATAGTCAGCCCGAGATCGCCCAGGCCGCCGGTCTTCGACAATATCGTGTTGGATTCGCGGTTCATTTCCTGCAACAAAAAATCGAGGCGCTTGCCGACCTCGCCCCCCGCCGCCAGCATTCCGGCGAGCTGCTCGGTATGAGTTCGCAGACGAAGCAGTTCCTCGCTAATATCGCTGCGGTCGGCCAGAATGGCGGCTTCCTGCGCGAGCCGTTGCGGATCGATGCTCGGGCCGCGGAGGAGATCCGACAACTTTTCATGCAAGCGCTTCTGGAATGCGGGCACCGATCCGGCGCGAATCTGCTCCATGCGCTCCACCAGCCCGCAAATCGCGCGGCAGCGCTCGCCGAGTTCGCCGGCGATGGCTTCGCCCTCGCGTTCGCGGACCGCATTCAGAAGAACCGCCGCCTCCCGGGCCGCGGCCAGCACGGCCCCGGCCACGCTCTCATCCAACTCCTCCCGCGTGGCCGCCCCCAACATTCCGGGCAGGCGGAGCGCGGAATTGAGGTCCGGCTGCCCCGCGAGCTGATAGGCCTCCGCCGCTTCACGGTAAGCTCGCAGATACGAATCGAGCAGCGGCCGGTTCAATGGGGCAGGGGCGCTCTCGGGTGTCGGCGAGAACAGGAGGTGAATCTGCAGGTGGCCGCGCGCGATGGCACGTTTGAGTGTGCTGCGCAGTTCGCTTTCCAGCGGGTCCAGTTCCGGCGGCATGTGAAAATGCATGTCCAGCCCGCGATGGTTTACGCTCTTAATGCTCAGCACGATCTCGGCTTGCGGAGTGGTCTGCCGGACACGGGCAAAGCCCGTCATGCTCCGCACGCTCACAGGTCCACCGCCTGGCTCACGGGAGACCCGGCATCCACAAACTGCAGTTCGTGCAGCCGCTGGTAGATGCCGCCGTGCGTCACCAGTTCTTCGTGAGTGCCGGTCTCGCGGATACGGCCTTTTTCCAGAACGACGATTTTATCGGCGCGGCGGATGGTGGAGAGCCGGTGCGCGATCACAATCACGGTGCGGTGCTCCATCAGGTTCGAGAGCGCTTTCTGCACCAGCATTTCCGATTCGGTATCGAGATGCGACGTGGCCTCGTCGAGGATCAGGATCGGCGCATTCTTCAGCAGCGCCCGCGCTATGGCGATCCGCTGGCGTTGGCCTCCGCTCAGTTTCAGCCCGCGATCCCCGATTACGGTCTGGTAGCCATCCGGAAGCCGCGTGATGAATTCGTGAGCCAGGGCGGTTTCCGCCGCCTGCCGGATCTGGCCGGGATCGGTCCCTGGGCGGCCGTAGGCAATGTTGTTGGCGACGGTATCGTTAAAGAGAAATGTATCCTGGGCAACAATGCCGACTAGAGAGCGCAGGGGCGAGAGGCTCAGATCGCGCACGTCATGGCCGTCGATTGTCACCGCGCCGGCGGTGACGTCGTAAAGGCGAGGCACCAGGTTGGCGAGCGTCGTCTTTCCCGCCCCGCTTGGGCCCACCAGCGCCACCACTTCGCCCGCCGCGACATCGAGGCTGATATCGCGCAGACGGAAACCGCCTGGCGCGTGGGGATAGAAGAACGATACGTTCTCGAACTTTATGGAACGCTCCAGCTTCTCGATGGCGGACGCGCCGGGCTTTTCCGCGATCTCCTCGGTATGGTCGAGATACTCGAACACTTTCTGTGAAGCGCCCAGCGCCTGCTCGAAGATGTTATGGATCCCGGCAAGCCGTTTCACCGGCTCGTACAGCATCAGCAGCGCCACCACGAAAGTGGTGAACTCGCCTGCCGTGAGCTCGCCCAGCTTGATTTGTGTCCGCGCATAGGTGAGCAACCCCACGATCGTGATGGCGCCGAACATCTCGATGAGGGGCGAGGAAAGCGCCTGCTGTAAGACATACCGCAGGTTGTTGCGCAGCAATTTGTAGGAAGCCTCGCGGAAACGCCGCGCTTCGAATGCCTCCGTTCCGAATGCCTTCACCACCAGGTGACCGCTGAGAGTCTCCTGCAAAATCTGATTCAATTCCGCGGCGCTATCCTGCGTGCCCCGGCTGGTGCGCCGGATGCGCTTTCCGATGCGCGCCGTGGGGATCAGCACAAACGGCAGCACGGTCAGGCTGACCAGCGTCAGGCGCCAGTCCTTGTGAATCACCACGAACAGCAACCCGATCGTGACGAAGCTCTGGCGCAGGAAATCGGCCAGAATGTGAGAAACGGCGACCTGAATCTTGTCGATGTCGTTCATGATCGACGACATCAGCCGGCCTGTGGAGTGCGACTCGAAGAACTGCGCGCCTTGCTTCAGGACTTTGCCGAAAACCGTCTGCCGCAGATCGGTGACCGCGGAAAACCCGACGTAATTGATCAGGTAGTTGGCAAAGTAGTCGCAGATGCCTTTCATCAGGAACACCAGGAGAATGGCGAAGGCCACCATGGTCCAGATGTTATGAATCCAGGACGGAACGATCTGATCGAGGTAAACTTCGTGCCGGAAAATCGGATCGGTAAACAGCAGCACGGGCGTATCGGGCGCGGCAGGATTCAGGACGCGGTCGAAAATCGGACCGATCAGAAGAGCCGTAAGCGCCTGGGCGGCGCCGACCAGCGCCATGAGAATCACCGATCCCGCCAGCGCAGCCGCATGGCGGCGGGCATAGGCGAGCAGGCGCAGCAGCTCCTTCACGCGTGCACCCTCAGACGCGCGAGCGCCTCCAGCACCTGGTCTACACCGACTTGCGCAATCCCTCCGGGCTCGGCGATCACCTCGGCCGGCGTGCGCCAGGGCCCCCAAATGGCTGGATCGGAAGAGCCGAAAATCACCACCGAGGGCACGCCAAAGGCCGCCGCCATGTGGGCCGGGCCGGAATCGTTGCCCACAAACAGGGAGGCCGCAGCAAGCAGGGACTTGACTTCGCCGAGTGGCGCCGCGCGAAGTGCACGGAAATCGCGAAATGGAGAAAGATCGTCGGATGCCCCTGCAAGGAAGACTACATCGTGTCCGGAGTCTCTCAAGTGGGAGGCAACTTCGAGGAAACCTTCGGCCCGCCAGCTTTTGCCCACGCCCGTGGCGAAGGCGTGGATCACCGCCGCCGCGTTCGCATCACGGCGCGCCGCAAGCTTTGCCCGGGGAATTTCCGCGCGCGGCGCGCCCAAATAGAACATGGCGCTCGCCAGGTGTTCGGCGGTATGGACTTTGCGGGAAACGCCCAGGATCTCTTGTGCCCGGGGGATACGGACGTTATACAAAAGCTGCCCCCGGAAATGCCCGAAGCCCGCGCGATAGCGAGCGCCGCTGGCCGCCGTCATCCAGGCGCTGCGCGTGCCACCGTGGAAGTTGAGGCACAGATGCGGGCGCGCGGCTCGGACACTACTGAACTCCGGCGATAGGATGTCGTCGATGTCGGGATTTCCCGCGAACAGGTCGCGGAAACGATCCTCAACGAGGATCGCGACCTGCAGGTCGGGCCGGAAGCCCTTGAGGATCTCGAGCGCCGGAGTGGTGAGCACGCAGTCGCCCAACGATCGCAGCCGGATCACTAACACCCGGGCGCCGCGCGGCAACTCTTCCAGTACGCTCCCCACCCTTGGCCTATTCTTCGATCTTGGCTTCGTCGATCAGCATCACCGGAATATCGTCACGAATGGGGTAAACACGATGGCACTGGACGCACCTCAACCCGCTTTGATCGGCTTTCATTTCCACCGTGGCTTTGCACACGGGGCAAACGAGTATTTCGAGCAAATCCTTGCTAATAGCCATAGCAAAAACTACAGTTTAGCAAGGGTTTACCGATTCAGCTTCTCCTCCACGCTACGAATCTTCTCATCCATGCTTTGCGGCCGGTCGGTGCGTGTGCCGAAACGCAAAGTGGACGAAATGCGGGGCGCGCCCATGGCATGCACCACTTCGTGGCAGCGCTTGATGGCTGCAAAGACATCGTCCCATTCCCCTTCGATGTTGGTGCCGTAGGCGTGTAGACGGGTTTTCAATCCCGCCTCCGCCAGGATCCGCTCACAGGCAGCTATCTCCTTGGAAACGGATAGCCCGACACCGATCGGAACGACGCATAAATCGGCAATTACTTTCATGCTCCCCTTTCCGCGCCAGCGGCGTGAATAGCGCGGCGCCCGCTGTCTCTATTGTCACGCGACGCTCAGGACGCGGAACAGCGGACCCTCGCAATGGGTAGCGCGAGCCAGAGTTTCCAGGGAAAAGCTGGTGCGAGCCGAAGCCGCCGCGAAATGGCGGTGGGAAGAAAGGTCCTCTTCCGACTCGGCCCAGAGCTCTGCCAGGTAAAGAGCCGCAGCCAGGGGCGAATTGCAATCGGCCGGACGATGGTGATACCGGACCGCCTCGGCCAGAACATCGGGAAACTGCCAGGAACGCAGGATCTCCGCTCCGATTTCGGCGTGATCCCGGCCCAATAAAAGTTGCTCGATGTAACAGGGCGGGCAGCCGCGTTCGGCGAGCCGCGCGAACGTGATTCCGGCTGAGCGCGGCAGCAGCGCGATGGCGATGCGCCCCACATCGTGCACGAGGCCCAGCAGAAACGCTTCGTCCGGCGGCAGAAAGCCGGAAAGATGAGCCAGTTTTTCCAGGTATTGAGCCATCCAAAGGCAATGGCGCCAAATGCCGGCCAAACGAGCGGAGGCGAAAAAGGACTGGACGGCAGCCGCCATCAAGACATTCCGGCTGGCGTCGAGCCCGATAAATGAAATCGCCTGCGGGATGGAGCTGACGGGACTGCGCCGCGCGTATAGCGCCGAATTCGCCGTCTGAATCAGCTTGCCGGCCAATACTGGATCGCGCGCCGCCAGCCCCGCCAATTCCCGCAAATCGCATCCCCGGTTGGAGGCCAGCACACAGAGAATATCTTTGGCCACCAGAGCCTGAACCGGAAATTCCCAACGGTAATCAGGCGGCGTGCGGTAGGGCGCCGCCAGAGCCTTAGCGGCGCTGTCGAAGACCACGGCGTTCACCATACCTTTAAGCTGTTCCAGGTTTTCCCAAATCTCCGCCATCGGCTGCGGATCGAGCGAACCGAGCTCGATTTGTTCATCCAACCAATTGCTGAGGGTCAGGATATCCGGCAGGAAACGGACCTTCGCATCCAGCAGCCCGCCCCGAAAACCAGAGAAGGCGGCCAGTGTGGCCTCCAGTTCCTCCGGCCAGCTCTGCATCGGCCGCGCGCGGGAAGCCAGCGCCGGAATCGGAGCTGGGATTACGTCGCGAAGCAGCCGATCGAGAGCGCCCGGACTGCGGAGTAGAGCCGGGGTGTGGTGAAGCAGGGCAGCCTGTTCGAGAACCACCAATGAGGCGCTGGGCAGGCCCATGCGTGCGCCAATCTCACCGGTCAATGCGGCCACCCTCCGGCAGTGGGACGCCAGTTGTGGCTCGGAGGGCAGAAGCCGAGCGAGTTCTTCTTGACGGAGCCGCAATTGCATGACCTCTTCTCCGTCTTCCTTATCGGCTGGTAAAGTGCGGTTTTTAGGGGTACCGTGGCGCACGCGCCTAAACCACGTACTGCTCTCCCACGGCTCCCTTCAAACTCAGAACCCCCTCGGCTTCCATCTGCCGTACCAGCGCGATGATCTGCTGCTGCGCGGCTTCGACTTCCTTGATTTTGACCGGCCCCAGAGCATCCATATCTTCCTTGAGCATTTCGCCGCCGCGCTGCGACATGCACGCCAGCATGTGGGCGCGCAGCTGTTCGCTGGTTCCCTTGAGGGCCACCGTGAGGACCTTCCGGTCTACCTTTCCCAGCAGTTCCTTGAGACCAATCTGATCGATGAGCAGCAGATCTTCGAATACGAACATCAAGTGGCGGATGGTATCGGCCAGGTTGGCATCCTGCTGCTCGATATTTTCCAGGATTTCGCGGCTGGAGCCGGAATCGAGCCGGTTCAACAGTTCCGAGACCGCGCGTACTCCGCCGTAGGACTCCCGGCTGAATTCACCGAGGGTTTTCAGTTTCTGCCCGATTACACTTGCGATTTTGGATATGATCTCCGGCGAAATCTGGTCCAGGCTGGCCATGCGCTGGGCTACATCGGGCCGAAGCTGCGCCGGCAACGAGGTCAGCAACGCGGCTCCCTGCCCATAGTTGAGATGAGACAACACCAGGGCGATCGTCTGCGGATGCTCGTTGTGGATGAATTTGGCCAATTGCTGCGGATCGGCCTTCTCGATGGCATCGAAGGAGGTGGCCTCGGCCCCCAGGGCCTTGGAAAGCCGGTCCAGCAGTCTTTTGGCGTGCTCCGGATCGAACGCCCGCAGCAGCAGCTTGCGCGCGTAATCGATGCCGCCCCGAGCCACATAATCGCCCGCGGTCGAGATGTGATGAAACTCCTGGAGAACGGCCTCCGCCTGCTCGGAGGAAATAGCCGTTAGCTTGGCGACTTCGCGGCTAACCTTTTGCACCTCTTCTTCGGCCAGGTGTTGCAGCAGATCGGCGCTGGTTTGCTCGCCCAGAACTACCAGCAACATGGCGGCTTTGCGCAGCGTGGGGAGACTGTCGGCTTCTGATTTCGTGGTGTTGAGAATCACCCTCAGTTCTCCTCTTCGCGAATCCAGCTACGCAGCACCTGCGCGGAGACCTCCGGTTCCTGCTTGATTTTTTCCCGCAGATGTTTGGCCATGACCTCGGCCGTCTTGGTGATTACCGGCGCCAGCTTCAGCGAATTCAAAGCCTTGGCCTCGGCCTGCTGTTGCAGCGCCTCGTGCTGCGCAAGACGCGATTCGATCTGCTGTTCCAGGCCGGGCATGCCCGGCCCGCTGGGCAGTTCCGCCGGCACGCTCGCATGGATCGGAGCTGCCTTATTGCGCCGCAGAAAGGCGATGCCGCCCGCAAGCACAATCAACGCCGCCAACGCTCCGCCGCCGATCAGTAATGTTTTGCGGTCCAGCTTCAGAAATTCCGGTGCAGTGGGAGCGGGCGGACCGTGGTTCGGCGCCGGCGCTCCGGGCGGCTCGAGCAGCAGCGTAGTTTCGAAAGGCTGTGTCTCCACCACCAACTGATCGCCGCGATCGGAGTTGAAACCGGTCACGCCCGCCACCATGTCGTGGATGACCTTGAGCTTGTCGGCCGAAGGCGGGACGAGCACGCGCCGGAAACCGGTTTTCTCCTTTTCCCAGGTGACAGCCTGATCCACCAGCACGGCCACGGACATCTTACGAATCGCTCCCGCCGGCAAGCGCGTCTTCTTCACTGTGCGGGTGGATTGATAGGTGATGTTCTCGGTTACCCGAGCCGCATGGCTCGAACTCGAGCCGGGCCGCGATGCGGGCCTGGGCAATGTGGACGCAGTGCCTGGAACGCCCGAAGCGCCGTTCGAGCCGGTACTGTCCTCGGTGCGCTGCGAGCTTACCATTACGGAGCGTGCCGGGTCGAAGATCTCCTCGCTCTGCTCGCCGCCGGTGAAATCGCAGTCCACGGAAACGCCGGCCCGGAACTTGTCCGGTCCCAATAAGGGCTCCAGAGTGGCATTGATTTTCGCCAGGAGATCCGCTTCCAGCTTGTGGCGGTAATCCAGCCCGGCTTCGGACGGCTCGGGGCCATCCAGCGTACCTGGCGTGCGGGGCCTCCCCAGTAGATTGCCGTTCATGTCCAGCACGGAGACGGCATCGGGCGCAAGCCCTTCCACGGCGCTGGCCACCAGGTGATTGATGGCTTGCACATTTTGCGGCAACAGGCGGGCGCCCGGTTTTAACCGCACCAGAACGCTGGCCTTGGCCGGCTGCTGCGCATCGAGAAAGACGGAATCTTTCGGAAAGGTAAGGTGGACGCGTGCCTGCTCCACCTCCGCCAGGGCCATGACCGAGCGCTCCAACTCGCCTTCGAGCGCACGCCGGTAGTTTACGTGTTCGGTAAACTCAGTGGCCCCCAGGTTGGTCTTGTCGAACAGCTCGAATCCGATACGGCCTGATTTGGGCAGTCCGGCCGCAGCCAGGGTGAGACGCAGGTCTGCCAGCCGCGCCGAGGGCACCAGCACCGACCCGCCCCCCTCCGGCAGCCGGTACTCCACGCTGCCTTCTTTCAGCTTTTGCACCACAGCCGCCGCATCCTCGGGCGCCAGGCCCGTTACCAGCGGACGGAAATCGGCTTCCGTGCGCCAGTGGACAACGGCGTAGATGCCTGCGCCGGCCGCGAGCGCCACCGCCAAAATCGTGGCGCGCTGCCGCGCGGAGAGGCTGGCCAGAATTCCTGTCATTGCGATTCACGGGCCGCAGGGCGGCTCAATGGTTTGATCGGCATTTCGCCTGGAAAACCTGAGTGGCGCCGCATACCCGCCTTGCCCCGCGAAACCTCACATCGGCATGCGCATGATTTCCTGGTAGGCGCTGACGACTTTGTTGCGCGCTTGCAGGAAGAGATCGAACGCCAGTTCGGCGCGCTGGGCGGCCAGGATGGTGGTATGGAGTTCTTCGCCCTCGCCGGAAAGAAAACGGTCCACTGAGGCCGAAGCCTCGGAACCGGACGCTTCCACGCCGCGCACCGCGGCCGAGAAGGCCTCCTGAAAGGCGCCGCCGGTGCGCGCACCGCCTCCCGGGCGCAGAGGATCCGCCAGAACCGGCGCGGAAATCGGAAGAATGGGGAAAGACATGGCTTTGCTCAGCGCAGCAGATCCAGGGAGCGCTGGATCATGTCCTTAACGGCCGAGATGGCTGCGACGTTAGCCTCATAACCACGCGCCGCTCCCATCAGGTCGACCATGTCTTCCGCTGGATTAATCCGCGGGAACGCGACAAATCCCTCGCCGTCGGCATCGGGATGGCCGGGCAGGTATCGGCGTTCGGGATCCCGCCCGTCGGTGAGGATCTCATCTACTCGGACACCGCTGGCCTCAACCTCGCGGTTGAATACCGACGCGAATGGCGAAGCCACTTCAGTCGAGGCGAATACCGCATCCTTCCTGCGGTACGGGCCGCCTTCAGGGGTGCGCGTAGTTTCGGCGTTTGCCAGGTTTTCGGTCAGCAGTTCGGCGCGCGTGCGCTGCGCCGCCATTCCCGAAGCGCCAATGGATAAAACCGAAAAGAGGCTCATCCGTTCTTTCCTTCCTCGATCGCCGACCGTACGATCCGGATCTGCGACCGTAACAGGCTGGAAGCTAATTGAAACCGCAAAGCGTTCTCTGCCAGGAGGCGCGACTCGCGGTCGATACTGACGTTATTGCCGTCGTTCTTCACGGGCAGTCCGGAAACCTCGACCACTTCGGGCCCCAGGCCTGTTGCGGTGCGGAACTCGGACTGGAAATCCAGATCCTGCGTGTGGAATCCCGGCGTGTCCGCATTCGCTATATTGGAGGCCACGAGCTTCTGGCGAGCGCTCAGCAGGTCCATGTACCGTTCCAGTTGTCCGGCCAGGCGATCCAACATGCAACCCTCCCTTGCAAGCCATGCGCCACGATCCACCGTTGGAAACTAAGAGGGTGCCGTGGGCGTTTGCGCCAAAAGATTGTCCCGCGCCAGGTTTTTGGCGCACGTGATATCCTCTCCAGCGGAATGGCTGCTGGCGGACGAGTGGCGCGGAGGTGGCTGGTGCGCGGGCGCGTCCAGGGCGTGGGCTTCCGCAATTATGTGCAGCGCGCAGCGGCTAACCTTGCGCTCACCGGCTATGCCCGTAATCTCGACGATGGCCGCGTCGAAGTTTACGCTGCCGGAACCGAAGAAGATCTATCGCAATTGGCCCGATTCGTACACCAGGGGCCGCGTTGGGCCGAGGTCCATGCGGTGGAAGAGCAGGAGGCCGAGGTGCGCAGCTACAGCGCCTTCCTTATCGATTGATTCCGGTCTGTGTCCCGAGCTTAACCGCGGGCGCTTTGGGCCACCGGGTGCAACATCAGCCGGTAACCGGGGTCGATCTCCTGATAGGCGATCAGAATCTCGTGGATGTCGTACGGATGCGTGGCGCCGCCGATATTGCGGATGACCTGGAAGATATGTTCGAAACCCTGGGCGTCGTCGATATCCATATCGACCTGCCACCGGGACCGGTCGGGAGTCGCGGAAAACGTGAGCTGCAGATTGCCGTAATGGTCGAAAGTCTTGTAGCTGTCGACCATCTCGAAGCCCGGCGGAGGTGTGTGCAGCGCGTCATCCACGCTATGGAAAATTTCGTCTACGACGGCGTTCTTCGTCTCGCCATGCAAAGCCGCGTCGACAACCGCAAAGAAGCGGTCTCCCCGCACCTCGGTGAGTTCCTGAATGTAGGAAAGCACGGTGCGGTTGTTCGTCAGCCGCGTGCGGGCGCTTTTGGCGATCAGGTTGAGAAAGCCGGCGCGCCGGATATCGTCCAGGGCGCCGTAGAGGTCGCCTCCCGACTTGTTCTCAAAGCCGAGCACCTGGGAGCTGTTCGCGAGTAGCGTCTGTCCATCGGCAGCAAGCGAACCGAAGGGCGGGAACTCGACGCCGACGACCTTGTTGTGATCCACGGGCAGGGTCAGCGCCTTTTCGGTGGCGCCACTGCTCGCGATGTTCACAAACTGGCTGACCGCCTGGTATGACAGCGCATCGACCTCCAGCCGGTAAAGTCCCTGAGGCGACTGGTTGAGATTCTTGATTTCGATAATCCGCCCGGCGTCCAGTTGGCGGAACGAGGGATCGTCCGACAGAGTCTGGTGGCGCAGGAAGATATCGACTTTCTCATTGAGGAAATCGCCATAAACGTCTAAGATCCGAAGCCGCAGGATTCCATCAGGCATGCCGTCGATGGTAGGTGAACGGCAGGACGAAGTCAACGGTTCGAATCCCCGGCGGCAATTCGGTACAATTTGGAAACTGCATGGAAGATCTGAAGAAGCTCATCCGCGAGGTGCCGGACTTCCCCAAACCGGGCATCCTGTTCTACGACATCACTACCTTGTTGAAGGACAAGTGTGGTTTTCGCTCGGTGATCGACGGCCTGCGCCACCATTACCAGGACGCCAAGGTGGATACGGTGGTGGGGATTGAAGCGCGCGGCTTTATATTTGCGCCCGCGCTGGCTTATGCATTGGGGGCCGGCTTCGTCCCGGTGCGCAAGCCGAAAAAGCTGCCCGCCGAATGCATCAGCATCAGCTATGAGCTGGAATATGGAACGGACACCCTGGAGGTGCACCGGGATGCCATTGGTTCCGGCCACAACGTGCTCATCGTAGATGATCTGCTGGCTACCGGGGGCACGGCCGGAGCCGTTGCGCGCCTGGTGGAAAATGCGGGCGGCACTGTGACAGGCCTCGGCTTCGTTGTCGAACTGACCTTTCTCAACGGACGGCAGAAGCTCGCGGGCCGCGACGTGTTTTCGCTCCTGCAATACGATAAATGAGCCGCGCGGCGCCGCCGGTTCGCGAAGCGCGCGTGCGCGCGCTGGCCAAAATCAATCTCGATCTCCGGGTTCTCGGCAAACGGCCGGACGGATATCACGAGCTGCGGACGGTTTTCCAGACCATCTCTCTTTCCGACACTATCCGCATCGCCTTCACTCCGTCCCGCGAGACCCGGGTGGAACTGAATGACCCGCTGCGCATACCCGGCAACCTGGCGCTGCAGGCCGCGGAACTGGTGCTGGATGCCGCGCGCACTCGCGGGCGGGTCGCGATCGGCCTGACCAAACGCATCCCCATGGGCGCCGGTCTGGGCGGCGGATCGAGCGATGCCGCGGCGGTACTATTGGCGTTGCCGGTGTTGGCCGGATTCGCGCTTCCGCTCCCAAGGGTCTGCGAACTGGCGGCGGCCCTGGGCAGCGATGTCCCCTTCTTCCTGCTTGGGGGAACGGCCGCCGGCGTGGGCCGGGGCGGCGAGCTGTTTCCGTTGCCCGACCGGCCCTCGCCGGCGGCGCTCCTGGTGGCGCCCGGCCTGCACGTCTCGACACCCGAAGCCTATCGAAGGTTAAGCCCCCGTTTGACAACCGAATCCCAACAAAATAAAATATTTAGTTTCCAGTCCCTAGCTTGGGATGGGGGTGTCTCGAAAGCCGCCTGTAACGATTTTGAAGCCGTGGTTTTTCAGCAGTACCCGCAGCTTGCGCGTTTGAAAAGGCGGTTACAGAAGGCGGGAGCTTTCCAGGTGTTGATGACGGGAAGCGGCTCTGCAATATTTGGGTTATTCCGGACGGATGCGGAAGCTTGTCGCGCCCGTTCCGGGCTGGCAGGCGAAAACGCTTTGCGCATTTCGCTGGTAACTCGCGCGCGCTATCGCTCACTTTGGTGGCGTGCGCTCGGACAACACATCGATCAGAAGATATGGCCGCCCCGAAGCCGATACGCGCGATGACCCACGATCGTCTCAAGATTTTCACTGGAAATGCCAATCCCGCGCTCACCCGGGAGATCTGCGCCGCCCTCGGCCTGGAACTTGGTCAGGCCATGGTCAAGCAGTTTTCCGACGGCGAAATCTACATTCAGATCCACGAGAATGTCCGCGGCGCCGATGTCTTTGTCATCCAGCCGACCTGCAAGCCGGTAGATCGCAGCCTGATGGAATTGCTGCTCATGATTCAGGCTTTGAAGCTGGCTTCGGCGGAGCGCATTACCGCCGTGCTACCTTATTATGGATACGCGCGGCAGGATCGCAAGGATAAACCGCGCGTTCCCATCTCGGCCAAGCTGGTGGCGGCTCTGCTCGAAACGGCAGGCGCGGACCGGGTCCTGACGATGGATCTGCACGCGGCGCAAATTCAGGGGTTTTTCGATGTCCCGGTCGATCACCTCTTCGCCACGCCCGTGTTGATCGAGCATTTCAAGGCGCTCAACCGGCCGCATCTTACGGTAGTCTCTCCCGATGCGGGAGGCGTGGAGCGTGCCCGGGCGTTCGCCAAGAGATTGAACTCGCCGCTGGCGATTATCGATAAGCGGCGGGAAGAGGCGAACGTCGCCGAGGTGATGAATGTAGTGGGAGACGTGGAAGGGCGTCATTGCCTGCTGGTGGACGATCTGATCGATACTGCGGGCACACTGGTAAAGGGCGCTGAAGCATTGCTGGCAAAGGGTGCTTCCGGTGTTTCGGCCTGCGCTTCGCACGCCGTGCTCTCGGGCCCGGCGGTGAGCCGCATCGCCGCGTCGCGTCTGGAGGAGGTAGTTTTTTCGAATTCGATTCCGCTCTCCAAGGAAGCGGAAAAGTGCAGCCGCATCAAATCGCTGTCGATCGCCAAACTGTTGGCGGAAGCGATCCGGTCGATACACGAAGAGACTTCGGTGAGTGTGTTGTTTATTTAGGAAGCTGTCAGCTATCAGCGGTCAGCTATCAGCTTGCTGAAACGTTGATGCCTGATACGGAAAGTGTTTTTGGGGTAAATCGGACTTCGAAGTGACGGTGTTCTTAGCTGAAAGCTGATTGCTGACCGCTGAGAGCTGTTTTCGAACCCACGGTAGCCCCGCAAAGGAGAATGCAGTGAGGAAGGATATTACCGTTGCCGCGGATGTGCGCACGTCCCGCGGAAAGAACGAGGCGCGCCGCACGCGCAGCGGCGGAATGATTCCAGCCGTGGTTTACGGCGCTTACAAGGAGCCCATCAGCATCGCGGTGGACCCGCGGGAAATTCGGAAGATCGTCCGCAGTTCCACCGGATTCAACACCATTTTCAATTTGCAGATCAACGGAGGCGAATCCACGCCGGTGATGGTGGTCGATGAGCAGATCGATCCGTTGAAAGGGACGGTGTTGCACGCCGACTTCAAGCGGATCGATCTCAGCAAACGGCTCCGCGTCAGCGTTCCCGTGCATACCACCGGGGAAGCCAAGGGCGTCAAGGTGCAGGGCGGTTTGCTGGAAATTGTGAGTCGCTCGATCGAAATCGAATGCCTCCCCGATGACATTCCGGAGAGTTATGTGGTGGATGTCGGCGAGCTCATGATCGGGCAGAGCAAGCGTGCCGCTGACGTATCGCTCGCGGGTTCGGCCAAGTTGGTGAGCGCGCCGGATACCGTGATCGCCCATGTAGTGGCCCTCCGCGCCGAGGCGGAACCAACGCCGGCCGAGGGCGCTGCCGCACCGGAAGCCGCGCCGACGGCCGCCGAGCCGGAAGTCATCAAGAAAGGAAAGAAGGACGAGGAACCCGCCGCCGAGGACAAGGGCAAGAAGAAGTAGCGCGCCATGTTCCTGGTGGCCGGTCTGGGGAATCCGGGCGCGGAATACGCGCTTACGCCGCATAATCTCGGATTCCTGGTGGTGGACCTGCTGGCCGAGCGGCACGGCATTCGCATTACCCGCAAGGATTCGCGCGCGCTCGTCGGGATGGGCGAAATCGACGGGCGCCGGGTGATGCTGGCGCAGCCGCAAACGTTTATGAATCTCAGCGGCGCTTCGCTCGCGTCGCTGATGGAAAAGCACTCGATCGAATCGGGCAATCTGATGGTGGTTTACGATGAGCTGGACCTTCCCTGGGGAGCGCTGCGCATTAAGCCCAAAGGTTCGGCGGCCGGCCATAAAGGCATGCAGTCGGTGATCGCCGCCGTGGGAACCAACGAGATCGTGCGAGTGCGCTTGGGAATACATCCGGACCATCCGGTAGCGGATGGCGCGGAATTTGTGCTGGCGCCCATGAACCGGGCGCAGCGAAAGGAATTGGACGAACTGGTCGGCTACGCCGCCGATGCGGTTCGCTCCATAATTGCCGAAGGCGTCGAAAAGGCCATGACGAGATTCAATCGTCGCGCCCGAGGCTTACAGACAGAGGAAGCATGAGGATTTACGAAGAGCTGTTTATCGCGAAACCGGACGCGCCGGACGAGGAGGTCGATCAGTTCGTCGAGCAGTTACGAACCCAGTTGACCAGCGCCGGAGCAACCGTCGACAAAGTCGATAAGTGGGGCAAACGCAGGTTGGCCTACCGGGTAGGAAAATACCGGGAAGGCGCCTACGTGTTGCTTCAATTCTCCGCCGGCCCGGAAACGGTCAAAGAGCTGGAACGCCGCCTGCGCGTTTCCGATCTGGTCATCAAGTTCCTTACAGTGCGGATCGATGAAACAATGAAGCGGCTGGAGAAGCGCAAAAAGGAACGCGAGAAGCGGGCGGCCCGGCGCGGCGCCGCGGCATCTGCTGCGGGGGCTCCCGGAATTCCGGGCGCGCCTGCGGCGCCACAAGCAGAAGTCCCGGCGATGCCGGGATTGCCGAAGGAGAGTTAAGCCATGGCGGAATCGAGAGGAAGACCAGGCAGCGCCGCTCAGCGGCCCACCGGCGGCGACAAGGCAGTTGCCACCCAGAAGAAGCAGTATTTCCGGCGCAAGAAGGTGTGCCGGTTTTGCGTGGAACGGATCGACGATATCAACTACAAGGATGTCAAGCTCCTGCACAGTTTTGTAGCGGAGCGCGGCAAGATCGTTCCGCGCCGTATCTCGGGAGTCTGTGCGCCGCATCAGAGGCGGCTCACCGACGCCATCAAGAAAGCCCGCAATATCGCGCTGCTGCCGTTTGCGGCATCCGTTTAGGCCGGAGGAGATCATGGAAGTTATTCTGCGAGAAGACATCGAAAAACTCGGCCACCGCGGCCAGGTCATCAAAGTGGCCGCGGGATACGCGCGGAATTTCCTGCTGCCCAAGCGCCTTGCCGTGGAAGCCACGGACTCCAACCGCAAAATCGTGGAACAGGAGCGCCAGGCGCACCTGCGCAAGGAAGCCAAAGCCAAAACCGAGGCGGAAGACC
>PSRJ01000198.1 GCA_003175985.1 Terriglobia bacterium
TACCGGTTCTTCGGCTATCTCAACCTGTTCGTGTTCTTCATGCTGATGCTGGTGCTGGCGAACAACTACGCGCTATTGTTCGTGGGATGGGAAGGCGTGGGGTTGTGCAGCTATCTGCTGATCGGCTTCTACTTTCATAAGAAGCCGGCCGGAGACGCGGGCAAGAAAGCTTTCATCGTGAACCGCGTGGGCGATGCCGGGTTCATTCTCGGCATGCTGCTCATGCTTTCGGTGCTGGGCACGGTGCGATTCACCGATGTGAACGCAGCCTTGCGCAGCGGTACGTACCCGGCCGGCGTTCTTGGGGCGATGGCCTTGCTCCTGTTCATCGGAGCGACCGGCAAGTCGGCCCAGTTTCCGCTTCACGTCTGGCTGCCCGACGCGATGGAAGGCCCTACGCCGGTCTCCGCCCTCATTCACGCGGCGACTATGGTGACCGCGGGAGTCTACATGGTTGCGCGGTCGTCGGCTCTGTTCCATCTGGCGCCTGGGACATCGGCCATTGTCGCGGCGATTGGCGCATTCACAGCGATCATGGCTGCAACCATCGCGTTGACGCAAAACGATATCAAACGCGTGCTGGCGTACTCCACGGTGAGCCAGCTCGGCTATATGTTCCTGGCGTTGGGCGTGGGCGCTTACTGGGTGGCCGTGTTCCACCTGTTCACACATGCGTTCTTCAAAGCGTTGCTCTTTTTGTGCTCCGGTTCGGTCATACACGCGATGGGTGGCGAACAGGACATGCGGCACATGGGCGGCTTAAAGAACAAGATTCCAATCACGCACTGGACGATGTTTGTGGGTTCAGTGGCAATTGCCGGCATTCCCGGACTCGCGGGTTTCTTCTCGAAGGATGAAATCCTGTGGCAGAGCTACCAGAATTCGCGGATCTTATGGTTCGTGGGACTGGCGACGGCCGGCCTCACCGCCTTCTACATGTGGCGCATGATGAACATGACGTTCTACGGCAAATCGCGGGTCGCGCCGGAGAAAGAAGCGCATGTTCATGAATCGCCGGCTTCGATGACTCTGCCGCTGACCGTGCTGGCTCTCGGCAGTATTCTCGCCGGCTGGATCGGAACGCCGAAGCTGTGGAACCTCGGTGAGGGCTTCCACGCGTTCGAGCGCTGGCTGGAGCCCGTATTTCCCGCGGGTGCCGCCGAAACGGAGCACGCGGCTTCTACCGAATGGCTCCTGATGGGCCTTTCGGTGGCTATCGCAATTGCAGGCATCGCCATCGCGCGCTATCTATACACGATCCGGACCGAAATTCCGGAGCGCATTGCGGCGAGTTGTAAGCCGGTTTATACGCTTCTCTACAGGAAGTGGTATCTCGATGAGATTTACGATTTCCTGTTCGTCAACGGTCTCGGGAAGGGCGGAGGCCGCGCACTCGGGGCATTCGACCGGGTCGTGGTGGATGGCGGCGTAAACGGCGCGGGCTGGCTGACGCGGCTGTCTTCCACGATCTCCATCTGGTGGGACACCTGGGTTATCGATGGAGCCGTACGCTTCAGCTCATTCTTCGTGAAGATGCTTTCCTTCCCTGTGTGCGTGCTGCAAACAGGGCGCGTGCAGTCGTACGCGCTGCTGGTGGTCGTAGGGGTCCTGGCATTCTTCGGGTATTACGTGACGCGGTGACCTATGGATCAGCACTTACTCAGCATCATTTTATGGACCCCGGCGGCCGGGCTGCTGGTGCTGCTTTTCATTCCGGCGCGGAGGACAGATCTGATCCGCCTCTGGGCGAACGCCGCGGGTCTTACGGGATTCCTGGTTTCGCTGCCGCTACTCGCCCGATTCCACAGCGGCGCTCCCGGGTTTCAATTCACGGAACGCGCCGATTGGATTCCTTCGCTCGGGGCCCGCTACCTGATCGGCATTGACGGAATCAGCCTGCTGCTCCTGATGCTCACGACGCTGGTGGGCTTCCTCGCTATTCTTTCGTCGTGGAAGGCCGTGCAGGATCGCGTGAAGGAATATTACGCCATGTTCCTGCTGTTGCAGACGGGCATGATCGGCGTCTTCGTATCGCTAGACTTTTTCCTGTTCTACATCTTCTGGGAACTGGTGCTGATCCCGATGTATTTCATCATCGGGGTGTGGGGCGGGCCGCGCAAACTTTATGCCGCGATCAAGTTCTTCCTATATACGCTGGCCGGCTCGGTCCTGATGCTGCTTGGCATCCTGACGCTTTACTTCCAGTACTTCAATCAATTCGGGTATTACACCTTTGAGATTTCCGATTTGATGAAGCTGCAGCTCCCTCTTGGAATGGAGCAGTGGGTGTTCTGGGCGTTCTTCCTGGGGTTCGCCATTAAGGTGCCGATGTTCCCGTTCCACACCTGGCTGCCGGACGCCCACGTGGAGGCCCCCACAGCCGGATCGGTCATCCTGGCGAGCGTGCTGCTGAAGATGGGGACGTACGGGTTCATCCGGTTCTCGCTGCCGCTGCTCCCACAGGCTTCCCTAGATCGCACCATCGTGCAGATTCTGGCCGTGCTTTCGATCATCGGCATCATTTATGGCGCGCTGGTCAGCCTGATGCAGCAGGATTGGAAAAAGCTGGTGGCCTATTCCTCGGTAAGTCACCTGGGATTCTGCACGCTGGGGATTTTCGCGCTGAATCCCAACGGGCTTGCCGGCAGCGTCATCCAGCAAGTGAATCACGGGATTTCGACGGGCATGCTCTTCCTGATCATCGGCGTGGTTTATGAGCGCCGGCATACGCGCGACATTGCGGAATACGGCGGCCTGGCGCACGTAATGCCGAAGTTTGCCGTAATCTTCGCCATCGCCATGCTCAGTTCCGCCGGCCTGCCGCTGCTTAATGGCTTCATCGGCGAATTCACCATTTTGCAAGGCGCCTTTGAAGCGAACCGCGCGTGGGCCGGGTTTGCGGTGACTGGTGTAGTCTTCGGCGCGGCCTACCTGCTGTGGCTGTACCAGCGCACCATGTTGGGCGAAGTGACCAATGAAAAGAACCGGAGACTGCCGGATCTCAGCTTCCGCGAGATGGCGGTATTTGTGCCCCTGATCGCGTGGGCTTTTTGGATTGGGGTCTATCCCAAGCCGTACTTTGACGTGCTGCGAACGCCCGTGACGGAGATCGTGCAGCGGGTGCGGCCGCATTACTTCGAGGACCGCTCCCTGGCGGCCGCGGCTCAGAAACCGGTGTTCCGAGGAGCGGGTCAATGAGCCAGTTCTACACTGTCACAGATCATTTCACGATCGTGCCTGCGATCGTGTTGGCATTGTTCGGGTGCGCGGTCCTGCTGTTCGACTTCTGGCTCTTCCCGAGCCCGCGCCAGCGCAAAGGACTGCTGATGTTTGTAGTGCTCGCGGAGGCCTTTACCGGGTGGGGGCTGTGGCGCCAGCAGGCCTGGCTGGCCTCCAACGGTGTGAGCGAGCTTACCGGCTTCCACGGGTCGGTGACGGTGGATGGCTTCGGGATTTTCTTCAACGCAATCTTCGTAGTTGCCGCGCTGATTGTGGCGGTTGTCTCCTACAAGTACCTGGAGATCGCCGGCGAGCATCACGGCGAATATTACGGCCTGATCCTGTTCGCGCAGTGCGGGATGTACTTTCTGGCGGCCGGCACCGATCTGGTAACCCTGTTTATCGGGCTGGAACTGATGGCGCTATGCTTCTACGTGATGGTCGGATTCCTGCGCACCGATAAGCGCTCCAATGAAGCGGCCTTAAAGTATCTGCTGCTCGGTGCGTTTTCGACAGGCTTTCTGGCTTACGGCTTTTCGGTAATGTACGGGATCGCCGGATCGACCAAGCTAGCCGCGGTCTCGTCCGCTATCGCCGCGCGCCCGGCTTGGGACCCGGTGGTCTTCCTTGCGCTGGCCACGACCTCGGTCGGGCTGCTGTTTAAGATCTCGGCTGTACCGTTCCACATGTGGGCTCCCGACGCTTATGAGGGCGCGCCGACTACGGTGACGGCTTATCTCTCGGTTGCCTCAAAGGCCGCCTCCATCGCCTTTCTGCTTCGTATTTTTCTTGGGCCGCTCGCTTCGGCCCGCCAGGTATGGGAGCCGCTGCTCTCAGCCGTCGCAGTGGCTACTTTGACGCTGGGAAATCTGGCCGCGATCAATCAGACCAATATCAAGCGGCTGCTGGCTTACAGCTCCATCTCACATGCCGGCTACATGCTGCTGGGCCTGATTGCAGGCAATCGCACAGGCATTAACGGCATCGCCGTTTACGTGATGGTCTACACCTTCATGAACCTGGGCGCTTTTCTGGTGGTGGTGGCTTTACGGCGCTCGAACATCATCGGAGAAGAGCTTGACGATATCGCCGGATTGATGCACAAGAACCCCGGTTACGCGGTGCTAATGCTCATCTTTCTGCTGTCGCTGGCAGGGATTCCGCCCACGGCCGGTTTTCTGGGGAAGTATTACATCTTCCTGGCGCTGATTCAGACCGGTCATTACACGCTGGCGGTGATCGCCACGCTTTACGTGGCAGTGGCTCTCTACTACTACTTCAAAGTTGTGCGCAGCATGTTCATCAGCGAAGTCACGGAGAAGACGCCTATCGCCAGCAGCGTCGGTCTTCGCCTGGCTCTGGGAGTGAGCGGGCTCCTCACACTAGCGATCGGAATTTATCCCGAACCGTTTCTGCGGCTGGCGCTGACCTCGGTGGTGAGGTGAGGACGATATGTGGATGCCGCTGATCATTACTCTGGTCATCCTCGCGGTCTTTCCGCTGGTGGCGGCCTATCTCAGCCTGGTCGAGCGCAAAGTGCTGGCCGATTTTCAAGTCCGGCTGGGGCCGATGCGGGTGGGACCGCATGGATTGCTCCAGCCGATCGCGGACGCCTTGAAATTGCTCCTCAAAGAAGACATCATCCCGGCGGAAGCCGACCAGGCCATCTTCTGGATGGCGCCGGTGATTTCCACTTTCACGGCCCTCACGGCGTTGGCCGTGCTGCCTTTCGCCCCTAACTTCTTTGTCGCCGACGTCAATGTGGGGCTGCTAGTGATCTCGGCGATGTCAGCCGTGGGTATCCTCGGCATCATCCTGGGCGGGTGGGCCTCCAACAGCCACTATCCTCTGCTGGGAGCGCTGCGGAGCGCCGCGCAACTGGTGAGCTATGAAGTGGCGCTGGCATTTGCTTTGCTTTCAGGAGTGATGACCGCCGGTACGCTCAGCATGCAGGGAATCGTGAAAGCGCAACTGGAGCGCGGCACCTGGTTTGTTTTCGGCAACTACGGGTTCATGCTCGTGCCGTTCGCGGTGTATATGATTTCCGCGGTGGCCGAAACGAACCGGGCGCCTTTCGACCTGCCCGAGGCGGAATCGGAGCTGGTCGCGGGGTTCCACACGGAGTACAGCGGCCTGCGCTGGGCGTTTTACTTTCTTGCCGAATACGCCAACATTTTTGTGGTGGCGGCCGTGGCCGTGACTCTCTTTTGGGGCGGCTGGCTGCGACCGTTTCCCAGCGTGGAGTGGCTGACATTCCCGCTCAATACGCTGGTCCCGATATTCTTGTTCGCCGGCTCGGCGCTGGCGATCTCCACGATGGTCAAGCGGTTGGTCGATCCCATTCAACAAAAGGTCTTGATGGCCATCGCGATATTCCTGCTGGCCGCGGCTGCGTTATTCGCCATTCCCGCGTTGAACGAGGCCATGATCGGTCTCTTCTGGTTCCTGGTGAAAGTCTCTTGTATTGTCTATGCGATGATCTGGTTCCGCGGCACCTTTCCGCGCTACCGCTACGATCAGCTCATGAATATCGGATGGAAGGTCATGATTCCGATAGGCATGGGAGCGGTGCTGGTGAACGCAGTACTAGGAATGCTGCGGTAAAGACGGCCGAAGCCACTTACAACGTGGTAACTTCTTCGTTGTAGAATCGCTTGAATATGCCAACTTCGAGCTGGTCAAGCCTCTAGTGCTGGCGGTCTTGTTCTGGTCTGCCCGCGCGGCAGACCTGTCCGTTACGGTTGAAGATCATCAGGCTCTTGTGCGGCGCGGGGACGGATGATTATACGAAAAGTGCCGGTCGAAGACCCGAGCACAATCTCAGTACGCTTGCGGGCAGACGGCGGCGTCGATCTTGGCAATGGGTTCGCGGTTAGCGACCGACGGCCGTAACCGGCGAGGCGCTACTGGTTTTCGCGGCGGACATCGACGGAGTTGCCGCTACGCTCCTGCGTCCTTAGTGGAACTCAGGCCGCCTTCCGGGCAGCCCGCGGCACGCTGGAATCGCTCTTGATCATCTTCGCCAGGACCAGGCCCCCGACGGCGAAGGCTCCGACCTGAATGACTGTCTGCGCGATCAGGTACATGGAGGGAAAGCCATACCAGTTCCAATAGGGCAGCTCGGAGCGGAGAACCGGAAGCAGGCCCATCGCCGTAACGAATAACACACGCTTGCCGAACCCTGCGATTGGAACTGCTACCAGCAGCGCTGCCGCGAGAATCATGGCTATGATATCCGCGCCCGCCTGCGTGATGAGCTGGCCCGGGGCCATTGCCAGGCTGCCGTTGGGATTAACGACCATAATCCCGGTGACACCCTGTTGCCCGGCATTCTGCGGCGTGGGCGCCGGAAAGAAGTAGAATCCGGCATCCTCGATATTGTCTTTGAGTGACGTCAGGACGGCCTGCTCGTTCGAGAGCGGCTTGATGCCCGCCTGGCCGAGCGGCGACGCCAAGTGCGTGACGGACTCCCATGCAAAAACGGCGATCCCGCTCAGCAATCCCGCTAAGAGTATGCGCTTCATAGTGGGAACAGTATATCGCTTAGCGAAAGACGCCGGTGTGCCCCAACGAATACCGCCCGGGTTGGGGATACACGCATAATCCATGCGGGCCGCGGCCTACGGGTATGCGCGCCAACAAGCGCCCGTTATCGGTATCGATCGCATACACTTCGGAATCGAACCGGCCGGCCAGCCATAACACCTTGCCATCGGCCGACACACCCCCCATGTCGGGGCTCCCGCCGCCGGGCAACTCCCACTTCTTGACGACCTGGCGGGTTGCCAAATCGATTAATGAGATGCTGCCTTCGCCGCGATTGGAGACATACAGGATTTTAGAATCGCGGCTGACATACAGGCCGTGCGCGCCCTTGCCCGTGGGCACAAAACCGATTTGCTTAAATGCCTCGCCGTCGATCAGATGTACGCCGTTGGCATGCATGTCCGCCACGTAGAAGACCGATCCATCGGGCGACGTCTTGACGTCCTGCGGCATACCCGCGGGATGGATCGGCAGGCGACCCAAGAGCTTTTGACTAGCCACATCCACTTTAATCATCGCTTCGCCAAACTCGCAGCTCGCAATCAGAAAACGGCCATTGGCGGAAAAATCCATGTGATCGACGCCTTTGCAAGGCACCCATAGCTCACGGGACAGCTTCATGGTATGAGCGTCATAGAATTCCAGCCGTTCCCTCTGCTCTGCCACGACGATGGCGTACTTGCCGTCCGGCGTATAGTACATGTTGTAGGGATCCAGCACCGGGATGGTTTCCTCTTTGTTCCCGGTCTTCGGATCGATACGCGTCAGGCTGTTACCCCGGTCGTTCAAAACCCAGAGAGTCTTCAGGTCGTACGAAGGTGTAACGTGCTGCGGCAACCGTCCTACTTTGAAGTGGTCAATTACCTTGTATGTGGCGGGATCGATCACATCTACCGTATTGCTCACGGTATTGGGGACATAAACGCGCGAAGGGAAATCGCGCACCTCGGGACTGAGCTGTCCGGGCCGGTCGGCCGAATAGATGTCCGAGCCGTCGAGCACCGGCGGCATTCCCGGCAGCGGGTTTTCGATCACACGAATGGAAGCTGCTTCCGCTCGCGAAGGCGGTTTTCTGCTTTCCGAGGAACAGCCAATAAGAACCGCCACGGCGAGGAAAGCTGCGGAGACCTTATACATCGAAGTGACGCCTCTACTCGAATAGTACAGCTATTTCTGAGATGCCGCGATGGCTTGATCGAGATCCCAAATTAGATCGTCCAGATCCTCGATTCCCACCGAAATTCTTACAAGATCTTTGCTGACGCCGGCATCGAGCTGCTGATCATCGGTTAACTGCTGGTGCGTGGTGGAAGCCGGGTGAATGATCAGGCTCTTGGCGTCGCCCAGATTGGCGAGGTGGGAGAAAAGCTGCACGGAATCGATGAGTTTCCTCCCCGCTTCCAGGCCACCCTTGATGCCAAAAGTCACGATCGATCCCGCGCCTTTCGGCAGATACTTTTGCGCCAGCTTGTGATAAGGGCTGGAGGGCAGCGCCGGATATTTGACCCAGCTTACGGCGGGATTCTTCGTCAGCCATTCGGCCATCGCCAGGGCGTTCGCGCTGTGCTGTTCCATGCGGAATTTGAGGGTTTCGATGCCTTGCAGGAACAGGAACGAATTAAACGGCGCCATGCACGGGCCGAAATCGCGCAGGCCCTCTACGCGCGCTTTGATAATGAACGCCAGGTTCCCGAACACTTCGCTGAATTTCATGCCATGATAGCCGGGGCTGGGCTGCGTGATCGCGGGGAACTTGTCTGTCCACAGAAACTTCCCGCTATCGACGATGATGCCGCCGATGGAAGTACCGTGCCCGCCCAAGAACTTGGTGGCGGAATGCACCACGACATCGGCTCCGAATTCGATTGGTCTGCATAAATAAGGCGATGCCATGGTGTTATCGATTACCAGGGGCACGCCGGCTTCATGGGCGATATTGGCTACCTTTTCGATATCCAGCACGTTCATGCGCGGATTGGCGATGGTCTCGCCGTAGAGGGCACGCGTTTTCGGAGTGATCGCCTTGCGGAAGTTTTCCGGATCGTCGGGCTCTACGAACTTCACGTTGATACCGATGCGCCGGAAGCTGACGTCGAACTGGGTATACGTGCCGCCATAGAGCGTGCTGGCGGCAACCACTTCCTCGCCCATTCCCACGATGCTCGAAATCGCCAGGAACTGCGCCGCCTGGCCGCTGGAGGTGGCCAGGCCCGCAATGCCTCCTTCGAGCGACGCCACGCGCTCTTCGAAAACCGCCGTGGTGGGATTCATGATCCGGGTATAGATATTCCCGAACTGCTGGAGCGCGAAGAGCGCGGCGGCGTGGGAGGAATCCTCGAAAACGTAGGACGTCGTCTGATAGATGGGCACCGCACGCGCAAGCGATGCCTTATCGGGAACATGGCCCGCGTGCAGCGAGCGCGTAGCAAAGCCCATTTGCCGGGCGGGAGCGGTAGCGTCAGCCATAAGGAATCAGCATACCGCTAAACGGGCGATCAATTCTGCTGAAACGCGCCGGCTTTCCTAAAATCTCCCGCCTTTACGATCACCAGTCCGCCCGGGTCGAGCCGCCGCCGCACGGTGGCATTGACCTGTTCCGGCGTCAGACTGGCGATGGCTGCCTCGAACGCTTCATCAAAACGCATCGTGCGATCGAAACGCTCGCGTACGGAGAGCAGACGGGCCAGCGTCTGATCCTGGGAGCGTCCCACCAGCTGCTCTTGCAGCAGCGCTTTTTTCGCCGCGGCAACCTCCTCGGCGCTGAAGCCGTCCTTCAACATGCGAGCGAACTCATCCTGGAAGCTGGCTTCGGCTTTCGGTGTGTTCTGGGGGGCGGCGATGATAGAAGCTGTAAAGCCTCCGGAGTCGTCCCGGGGAGGAGCCTGGAACGACGAGCGGACGCCATAGCTCAGACCTTCACTATCCCGGATACGGTGCACCAGCCGGGAAGCGAAGCTGCCGCCGAGCATGTAATTTGCCAGCTCCAGAGCGGCGTAGTCAGCGTCATCATCGGAGATGCGAATTTGCATCCCCGCAAGAAACGTTGCGTTCTGTTTGTCGGGTGTTTCGATTTTCAGGTTCGCCGGCTCGGTCTTGCGATAAGCGCTGGCAATGCGCGTATACCCGCTATTGGCCTTCCAGCCCTCAAACAGTCCGGCGGCCGTCTTTTCGATCGCGGCAGGGTCGAATTGACCAACCACTACGAATTCGCCCGCCGAGGCGCCGTAAAACTGCTCATGGAACCGGCGCACTTCTTCGAGCGTGAGTTTCTTCAGGTCTTCAATCTGTTCTTCGGGCCGCGCGATGTAGCGGACGTCGCCGCGCGGATAGGGATTGACACGGCGCTCGAGTTCCACTGAAGCCAGCGCGCCGGGGTCACTGCGCGACGCTTCTACGGCCGCGATGCGCTGCTGCCGCAACTGTTCGAACTCCTTCTCCGGATAGACTGGTTCCCGCAGAACTTCGGACGCCAGGCGCAATACCGCCGGCAAATTGGCCTCCACAGTTTCAATGCTGGCGGTGACATTCGTGGGGCCACCGATAACGTTCATGCGCGCCTTCAAGCGATCCAACTCCTCCTGGATCTGTTCCCGCGATCTGTTCTTCGTGCCGCGCATGAGAAGCCCTCCGGCGAACTGCGCCGCCATGGCTTTGCCCATTAGCGACTTCTCATCGCCGAACCGCAGAGTGACCAAGGCAGTAACCGTCCCGCCACGGGTTTTCTTTGGCAGTAGCACCACCTTCAGCCCGCCCGGCAGTTTGTCCCGTTTCACGCGGGACTCAATGTTCGCCGGCGTCGGGTCGAAGGCTTCCCCTGCCACAACTGCCTCACCGCCTTTGAAGTCCTTCAACATGGAAACGACATCCGGAACCGGCGGAATTTCGGCGCGTTCCGGCGCGGCGGTAGGAATGAATTCGGCCACCGTGCGGTTAGACTCTTTCAGGTAGGCCTTCGCGACACGCAGGACGTCTTCGGGAGTCACCGCTTTGATGCGGTCGCGCGTGACGAATAAGAGACGCCAATCGCCCATAGATGCCCAGTCGCTCAGCTGCAAGGCGATGGACTGCGTATTCGTCATCTGCAATTCCATTTGCTTCAGGATGCGAGTCTTTACGCGCTCCACTTCTTCCCGGGTGGGCGGGTCGTCGGCGAGTTTTTCCAGGGTGCTTACAAGCGTTTGCCGCGCGTCATCCAACGACTGATCGGTGCGCAGTCTTGCAGTTGCCAACAGGAACCCGGGGTCATGCAGCTCTTCGGCGCCCGCACCGGCCGAGACGGTCTTCTTGGTTTCCACGAGCGCCTTGTGAAGGCGGCCCGAAGGCTGTTCCCCGAGCACGCCCGCCAAGACTTCGATTACGGCAGCATCGGGATGCGACCCGGCCGGAATGTGATAAACCGCCACCACGCTCTGCACATCGCCTACCCGGCGCAACGCTACGAACCGTTCCCCATCCTGAGTCGGCTCGACTGTGTAAGGAGGGTCGAGGTTCCTCGATGGTTTGCCAATACGCCCGAAGGCCTCGGCCACCCACGCTAGTGTTTGCGTTTCGTCAAATTTGCCGGCGATGGTGAGCACGGCATTATCCGGTTGATAATACTTCTGGTAGAATGCCGCCAATTTGGGGATGGGCACGTTCTCAATATCCGAGCGATTTCCAATTGGGAGCTTGCCGTAATTGTGCCAGGTAAAAGCCGTTTCAATCGCCCTCTGCTGCAGAATCCGGTCGGGGCTGTTCTCGCCGCGTTCGAACTCGTTGCGCACCACGGTCATTTCCGAATCGAGATTCTTCTTATCGATCTGCGTGTTGACCATGCGGTCCGCTTCCATCTGGATGGCCCAGCGCAGGTTCTCGTCGCTCGCATTCACGGTTTCGAAATAGTTGGTGCGGTCCCACGACGTGGTGCCATTCATGACGGCGCCGTGATCCACCAGTTCCTTCTTGATGTCCGGGCGGGTCCTGGTCTCGCGGAACATCAAGTGTTCCAACAGATGCGCCATGCCGGTTTCGCCGTAACCTTCGTGACGCGAGCCGACCAAGTAGGTCATGTTCACCGTCACTTTGGGTTTGGATGCGTCCGGGAACAGCAGAACGTGAAGGCCGTTGGGAAAGGAAAACTCAGTAATGCCTTCAGCGGCCGTCACTCGCTGGACACCGGACGGCAAGGTTTGAGCCAATGCCGCGGCAGCGAGTGCAAAGACTGCGAAAAGGGGTAAGAAGAGCGCGTAACGCCGCATAAACACCTCAGGGTGGGGGTACTCTGAAGTATAGCAACCCCGCGACGAACTGAGGCTGTTATGCTCCCGCGGCTCGGGTATGCGGATCGGGAGGGACTGCCTCGATCTTCGCGGCGTTCCGTTTGGCCCAGTACCGCATCATCCTCTCCGAAACTTCTCGCCGTTCGCGGGCGCCCATAAACTTGCGGCCGCGCCGTTTTTGGGAGACTGCCGCAGGCTCGCCGGCCTGCAATTGTTCCAGAGAAGCGATCGTTTTAATCAGCCTGTCGCGTTCGGCTATCAAGAGTCGAATTGTCTTTCCGAGGTCCATTTTCTTTGCGATAAAAGTATGAAACGGAATCGAAAAATCAGCATCGGTCAAATTACCTATATCTTAAGCAGACATTGCTATTCCGAGCCGTTGTTTTGCCTCAAGGATCGGCAAATCATTCCAGCGGCGTGCGAAATGATCCACACTCATGAAGGAACGGGTGTGCATCCGGTCCACATATAGGGTGCCGTGCAAGTGATCGATCTCGTGCTGTAAGATGCGCGCGTACCAGCCATCAGCGTCGATTGCTATGGGAGCGCCATTCTGGTCGAGGCATTCCACGCGAACCCGAGCGGCGCGCGGCACGAGCGCGGTGAAGCCTCCAACGCTCAGGCATCCTTCGAAGAACTCCACGGCCTCTCCCTCTAGGGTGATTACCGGATTCACAATGACGTGGAAGGGTACGGGATGGCGTCCGCGCTCAGCGAGGCGCTCGGGGGCGATCGCGCGCTGCAATTCCTCGGGGTCTTCGATCACAGCGAGCTGTAGGGGAAGTCCCACCTGGGGAGCGGCGAGTCCTACTCCGGGCGCATCGCGCATCGTTTCGCGCATCAATTCGATGAGCTGCCGGATTTCCGCGCTGCGAATCTCTTCGGGAGACAGTGCCCGCGCCTCCTGGCGCAGCACGGCTTCGCCTGCTTGAACAATTTTGAGGCGCATTATTCCTTGATTTCGACGATCGTGGCCCCCGCCCCTCCTTCCTGCTGGGGCGCGGGGTAGAACTTTCCCACATGGGGATGGCTGCTCAACAGTTCCTGAATCGTTTTTCGCAGAATACCCATGCCATGGCCGTGGACAATGCGGACGCGGGCGGCCGTCGCCATCACGGCACGGTCTAAGAACTCATCCACCGCATCGCGAGCTTCCTCGGCGTGCTGGCCAATCACATTGATTTCCTGGACAACAGGCGCAAGCTCCGGCGCGGGCCGATAGCTAACGCCCTTAGGGAGTTTGCTTGGAGTGGACGCCGTTTCGGGCAGGACTTCAATCACGTCGTCGATCGAGACCTGCATCTTCATGAAACCGGCTTCCACTTCCAGGCGGTCGTTGCCCAGCTTACGGCGTACTCGCGCGGGCTCGCGGACATCGCGAAGCCGTACGCGAACACCTTCTTCAATGCGCAAAGGGCGGATCTCGCCCCGGCGCGAATCCTCCTGCGTGGAAAGGACGGTGGTCTCGAAATCCTCGCGCAGCACGCGCTTGGTTTTGGCAACCCGGCGCTGGGCTTCCTGCGCCGCCTTGCGCTGGTCCGCGCTGCGCACGATCTTGCCAATGGTTTCCTGGGCCTGCTCCTCGAAGCGGGCCAGCGCCTGCTCGGTACGGCGCTCCAGTTCTTTGAGCTTGGCGCTCTCGCGCTGCTCCCACTCCCGCGCGAGGTCCTTCTCGCGCTTTTCGGCGGCAGCGATCTTCTCCCGTAAGTCCAGTTCCAGTGCCTGCGTGGCTTCGATCCGGCGTTGCAGTTCGCTTAAGAAACGTGTGACATCCCGCTCCCGATCGCTTAGGGAGTGGCGTGCGCGCCGCATGATGTCTTCCGGCATTCCGAGGTGTGTCGCGATTTCCAATCCGGCGGACTTGCCGGGAAGACCCAGCCGCAGTTGGAACGTAGGTTCCAGAGTAGTTTCGTCAAATCCCATGGAACCGTTTATGACGCCATCTGTTCCGGCTCCATAGATCTTGAGCGCCATCAGGTGAGTCGAAACCAGAGTGAATGCCCCGGCCGCGCGGAAGTGTTCCACAATCGCCACGCCCAAAGCCCCGCCCTCTTCCGGGTCAGTAGCTGCACCCAGCTCGTCGAGCAGTACCAGCGAATCGGGTGTTACGTCGAGGGCCATTTCGCGGATATTCGACACGTGTGCGGAAAACGTACTCAGGTTTTCTTGAATCGACTGATAATCGCCGATATCCGCAAGCACCTGCTCGAAGAGTGGAAACTCCGCCTCGGCCGCCGGCACGGGCAGACCCGATTGCGCCATCAAACTGAGCAGGCCGACCGTCTTGAGAGTTACCGTCTTGCCGCCGGTATTCGGGCCGCTAATCAAAAGAGTCCGGCGCTCGCGCGTCAATTCCAACCCGATCGGCACCGCGGATTTGCGGCGCCGCCGCAGCACATCTTCGAGCAGCGGGTGGCGCGCGTCTTTCAGTAGGAGCCGCTCGCCGAAACGGGGGATAGCACAATCGAATTCCGTGGCGAAACGCGCTTTGGCGAATATCAGCTCCAGTTCCGCCATGGTGTTCAGTGTTTGGCGGATCGACTCGCTGTATCCGCGGAGCCGGTCCGTGATTTCCAGCAGGATGCGATGTACTTCTCGTATCTCTTCCTCGGCCAGGCGAACCAGTTCGTTGTTGAGGTCGATGGTTTCCAGCGGCTCGATAAAGAGCGTATGCCCGCTCGAACTGGCGCCATGGATGACTCCATCGATCTTGCGCCGCTGGCCGGCGATGACGGGCACCACGAACCGCTCGTTGCGAATGGTGACGAATTCCTCCTGGAGCACGCCTTCTTCGCGGTGCGTGCGGAGGAAGCGCTCAAGGGATTCCTGAATGGCTTTCTTCTGCCGTTCGATATCCCGCCGCAGCCGGGCGAGCGCCACACTGGCATGGTCGGAAACCGTGCCGTCAGGCAGGATTTTGCCGTCGAGATCATTTAACAGCGCGCGAAAATCGCCGATAGACTGGGCGCGCCGGCCGAGACGCGAAAAACGTTCGGCCGCCGCCGTAAGCACGGACTTGGCGTCGGCGGCGCGGTCCAGCAGCAGGAAGACATCGAAAATCTCCTTGGGATCGAGGCTGGCCCCTTCGATCCGGAGCTTGTTTACCGCGGCTTCGAGGTCGGGTAGACCGGCGAAATTGACTCGGATCGCCGCTCCGCGAGCAGCGGGCTGAGGGCGCGCCGCGAGACGCAGGTAGCCGATCGCCTCGCCGGTCTCGGCGAGATCCTCCTCCAGGCGCGCGCGATCGGCGTATGGCTGGATCTTCTCCAACTCGCGCTGCCCGAGCGGACTGGAGACATAACGGCCGATCAATTCCCGCAGCGATTCGTATTCGAGTACGTCAGCGCTGGTCTTCAAAGAAGTGCAACTCGCTTCACTTGTATTTTCCGCGGTTACGAAATCCTTTTTCAATTACCGCCAGTGTGCCTTCGGTGATTTCCAGGTCGTTCAAGCCGCGCCGGCGAACCCACTGCGCCTCGCAGGCATCATCGCCCGCGCAAAGCACGCCGCCTGTCACGCGGCAGATATAGTCGATCAAAACGTAATGGTATTCGGCTGCACCGCTGTTGTCGCGCATAATGCGCTCGAAGATCTCAAGCACCCCCAAGGGGCGTACTTCCAGCCCGGTTTCTTCGCGGACTTCGCGCCGGATCGCGGCGTCCAAGTTTTCACCGGTTTCCACGAGGCCACCCGGCAGGGACCATAGTCCCATGAGGGGCGGTTTGCCGCGTTGAGTCAGCAGGATGCGATCGCCTTCAAAAATGAGCGCACCTACACCCAGGAGGGGATATTTGGGATACCGGCGTTCGTCTTTCACTTCTCTCCGGGCCGGAGACGATAAACAGAGCCGCGGGCGGTCACCAGGAGAGATTTCATGTCGGCTTCACCAAAGGCGCAACCGGACGCCTGCTCTCGCAAGTCGATGGTATGGAGTAATCGTCCGTCGGGACTATAAACGGCAATGCCGTTAGCGGCAAGATACAGGTTACCCTGCTCGTCTACTGTCATGCCGCCCGGTACGCCCGCCACACCGGAAACCAGGATGCGCTCGCCCGACACGTCGCCGTTCTTATCGAGGTCGTAAGCACGGATGTTATGCTCATCGGCGTTCGAAACATAGAGCACGCGGCCATTGGGGGATATGGCAATTCCGTGCGGCCGCCCCGCAGGTTTGGCAATTACTTGCGTCGGCCCTTTCAAGGGGATGTGGTAAACCCCGTAAAAATCCAGCTCGCGGTGATCCGATTGATATCCGAAGGCCGGATCGGTAAAGTACACATGCCCGTTCTTGCTCACCACGATACCAGCGGGCGCGTTGAGCCGTTTGCCGTCCCAACGTTCCGCCAGCACTTCGACCCTGCCCGTTTTATCGGTGCGGGTAACACGGCGCGCACGCGTTTCGCATGTATAGAGCCTGCCCTGAGCGTCAAAAGCATTTCCGCTTGGTCCATGCGCTCCCTCGCGGAATAACTCCGGCGCATGTCCAGGTACCCATTTCAGGAGCTGGTCGCCAGGAGTATCGCTGAAGATGACGTATCCCTCTTTGGACCATGCGGCCCCTTCCGTGAAACGGTAGCCCGCGGCGATCTTGCCGATGCTAACCCGGGAAAAGTCCTGCGCCAAAGCCGCGAAGCACCAGGCAGCCAGAAGCAAAGAACGAGTCATTTGCGGAAGGTGATGTTGTTGATCACCTGCTTGACGCCTTTCACTTTCTTGGCGAGTTTCTCTGCACGTTCTTTTTGTCTGGGTTCCTCGACGGCGCCAGCCAGAGTGACAACCCCCTGTTTCACATCGACCTTGAGCGCGCCGCCTTTCACCCTGTCGTCATTCGCCAGTTTGATCATCACCTGGTCGGCGATCGTATCGTCTGTCAAAACTTCTTGCTTGCCAAGACAGGCCACGGCGAACAGGAAGCCGATCAACAGTGACACGCAGAGTTTATATTTCATCTTCCCCGGCCATTGTACGCCAGTCGAGCGTGTTCAGGTAGGCAGCCTGCTCCCGCCACCCCGGCTGCACACGGACATGCAGGTCGAGATAAATTTTGATGCCGAAGAGCCTTTCCATTTCGAGCCGTGCCTGGCTGCCGATTTTCTTCAGCATCGCGCCTTTGTTTCCAATCACGATGGCCTTCTGCCCCGGACGCTCAACGCGGATAGTGGCAAAGATGCGTGTGAGGCGAGGGGTCTCTTCCCATTTGTCGACCGTGACCGCAATTGCGTGCGGCACCTCCTGGCGCGTGCTTTGAAGCACCTTTTCGCGAATCAGTTCACCGGCCAGGAAACGCTCGGGCTGGTCAGTGATGTGATCTTCAGGAAAGTAAGGCGGGCCTTCGGGCAGACGTTCCAGGATGACCTTTTTCAGCACCGGGAGGCCCTCGCCTTTGGCGGCGGAAATCGGAACGTAGTCGGCAAATTCGAAAATGCTTTTGTACTGCTCGATTAAACGCAGCAGCACGGCCTTCTCCTTCAGCAAATCCACCTTATTAAGCACCAGCACCGCCGGTGTGCCGGTCTTGCGCAACACATCCACTGCGCGGCGGTCCTCGTCATCAAAGGGCCGCGTGGAATCCGATAGGAATAGCAGCAGGTCCCGTTCCTCCAGCGCAGCACGGACCACGTCCATCATGCGCTTGTTCAGCGGCGTGTCGGCTTTGTGGATTCCGGGTGTATCGAGAAAGATCACCTGGGCTTCGGGCAAGGTCAGCACGCCCTGGATGGAGGTGCGGGTGGTCTGCGGCTTGTCGGCGACAATCGCTACCTTTTGGCCTACAAGCGCATTCAAGAGAGTCGATTTGCCCGCATTGGGCCGGCCTACCAGGGAGACGAACCCCGAGCGAAAGGATTTACTCATGGGCTACGGTCTGCGATTTTCTGATCCGCACCTGACCGACCCGCAGTTCATCGCTGGCAAGCACTTCAAAACGGATGCCATCGCGCTCGACGAACTCGCCGGCCGCAGGCACCCGTCCCAGCCATTCCGTGAGCAGCCCGCCCACGGTCGTAGACTCGATGTCCTCTTCGCGATGGAAGGACTCAAACAGGTCGCCGACACGGTCGAGGTCGAAGTTCCCGGAGACAATAAAGCCTCCCATACCGTCTTCCGCAATGTCGCTGTCGGGCTCGTGCTCATCGCGAATTTCGCCAATGATCACTTCGAGCAGGTCTTCCATAGTGGCCAGCCCCGCGGTGTTGCCGTACTCGTCGACTACGATCACCATGTGGGTATTTTCCTGCTGCATCTGGCGCATGAGATCGTTCACGGGCTTGGTCTCGGGCACAAACATGATCGGACGAAGCAGTTCGCGGACAGTGCGGTGTTCCCGCTCTTCTTCTTCGAGCTCGAACATATCGCGAACGTGCACAAAGCCGGCAACCTGATCGATATTCTGTTCGTAGGCGGGAATCCGCGAATACTGTTCGGTGATGACGAGCTGCCGTAATTGTTCCAGGGAGGCGTCGGCTGAAATAGCGACGATATTGGGGCGCGGCGTCATCACTTCGCGCACCACCTTGTCGCCGAACTCGACCACTGATTGGATGAGTTCCCGATCCTCTTCCGCGATCAGACCTTCCTCAGTGCCTGCGGAGATCAGCGCATCGATGTTCTCCGCGGGGGTGGGAGCTTCCTGTGCCACGGCGGCATCATCCGCCAGATCGATCAGGGATTGAAAGAAGGCGAGCAAGCCTTCGAAAGGGCGGGCCAGCCAGCTCAACCCGCGCAGCAATGGCACCAGGGGCAACAACCACTCGGCTTTGGTGCGGCGATATAGCAATTGAGGAAGTGCGTAGGTCACCGCCATCATGGTGAGCCAGGCCGCAAGGCCGGCCTGCCAGAAGGTGCTCCATTGCCACGCCGCGCCATCGGCAAACCATGCGAAGTAGCCGAGAGCGGCCAGCACCAGCAGAGTGTGCTTGATGAGGGAAAACGAACCGGCGCCCTGTTCTGTCTTCATTCCGAGCTTGTCTTCCAGCGTGTCCTTGAAGAACTTCAGCGAGGGCAGGTCACGCGTTCGCAGCCGCATGCTCTCGAGGTAGAGCACCTGGACAAACGCAACGATCGCCAAAAGCGGTATCGCCAGCAAGGTCAGGAAAACGATTGCAAGGGTCATGACTGCACCCGTTCAATTAAGCTGCTGGGCAGGCCCAGGCGCGCCCGCCACCGTTTTTCCGCGCGCGCCATCCTTCCGGCGTCCGTTTCGTGATCCATGCCCAGCAGGTGCAAAACACCATGCAGCATGAGAATCTGAATCTCCTGCTCCGTCTTGTGTCCAAACTCGCGCGCCTGAGCGCGAGCGCGCGGCAGAGAGATGGCGATGCTACCCAGCGGCCGTGTCACGCCGCGGTCGAGCGGTACGGGCGGCGAAGGAAACGATAAAACATCGGTGACCGAGTCTTGCCCGCGGTAATTGCGGTTGAGACGTCTCAGTTCGGCGTCAGTGGTAATCAGACATTCAAACGGCCGGCCACGCGTGATCTCAGTTTCCAGCTTGCGGGCAAACCGTTCAATCGGCCGCGTACCGAAATGCTGCGGAACGGGGCGAAAGGAAACGGTACTGCCTTCGGGGGACATTGCGGCGCTCAGGCCTGCGGAGCGGTATCGACCGCCGGATCCGGAGAGGCGGCTCTATTTTCCCCGTTGCCGTTTTCCGCTCCGGATTCGGCGAGTTTGAGCGAGAGTTGCCGCCCGCCGCCGATTGTTTCGTTATAGCGTTCGTAAGCTTTGACAATGCGCTGCACCAGGGAGTGGCGTACCACGTCGCGCTCGTCGAACTGCACGAAGCTGATGCCTTCCACGCCCTTGAGCACTTCAATGGCATCGATCAGACCGCTGCGGCGTCCGGGCAGGTCGATCTGCGTAACATCGCCGTTGACGACCATTTTGGAGTTGAAGCCCTGACGAGTGAGCACCATCTTCATCTGCTCGGGAGTGCTATTCTGCGCTTCATCCAGGATGATGAAACTATCGTTCAACGTACGGCCGCGCATGAACGCAATCGGGGCCACTTCAATGACGTTGCGCTCGAGCAGTTTTTCGACCCGGTCGTTGTCGAGCATATCGTAGAGCGCATCGTAGAGCGGGCGCAGGTAAGGATCTACCTTCTCCTGCAGCGTTCCAGGCAGGAATCCCAGCCGCTCGCCCGCTTCCACGGCGGGGCGGGTGAGAATGATCCGGGCCACCTGCTTCGACATCAGGGCAGAGACTGCCATGGCTACTGCCAGGTAAGTCTTGCCAGTACCGGCTGGTCCGACACCGAAGACCATATCGTTGCGTTCGATGGCTTCGAGATAGCGCCGCTGGTTTACCGATTTCGGCGCCAGAATCTTTTTCCCGAAATTGCGCTGCCGTCCGCTTTGCACGAGCGCACGAAGCGAGACCTCGGAATCGAGCGTGACCACGCGCAGATAGCTGTTCAGGTCGCCGTTATTGAACACGTGACCCTCGCGGATCAGGCTGTTATAGTCTTCCAGGATGTTTTCCGCGCGCAGGACATTCCCGGGATCGCCTTCGATCTCCAGATTGTTGTCGACCAATTGTGTGTGGACGTTTAATCCGGATTCCAATAACCGGATGTTCTCATCGCGTGTGCCAAAAAGGCTCTCTACGCCCCGGCTGATGCGAACGCTAGCTTTCATTGAGTGGGTGTTGGGTACCTCCAGACAGGAAAAGACGCAACAAAGTGGAATAGTGTTTTTGGGATGGGTTCCGGAGTGCGTCAGCCCGCTCTTGCGGGCGTCTAAAAACCATCTGGTTTCATTATACCTGAGAATCCGTTTCGCGATGCTCCTGTATACGGAGTTGGGCCTGAAACTGAACCACGTTAGTATGAGGCTTCCAGCAACCCGAGCACTTCCTGTTCGGTCAGCGGGCGGTCGACTACCTGCATGCGTTCGAGTTCATGCACGATCGGAGCGACGATCTCTCCGATCTCTTCCCGCGGCACACCCGCGGCCCGAAGCGTGCGAGGGACATCGAATTGCGCGATGAACTCCGCTGTTCGGCCGGCACAGGCGAGAGCTGAGGGCTTGGGATTGGAGGGGTCGAATGGCACTCCAAAACCCTCCGCCACCGGCCCGAACCGATCGGCCGCAATTTCGGCCATGAACCGCATCGCGTGCGGCAGCGTAATGCACGACGTAACACCATGGGGCACATCCCATCGGGGCCCGATCTGATGCCCTAAGAGGTGTGACAGGCCAAACCGCGTGTTCATGGCGCCGTAAATCGAAAACCACGCCGCCATCTGGCAGTGGCCGCGATGCGCCAGCCGTTCCTCGCCTTCGGTGCGGATGGAAGCTGGGAGGTGTTTCACCAGCAGCGCAATTGACTTGGCGGCAAGGGCATCGCTGATCGGCTGGTGGCGAATGGCGTAGGCGCATTCGATGGCATGATCGAGCGCCCTCATGCCCGTGGTGACCCACAGCCAGTCCGGCGTCGCCAGCGTGAGTTGCGGGTCGGCGATCACCGTGCGCGGCATGACCCTGGGATCGTAAACGCCGCTCTTTACCCGTGTGCTTTCATCGGTAACGCCGCCGGCGTGTGTGTACTCGGCCGCGGATAACGTAGTCGGAACGGCAATGTGGATCAGTTCGCGCCCAGGCAGCAGGCCGTATAGGGCGACTTTACAGGAATCTATCGGACTGCCGCCGCCCAAACTGATGACACTATCCGCATTGAGACGTTCCAGTTCCTTTCCAAGCGCGTTCACGGTGCCCCGCGGAACATGCTGTACCACTCCGGTGAAGACGCCGGCACAGCGCGTCCCGAGAGCATCGGTCACGCTTTTGAGGACCGGCAGTCCCGCTACTACATCGGTGGTGGCGACCACGGCCCGCTCAAGCGTTCGCCGCTCCATCTCCTCTTTCAATGCAGCAATCTTTCCGGGGCCGTAGATGACGCGCTCCAGGCGGCTCAGGTTAAATTCACCCGCTGGAGCTTGCATTACGGCTGATCTCGCTTTGACAGCATCCATCTGGGCCATCCTAACATGACGGATCCGGCCGGGTGCCGGAACGATTTCGATTCAGGAGGGATCGAAGGCCCGCCCGAAGCCGAAAATCGCGTCACGCTCGATCGCAGCGGCAACATTGTCTTAAGTTATCGGCTTAGTAATGACGAAAGTTATAACGGCTAACAGCGAAGATCTCGATCGATCGATTTCTACACACGCGTACTGCATCTGGAGAGCATTTCTGAGTACGCTCGCAGAGCTGCCGCACCGAAAGCAGCTTGCTCATCGTCCGGGACCCGATTGGTTAGGCCGTGGAAGCCGCCGAACGTTAGCAGTCTCATCTTAGTCATCGTTGATCCAGACAGCACTGCGCTCACACCGACGTTAGCGTCCCAGGTTAGGTCCAACGGATAAGGTACGGCAGCGGTACCGGATTCTCTAGCCCTGCTAATACCGGTCTGGCACTCTACTGTTTGTATGATGACGAATCAGTTGACACGGCGAATCAACAATAGTCTCGACTCTGACACGAGGTCGAGAAACCGGCGCTCCGTTACCGGAGCCTTCCTCCTGCTGCTTTCTACAGGCATGGCTGCTTATGCCCAGCCCAGGACTGGCTTTGCGACATATATGTCGTACGACCCTACCAAGTTGACCTACACTCTATCGCAGCCGCTGTTATATCAGTCGCCCGATCCGACCGTATACGGGCCCGGTCCGTATCCGGTGTTTGTGTGGGTGCCTGGGACATACGAAGCATTCATGGATCCATTATCGTTACTGTTTGTCACGCAGATGGCTCAGCGCGGGTTCCTCTCGGTCAGCGTCCAGTACAGTAATACGGAAACGGTGCAGCGCTGCTCGGATTACACGCCCAGGGCACAGGGAGTCTTCGATGCTAGCCGGGCCACCAGCGCCATCAGCACCATATGCTCTATGTCGGCAGCCAACTGCCGTAAGGGCGTGGTCACATCGGGCGTCAGCCAAGGTGGAGTTCTGGCGATTCTGGCGCGCAACTATGCTCCTTCTGTGAGTGCGGTATATGCGCTTAGCAGCGGCGACTATAATAACGCGGGTATCCCCATCGATTTGACCGCCTGCCTGGCAAAACAGAATACGGCCATTCCTGCAAGCCGTCTGACGATTGTTAATGGACAGTCCGATCCGTCATTCGGGACCCAGTCTGCCACGCAAGGGACGAGCGGCTATTCCTGTTCCGCGGGAAGTACCCAATGCTGGAGCCCGACAGGCAACGGCGCCGGGTGGTACCTGATCCCCGACGCTCTGGTTACAGACGGTGTTGCGGATCATTGCTATTTCGATGTGGGTGGATGCAACGATCAATTCGACCCCAACTGGGCGCCGCCGGCTACCAACAACTGGTCGTTGAAGCCCAATCTCGACTGGCTCGCCAGCCTTGGCACAAAGCGCGTATTCTCGCGCACTGGACAGTGAAATCGCAGGACGGGTGCCGGCCTGTATTCGCCGGTGAAAGTGAAAAGGCGTATACTCCGGAGAGGCATTGAACTATGAAACGATGCATCTCTGCGACACCCATCCTGCTGGCGCTCTCCTGGTTTGCCGTTGGGCTATTACCGAGATTGGGGGCCCAGAGCGGCAAAGCGTTATACGTAGTCACACATGTTGATATCGCTGGAACCAGCAGCCGGCTGGAGGAAGCCACTCGCGCAGTGCGCGAGTTCGGCGCCGCGAGTCAGAAGGACCCGGGTGTCGTGCGTTTCGAGATCGTGCAGCAGGAAGGCCATCCCAACCACTTCACGATCTATGAGGTCTGGAAATCGCGCGAAGCCTTTGAGACGCACCTTGCGGCGCCGTACACACTCGAGTTTCGCCAGAAGATTCAGCCTGTATTGGGCAGCCCCTTCCGCGAAAAGCTGCACACTTTGGTGCCCTAGGTATTCTAAAAGATCAGTTTCAAGCCCAACTGAATCGCCCGCGGACCACCGGAGCCCAGCACCGGATTAGAACTGGTTACGTCCGGAGTTTCCGGCCGGAGCCCGAAACTCGCACCCGCAGTAGCCGTCGGGTCGGTATACGTGTTATCGCCACCCGGCCCGCCAAATGGATTGGAGATATTGGGGTGGTTGAAAATGTTAAAGAACTCCGCCCGAAACTGAGTGGTGAGGCGCTCTTTGAACTTCATGGCCTTGGTGACGGAGAAATCCAGGTTGTAGTAAGGTGTACCGCGGAAGATACGCGGCCCCATAGTGCCGTAGCTGCCGAAAGCCGGTGGAATGAGAAGCGAGCTGCCCTGAGCATAACAGCCCAGGTTTTTCAGCGAAGCCACTGCCAACGGGCCAAGGGCCTGAGCCTTGGCGAGGCAAGCCGGATTGCTCGATCCTTCGAAGTACGGAATGCCACCGTCGCCGCCATTCGTGTTGATCAGAGCCTTGGTCGTGCGGAAATCGGCCGGATTACCGTAAAAGTTCCACTGTTCTCCGTTAGAGCCTGCGCCATTAATTGCGCCGGTTCCACTGAAGTCGGTGCTGGTATCATTTACACCCCAGGGCAACCCGCTCTGCAGACTGACGATCGAATTGACCGACCACCCCTGCAGGATTTGTCCCGGTGATTTGATTCCGGGAATCGCATAAGTCAATGAATAAGTGAAGCGGTGACGGATATCGAACTGGCTCGATCCATAGAGCGCGCGGACATTGTTGGCATCGATAGGACTCAGAAAGCTCCAGTTATCGGGCGACATGCCGAGCGCATGCGCGAACGTGTAACCGGCCACGAAGGAGAGCCCGTGCCACCGCCGCTGTGTCATGGAAACCTGGAGCCCGTTGTAGTTGGAGAAATTGTTGTTGGATAGCCAATAGATGTAGCTGAGGTACGGGAACTTGCCCTGGAAGGGTCGCGCAGCCTGCTCGGCAGCGCCGTTCGGGCTGCAGTCATCATAAGCTGGGGCGCTGGCCAGGCAGTCAAATGCCGGTGTCCCGCGAACCGCAGGATTTCCCCAACCCGGGCTAAAGCCGTTGACGAGCTGCGGCTGATTCAGGTCTCTCAGCCCGACTAACTTGGTGGCATGGTTGCCCACGTAGGCTACATCCAGCGAGAGGTTATTCGTGATTGCGCGCTCGATCCCCAGGTTCCAGTTGCCAACATAAGGCGTGCGCAGATTGCGGTCGACCCCGAGCACTACGCAGGGTTGGGGCCTCAAGCCGGATGGAAGGGTTACGCTCCCGTCTCCACAGGCGGGAGACGCGGAGTAGATGGGCGTGTTCGAGCCGTTGTTCGCCCAATTGTACTTAATCGTTCCCGGGGTAGCAGGTGACCCGAGGGCGCTGCCGGTAAAGGTGATCGCGCCCAGATTGATCGTGCCGCCCGCTGTGGTGGGCGTTGAATTCCCGTTTGTATAGAGATTCACACCCGTTGGGACTGTCCGCAGTCCCAGAAGATTTCCGATTGCCATGAACGAGTCATAGCTGCCTTGCTCGAAATAAATACCAGCTCCGGCTCGAATCACCGTCTTGCCGTTTCCAGCAACGTCCCAAGCGATCCCGATCCGCGGTGCGAGGTTGTTGTGATCGCCGTTGAAGACCTTTCCTACCTGCTTGGCTGCCTGCACGAGGCCTTGACTTGGGTCGAAGTTGCCGATCAGGTTATTGGACTCGGTAAAGACCGTATTCACCTCATAGCGCAACCCCAGATTCAGCGTCAGGCTGCGCGTGACACGCCAGTCGTCCTGCGCGAAGATGCCGAAGCCATAGCTCTTTAAGTGCCTCAGGAAATCGCCGGCGGTGAAGAGCGCCCGATTCATGGTGCCGCTGAAGAAGCTCTGCAAATTGGGAAAACGGACGGGGCCTTTTGTATTTGCGGTAACGTTGTTGGTGCTTTGATTCACCAGGATTTCACCGCCGAACTTGAACGAATGCTTCCCGCGAAGAACGGAGATGCTGTCCGCTATCTGCCACACTCCGTCCGGCCCCACCGTCTTAGGCCAACCTAGACCCAGTTGGAAGGAAAAGCCGCCCTGGAAGGCCAGCGTCGGAAGTCCAAAGTAATTGGGATTCGTTTGCCCTGTGTATAGATGGTAAGTGGCACCATTGTACGAGTAGTTCGCCGGGTCTTGCGAGTGATCCTGGCTTTGAAAGACCTGGTAATAGTGCGAGTAGCCGAACCGGAACGAATTCACCGTGGACGAAGTCGGCGTCCAGATCCAGTTTCCGGAACCAACTTGCGAACGCGCGTACTGGTTAGTCAGCCAGGGTCCCGCTATTTCCAGGGTCGGATTATCGACAAAAACGCCATTACCTGGGCTAATGAAGTACATTCCACTCAGCGAGTGTTTGGCGTTGATATGATAATCCACCTTCCCCAGTCCGGAGTTGATCTGGTTCTCACTGGGGATGGAGGTATTCAAAGCGGTGGTAGGCCCGGGATTCTGTAAGAACAGGCCGGGGTAATTGGAAAGGGGCGTACAAGTCAGACTAAGACCAGCCAATTGCGCCGAAAGTGCGGTAAGGTTTCCAGCCGCCCGCGCCGCGTTGCAAGCACCAGTGAGGTTCTGAGTAGCTGAGCCGACCCCGGCCGCGGTAATGGGCACTTTGTGCTGTACCGGGTTCCCCACACTATAGCGTTGTTCCTCGAAGTTACCAAAAAAGAAGAGCTTGTCTCGGATAATGCGGCCACCCACGCTGCCGCCGAATTGCTCGAGGGAGAGTGGCGCCTCCGGATCGCCCGGTTGTTCCCAATAGTTTCTGGCGTCCCACGACCCGTCCCGGCCATACGCATAAGCGGTGCCATGAAACTGGTTCGTCCCCGATTTTACGCCCACATTGACGACCGCGCCCGGTTTCCACCCGTATTCCGCTCTTGGGTTTTGCTGTGTCTTGAACTCATCAATCGCATCGATGGGCAGAATTGTTCCCGCATCGCCCGCAGCCATGACCGCGTTCATCACGCTCTGCGCCATCCAGGGATCGTTGCTGTTGATGCCTTCCACCATGAAGAAGTTGTCGTGCGGGCGGAGACCGTTTGTACTTTGCGTCCAACCCGAGTTCCCCGGGTATTTGGTTACTCCGGGCCGTAGGTCGAGTAAGTTCTCGAAGTTTCGTCCATTTAAGGGCAAATCGTTGATAATTTCGTTCTGGAGGGTTCCACCCAGCTCGGCGTTCGTGGTTTCTATGAGCGGGGCTTCGGCACTTACC
>PSRJ01000146.1 GCA_003175985.1 Terriglobia bacterium
GAAGCATGGAACGCGGGTGACCTCTCAAGTTTTCACGGGTGGAACAAGCAGGCCAGCGCGGAAGAGGCCTCGACGCTGCCAGCAAGCCGTCCTGATCTTCGTACAGGTAAGGCTCCAGCACCCACGGATAACGCTTGAAGTGCTCGAACATATCGCTGCTTCGGCGTCCGTCAGCGGCAATGCTATCGGCCTCGGAACGTATGACCCTCTGCACCGAGGCAGCGATGTGAGCGATGAGGAACTGGTGGCCACCTGTACGGTCAGATTAGGTTGGTCAGCCCGGCGGGTACTTTCCGGTAACCCGAGTTTTGCAGCCCGCCCCACAAACGACCGCTTCTGCGACTGCGATTCGATTCAGCAGCGAGCCGTCATTTCGGCCTATACCCTCGCCCAAGTTGGCTGATGTCTCTTGCGCGACTGACCAGAATCGATTTGCCCCGCCACCCCGTTGATGGTCGGCCGCGCCGTTGTTCCCTGGATCGTCTGGGCACCGGTTGTGATATGGAACGGCAGGGCCGAGATTTTGGTTTGCAGGCATGCGTTCAGTCTGCCGACTTGGTTGCGGGTGCGCCCCGAGGAAGCGCGGCCCTTTCAACTGCTAGCCCTGCGGCCGATAGCCGCGCCATACGAATTCCAGCGCCTCCGGCAAGGTCTGCAGCTTCACAGCGCGGTCCGTGTGGCCGGCGTTGCGGGCAAACACGAACTGGTAGCGATACCCTTTGGCGGCCAGCACGCGAGCCATGTTTTCGTTGGCCAGAACCCAGTCGTGCATGTTGTCCCGCATCACGTTGGGATTCAGCAGGTCGCGGTCGCCGACCTCCATCCAGATGCGGATCGGCTTGGGTGGGTTGTTGGAGATCAAATGTTCGTGGAATTCCCACGCCCCATGCGGGGTCGCGGGGTTGGGCGGCCACTGCTGGTTCACATAAGTGCCGGAGTAAGTCAGCACGCGATGATACCATTCCGGGTGGTACCACGCCATAATCAGCGCGCAGGAGCCTCCGGAACTGCCGCCCATCGTCGCCCGGCCGTCAGGATCTTTGGTCAGCTTGACATGGTATTGCTTCTCGACCCGCGGCAGCACCTCGGTCTCCACGAACTCGGCGTAGCGGCCAGACATGGTGTCGTATTCCAGACCGCGCTGGCTGCCTTGCGCATCGCCGCCGCCGTTGCTGATGGAAATGGCGATCATGGGCGGAACCTTGCGCTCTGCGATCAGGTTATTCAGCGCGGTGAACAGCAGGGTATCCGGCCCGTCCGCGCCCACGATGAAAGGCGCCGCCGTGCCGGGCGTGTACTGCTTGGGAACGTAGACGGCCACGCGGCGCGTATACGGAGCGGGATGGCTGGTGGAGACGATGAGCTTGGCCGGATCGTCGGGGTCGGGAGTGCCGAACGTGCGCGCATCCCGCGCGATGCCGGGGTAAAGCTTGCTCTCCGCCGATTCCATTGCAAACTCGTACACGTCGCCCTCGGGCACCCCGGGTCGCGCGGTCATTTCCGGCGCCGGATCGTGAGTGGGGCCAATGATGAAATTACCCTCCGCGTCCGACGGCGCGTTCGCCCCGTCCGGCAATTCCTTCGCCTCCACGAATCCAGCGGTGTGGGGATCGCGCGCGGGCGGCGTGGGCCGCTGGGCCAGCAACAGTACGGCGATCAGCAGAGTGGCAAAAACGATGCAGGCGCGAAGCGCGTTGATCCGAACCATAATCGGCCTCTCAGAGCTCTTCCAGGCGCGTGCGCGCATCGCCGAACTGCTCCAGCTTAAATCCGAAGCGGTCCATCAGCGATAGATACAGGCTGCACATCTTACGGTTCTCTTCGCCGGAATCCAGGTAGTTGAGAGTGCGCCCGGTTTCCAGCGTTCCGCCCAGCCCTCCCGCCAGCACCAGCGGCAGCCGCATGTTATCGTGCTTGCGGCCGATCCACAGGTTCGAGAGGAACATGAGGCAACTGTGGTCGAGCACCGTCCCATCTCCCTCTTTCATGCCGTCCAGCTTGGAGGCCAGGTAGGCGAACTGGCTGACGTGGAAGCGCGCGATGCGCTCATAAGCGTCCGAGTTGTTGTTATGGGACGCCGCATGATGCCCGTCTTTGACCTCCAGGAACGGATAATACATAGCCGAGAGATCGCGCGAGATGATCAGCGAGGCCACCCGCGTTTTGTCGGTTTGAAAGGCGATGGCGATGATGTCGCACATCAGGCGAACGTGCTCGCGAAGATCTTCGGGCAAGCCGTTGGCGGGCCGGTCCATGGTGGTGGCCACGGTGTTCCTGGCCTTGGCCGCCCCGTCGGCTGAGTCCTTGCTCTTGCGCGCGCCCTCCACGCGTTTTTCCACCTCGCGCACGCTGGTGAGGTATTCATCCAGCTTGTTTTTGTCGCTGGAACTGATCTGCCGTTGGAGCGCTTCGGCGCGGTCACGGATGCGATCGAGGACGCTGATGTTCTGCATGCCGGCGCGGTTGTCGAACAGGTTGTCCCAGGCCAACGACGGATACACTTCCACGGGAAGTGGCGAATCCGGCGTCTGCCAGGAAATGTGCGAGCTGTAGGCCAGGGAAAAATTCGTTTCGTGATAACCGGTCATTGGCTGGTCGCAGGCCAGCACGATACTGGACTGCGGCGTCTCCCCGCCCACCCGGTTGGCGATCATCTGGTCCACGCTGATGCCGGAATGGATGATCGCGCCCTTGGAGATGTGCGCGCCGGAAAGCAGGCTCCCGGTCTGTGCCGGGTGAATCCCCTGGCCGGTCAGCGCCGGCACGAAGAGTCCGTCGACGACATTGATCTTCTCTTTGAGCGGCTCGAGCGGCGCCAGCGTCTTACTCAGCTTCATGTCCGCGCCCGAGCCCTCGGCCTGCCAGTGGTCCTCGTTGATGCCGTTCCCCAGGAACACCACCGCGAAGCGCTTGGGAAAAGCCGCAGGTGGCGGCGTATCGGCGCGAGCCTCGATCGATTCCAGCCAGGGCAAGGCCACGGCGCAGCCTGCTCCGCGCAGAATCGCTCGACGGGTCATTCCGGATACGAGCTTCCGGCCTGGTTGCGGCATCTTCTTTACCTCCTGGTTACTTTCACTGGCGGCTCGAAATGGGGGTTGCGCTGATTGCGGAACTGCGGGCTGGTCACGATCGCTTCCACCAGCGGCTCGAACCGGTAACCCTGCGAAGCCAGCCGCCTGCCGGTCTCCTCCACCAGCGGCTCATCCGTTAATTCTAGCGACCGGTTCAAGGCGTAGGCCAGCAGTTTGCGAATGAACGTGTCGATGAAATCCGCCTGCCGGTGCTCGCGTATATAATCCCGCAGGCCCTGGAGGCCCGCACCTTCGCCGCCGCCGGGAAACGTGGCGTGGGCATCTACCGGCCGGCCCGCCAGGTCGTTGGTGCGCGCCTGCCCCACCGGACCATACCCTTCGAAGGCCAGCCCGAAGGCGTCGAACTTGGCGTGGCAGGCCGCGCAGACGGGGTTCGACCGGTGCCGGGCCAACATATCGCGAAGCGGCAGTTCCGTCTTGGATTCATCAGAGGGCAATTCGGGAACCACCGGCGGAGGCGGCGGAATCACCTGCCCTAGCACCCGGTGCACCACCCAGTATCCCCGCTTCACGGGGCTGGTGCGGAGGCCGGGAGAATTCTCCGTCAGGAAGACCGCCATGGGCAGGATGCCGCCGCGCTCATACTTTCCGGCATCGTCCACGCGCACCCATGTGCTCGTATCCCCCGTTACCGGTGGCATGCCGTAATGGGAGGCCAGCGTTGGGTTCACGAAGGTGTAATCGCCGTAGAGCAGGTCGAGGATGGAGGCGTTATTCCGCATCATGTTTTCCAGGAACCGCACCGGCTCCTGGAACATGGCCTCGCGCAAATCGTGGTTGAATTCTGGGAAGCGGTCGCGATCCACCGTATTGTTGGTTTCGAAATGGCGGAAGTCCAGCCAGTTGCCGCCGAACTCCGCCGCCATCCCGTGCACCCGCGGATCCTGCACCATGCGCCGCACTTCAGCCAGCAGGACCTCGCGCTTTTCCAGGTCTCCGGAAGCGGCATGCGCCATCAATTGCCGATCCGGCATGCTCGCCCAGAGGAAATAACTCAGCCGGCCGGCCAGCGCATACGGCGCGAGAGGCCGGATGGGCGACGTGCTTCCCCCAGCCGCATCCAACGGATCGACTCGGTAGAGAACGTCGGGCGACATCAGCACCGATACCACCGTTTCCCGCAGCGCGGCCTCCTGGGAGAGCCCGTCGGCATCCCGCAGTTTCCGGTAATAGGCCCGCAGATCGGCACGCTCGGCATCGGCCAGCGGACGCCGGTAGGCGCGTTCCGCGAAGCCGAGCAGCGCCACGAGCTGCTTCGGTTCGGCCTCCCGATGCTCTTTTTCCAGGCCGCGCAGGGTCGCGTTGATGCCGTCGAAGAAGCTGCGGATGGCTTCAGGCGCCACCGGGTCGCTCTTCACCACCTGCTCGCGCCGGGGCTCGCCGGGCAGCCTCCGCAACTCGGCTTCCGACAATCCGCCCTTCGGCGGAATGCCGGCCGCCCGGTCGAGGTACGCCTGCTTGAGCGCCATAATGACAGCCTCGTCCGTGACCTCATGATCCGCCGGCCGGGGCGATCCCGCCTCCGCGCCCTTGCCCTCTACTTCGCCGCTCTGGTTGAAGAAATACTGCACCCAGGTCCGCTCGGTATAGGCGGCGATGAAATCGAACTCGTTCCACAGCCGGTTCAATTCCTGCCGTCCCTGGTCGTCGAGGATCACTTCCATGAGTGGCTGATCGTCGCGGAAATAGCCCATGGTGTTGTGGTAGCCCGCGCTCAGCAGCCGTCCCTTGTCTTCCGAATCGTCGGGGAAGTAGCGGCCGCGCTCGCTGACATAAAAACCGTCCGGAAAAACCGAGGCGAAGCGGGCGAAGGCAGCTTCATAACGCCTTCGATCGTCCGCGGGCACGCTCAGCTCCCGGTCGCGAGCACGTTCCACGCCAACCAGGGCCGCCCATCGGGGCGCTGCCTCCTGGTGCAGGTCCGGGTATTTCGGCACGACCGGAGGGGGCTCCGGTGGATCGGTGTCGTTGCGCAGCGCCTCGGGATCGCTTTCCCGCCGGTGCAAGGCGAACTGGAGATTTTTCCAGTAGAGCAGCGGCTGCGACCCGGCCACCAGCCCTCTCGCTCTGGGCGCGGCAAACTGCATGCCGGTCTCGCGGCGGATGCGCCGCACGTATTTCCGCATCTCTCGGCACTGCGCTCGCACTACCTCCTCGCTACCCGTGCCGGGCGCCGGCAACTCGTTCCACATGGCCTGCAACCTGGCGATGGGACCCAGGGGATCTGGGTCATGCAGGATCTCCCAGACCATCGGCAGGTACTTCGGGCTCACTCTGGCCTCGGAAGCGGTCGAAGCCAGTGTCGCCGCGCGTTTGCCCAGCGCTGCCCGATAGCGATACCGCCAGGCCGCTTCGAAGTAATCCGCGAAATCCGTCGGCTGGCGAAGGTAAAAATTCAGGATGCGCTGGACGGCATACTTGTCCCGGTCCGTCTCCACCAGCATGGGATGCGGTGCGAAATCGAGGCCGTCGGGTTTGAAGACGAGGTGATCGGCCACGCTGCGCGCCGCCTGCAGATACTTGTTCAGCAGTGCCGCGGACATGGTCAGCGACTCACCCGAATTATCGAAGCCCTCGGGATTAGCGGGGTCCACGGGAAATTCGCGCGCCGGCCGCAAATCCTGGCCGGTCAAATCGCGGATGGTGTAATCGTATTCGGCATTGCTCAGGCGGCGCGTCAGGACGATGCCGGGATCCCCCGCCTGCTTCCGGGCCTCTTTACGCACGGCCTCAATCCAATCGATCACCTGCTGCCGCGCCCCATCCGGCGGCTGCGGCATCGCCTCGGGCGGCATTTCCCGCGCCGCCAGGCGGGTGCGCACGAACTCCCAGTGTGCAAAGCCCTGCCGCACCTGCTCCAGACTGGTGTAGGCCTTGAGATTGAACCCACCGGCCGGCGCCGGGCCACTGTGACACCCGGCGCAATACTGCGCCACAAAGGGCCGGACCCTGGTTTGGAAGTGCTGGTCGAGAGTAGCGTTGGCCGCGCCCGCTCGCAGGGCGAGAACCAGGAGGAGCACTCGGCAGCGCATAGCGGCTTTCATATTATGCAACAGGCTGATTGCATCGCGCACGCAGGCGCTGGATGATCAATTGTCGCTTCTTCAGACTGTGCTCTTTCAAGAACTCGGACTGAATGTCTGTGGCGGCGTCGGAATATCACGCCGTCAAAAGTTCAGGCTGCATGGAGGCGGTGCGAGAGATGACGCACGGCCATTTGAGCGCCTCAAGAAGCTGCTCGGGTAACCCGAAGTTACCTCCGCGGCGGCGATTCGGTGCATGATGTCGCCTCAAACGTACCGTTGAGTCATGCGGGCGCAGAACTCCGCGAATTCTCGAGGCTCGCGAGGCGGGCTCGTATGGTTCGGCAGCATGCCGCAGTGCTCAGGTGTGAAGCAGTAGGTGATTGTGGTGTTGAACGGCTCGAGCGCTTTCATCTGACGATCGAACCAGCGGTCAGCGTTCGGACGAAAGCTGTCGGCCCAGCTCAATCCCGTTCGGACATACTGGACGCCGAGATCTCGAAGCCGGGTAACTGCCTCGTCCAGCCGATGATCGTCGAAATGAAACCACTGGCAGATGCCCAGGGCCGGAGCGTAATGGTGGAAGTCGCGCAGCGCCAGCTTGGGCGTGCCATCCTCGCGCAGCAGTCCCATGTAGAAATGACGATAGTACGAAGACCCTTCGGCCTCACGATGCCGCGTGGTGGCCGGCCAGGCGCGCGGCAGATCGTAAAGGCTGTACCAGTGGATACGCTCGACGCGGCCGATCAACAGTTCCGCGGCTCGCTTTAAACCGAATTGCTGCACTTCCTCGGCTCCGAAGGTGGATGTGCCGACCTCCGAGATCCAAACCGGCAGATCGGTGACGGCCTCGATCTCGCGAATTTTTTCCGGCCACTCATGGATCGTCCAATGATTCCAATCGAGGGGAAACCCATGAATAGCCACGACATCGACATGCGAAAGAACGCACTGCCGCTGCATGTTTCGAATGAAGCCGGCATCGATGGGCGAGATCCCCCCAAGCACACGCCGCACTCTAGGATTCTCCGCGCGAACCGCGTCCGCGGCCAGGTTGACCATGCGAGCATAGATGTTCCAATCCGGATCGATCTCGAAATTCCAGTGGGAGAGGTTGTTAGGCTCGTTCCAGAGCATTACCGCCTCAACCACGCCCGCCTCCTCTTGCAGATGTAGACTTCGTTTTCGGGGTGATCCACGATGGCGAAACCGGCGCTCCGCAACATGGCCTCACAGCAGGCGCGGTTCGGAATCCACCAGTTGGTGGGATCGTGTGAATAGCGACGCTCCACGAAGTACATGGCAGGATACCCGGGCTGGTCGAAGATGCCTGTCTCCTGGAAAGGATAGTCGGGCGCAAGCGGCAGGACATCGCGGCTGCCGCGCATGAGAGACTGGAACACCAGCGTGTCGCCTACTACGTGTTCGTGCAGTAAATCGAGCGCCAGAAGCGGGTGACGCAAATGATAGAGCACGCCCATGAATAGGACAAGGTCAAAACGTTCGCCAAGCTGCACCACCTGGTAAACGTCCAGCTCGAGGAATTCGATATCGGCGCGGTTCACTTCGGCGGCGAAACGGGCCTGCGCCAGGTAGTTTGGATCGGAATCGATCCCAACCACGCGAGCGGCTCCCCGGCGCTTCATTTCAAACGAGTAAAACCCTGCATTGCAGCCGATATCGAGCACGGATTTGCCGGACAGGTCAGCCGGAAGGGCGTGCGCGAACATGCGCCACTTGCATGCCGGGTAATCGCCCAGGAAGTGGTCGGGCGCAGTCTTGACGCCGCGGAGGTCCATGTTCTGGAACCAGTCGCCCAGCTCATGCACACGTTGCCGGATCTGCTCGGGCGTCCAGTTATCGCTCGATACCGTGCCGGTCACACTCCGCCTCCGGATGGCGCCGCGTGTGAAAATATTTCGCTGTCGGCCAAAACGCGAATCGCCTCGAAATATCCATCGGTCGCACCCACGTCAATGTACGACGTGCCGGCAGGCACCGCCCATGCTTGTCCGCCTTCTTCCAGCCAGGCGTTCACCAGCGTTCCGATGTATTCGTCTCCGCGACGGAGCCAGAGCTCGTGTAAGGATTCGAAGATCGCGCCCGGCATCTTGAACGCACCCCATACCCAATTCGATCGGGGCGCCGGGTGCTTGACCTGAATCTCGCGCACTTGGCCATTGCCATCGGCGATCACGGCATCGAACAACTGGGGCCGGTCTACGGGGAAAAGCAGGAACGCGAGCCGGTCGTCGGGCAGCATGCAGAGGCCGTCTTGCGGGAACCAGATCGTGTCGGGAAGGCCGACGATTACGGGCTCGTGCCGATCGATTACGGGCAGCGCCCGGAAAATGGAATCGCACAGCCCGAGCGGCTCCGGCTGCACGCAATAGCAGACCGGCCGCGAGTACGCGACACCGCCGTAATACTCCAGGATGTCGGATTTCGTGGGTGAAATAACGAAGCAGATGCGATCGGCGCCGCCGATAACGAGCCGCTCCACCAGGTAATCACTCACGGCACGCGGGCGCTTCTCACCGGCTTCGGTGCGCGCGCCCACAGGCAGCAGTTCCTTAGAGAATGCCAGAGGTTGAATGCGGGTGCCTTTTCCCGCTGCTGGAACGATTCCCCACATATCAGGCGGTCTCCGCTACCGCCGGTTCGGCGGCCATGGCCAACAATTGTTCCATCTCCGCCGCGCGAACTGACGCGGTATGCTGTGCGAGCGCGCGCTCGCGAGCGGCGCCCGCGATGCGCGCCAGCTCCCGGGAGCCACGGCCGAGCGCATCCAGAACGTCTTCCGTGTTCCGGGCGATCAGGATTTCCGTTCCCGGTTCGAAGAACTGATCCAGCCCTTCCCACCAGTCACTGAGCACCGGGGCACCACACGCAGCAGCTTCGAACAGCCGGCCCGAGGGACACATTCCCACCCGCGCCATGACGCCTCGAGTGACGTTTAGCGTGAGTTTGCACGAGCAATAGAACGCCGGATGATCGGCAGGTATCAGATGACTGATGAGAAAAATGTTGGGCTGCCAGGGAAAGGTGACATCGTACATCGACCCGGCGAGCAAGAACTTTTCGGACGGCAGGCGGCGCGCCGGTTCAGCAAAGAGGGCGCGCAGCGGCTCTGCCCGATCGGCAGAGTATGTGCCGAGATGGCCGAGAATTGCGCGATACCGATCGTCAACGGGCGCTGGCTTATGCATCTCCGGATCGACGCTGCCGTAAAGCGGCGCCACGCGGCGAGCACCGAGAACCCGCCGGAGCTCCTCGAGTGTCCGGCCTCCCGTATAGCTGAGCACGAGGTCGAAATCACGCAGGCCGCGCGGTCCGATATACGCTACAGGCTGGCCCGCGGCGATCTTCGCCAGCGTGACTGGCGTATCGAGGTCGTAGAAAACCCGCAGGCGGGCGGCGGAATCCAGCATGAGGTATGCCGCGGCAATTCCATCCGGGCAAAAAGACGTAATCATGGCGACATCCGCCTCGCCGGTATGACGCCGAGCAAGCGGAAGCACCTCGTTCCAGTCCCGATACAGGATCAGATCGCCTCCGCCGGGAAGCTCCGTCAGGTCGCGGCTGGCAGCGTAGTACGGCACATCGCGCTCGAAAAAGGCCACCTGCCAGCCGCGGCGCCCGAGCGCTGAGCAGAGCCCGCGCCAGAGTGTCGCGTGACCGTTACCCCAGGAGGAGCTGACCGCCAATCCGAAGATCACCAATTTCATAGCGGCACCTCTTCCGTTTGGTTTATACAGAGCACTCGCGCATTCCCAGTGTCCAACTGAACGATGGTAAGCGAACCCGTACTCAGTTCCATCCGCAGCACCAGATCGAGGGAGATTCCGAGAAAATACGCGATAACGGACCGCAGGGGATCACCATGGCTCACCACGGCGACCGTATCCGCCGGATGCCGCACGCGGATCGAATCGATCTCGCGAATCATGCGTGCCTGCGTCTCGATCATCAGTTCGCCTCCCGGAGCGCGCACGCCGCTGCGAAATGTATTGAATCGGCGCCAGTCTTCGTGTCGGTCCAGTTCCGCAATTTCGAGACCTTGCCAGCCGCCAATTGAGATTTCTCCCAGCCCCTGCACTCGCCGCACATCGAGTCCGTGCTTGCGTGCAATGGGTTCGGCGGTTTCAATTGCCCGCTCCAGCGGGCTGGTGTAGACCGCCTTGATCTCGGTGCTCGCCAGCCGTTGGGCCAGCATGTCCGCCTGCCGTTTGCCTCGCGCGTTGAGGTGCCATCCCGGCGCCCATCCGGCCATCACCTTCCCGATGGCGTCGGTGTCGCCGTGACGAATGAGCAGAAAAGTTGTCATCGGCCTCTTTCCAATAGCACTCCAGTTGCATGGCCCTGTGCGCGGGCGTATGCTCCGCAAGGACTCGCCGCCGGGCAGCCTCGCCCAGTGACCGCAGCTTGGCGCCGGAGGTGTCCTTCAGGAAACGCAGCGTGTCTTCGCAATCGGAGGCAACCAGCACGTCCCTTCCCGGCTCGAAGATGGTGTCGAGCCCTTCCCACCAATCGCTGATCACGGCTGTGGCGCAGGCGCCTGCTTCGAAAAGGCGCACGCTGGGCGAGTAGCCTGCACTCTTCATGGCTTCTCGCGTGATGTTGAGCGTGAATCGCTGCGCGTTGTAGAACCCCGGATGGTCCCGTGGCGAGAGGTGGATCTCCCGCTGGACATTTGCAGGCCAAAGGATCGACTTCGGATACATCGGGCCGGCAACCGTGAAGCGGCCCCGCTTCCATTGGCGAGCCGGTTCGAGCAACAGAGTTTCGAGGGCCGGCTGGCGGTCATCACTGTAGGTACCGAGATAGCCGAGGTCCCAGCGGCACTCCCCTCCAACCGGTCGATATTGTTTCGTATCGACGGAGCAATACAGCGGCCGGGCGATGGGGGAGCCATAGCGGCTCTCGATTGTGCGCAGCAGCGGCCCCCCGGTAAAGGAAAGATACAGGCGATATCGCGCGACTTGCTCCGGAGTGAGGTACTCCCACGATCCTTCGGCCAACTTGGACAGGGTCACTGGCGTATCGATGTCATAGAACGCCGGTATTCCCTTGGCAACGGAGAGCACCCAGTCGCCCACGCGTGCGCCTGCCGGCACAAACGATCCGACGATGACCAGCCGCGCCTGGGTTACCTCACGTTCGAAACGCGCCACCAGGTCCCCAAAATTCCGATAGATTTCGGTACGGGCTCCCGGCGGATGCGGCTCGTCGCGATTACCCGCGTACCAGGGCATGTCGCCCTCCAGGAACAGGATCTGATGGCCGCGCGCTGCGAGGCCGCGAACGAGGCTGCGGTAAGTGGTAGCATGACCGTTTCCCCATGACGACGTGATTGACAGGCCCAGAATTACGATGTCGTAAGGCTGACTCACAGCGCCACCCCCGCCCCGACCGCGTGGCTTGCCAACACTCTCTCCACGGCCAAGGCCCGATGCGCGTACGTGTGCTCGGCCAGCACACGCCGCCGCGCGGCTTGGCCAATGAGGCGCGCCTGCTCAGAGCGTAGGCCACGCAGCACCTCCGCCACTTCCTCTCCTTCGCGTGCCACGAGGATCTCGCTCTCGGGCTCGAAGAAGAGCTCGACCCCCTGCCATGCGTCCGTGATCAGGCAGGCGCCGGCTCCAGCCGCTTCAAAGACTCGCGTGGCGGGCGAGTAGCCGCAGCGTGCCATACTTTCACGAGAAATGTTCAGCACAGCTCGCGGAGTCGAGTTGAAGGCGTTATGGTCGCGTGTGAAGACGTGGCCGAGGTAGCGGATATTGTTGGCCATAAGCTTGTCGTTCCAGCCCGCGCCTCCCAGGATGAGTTTCATCAGCGGCAGCTTCGCGGCAGGGGTTAGGAAGAACTCTTCGACACGGTTCTCGCGGTCGGGCAGCCGATTACCGAGAAAAGCGAGATCGGCCGCGAACCGTGGATCGGGCGCAACTGGGTAGTGCGTCTCGGGATCGAGGCCGTTATAAATGGGAACACACTGTCGCGCACCGAGCGCCAAATAAGCGTGCACCACGGGATTGCCGCCGCCATAGGTAAAGATCACATCGTATTGCGGGATCAGCGGCCGAAACGGGTCGGCGGGACAGGCACTCACCCGATCGAGCGTGGCGGGGGCGTCGACGTCCCAGAATGCCACCAGGTTTTCAGGCGTCCTCATATTCGCCACCGCCGCTTCCAGTAGCTCGTCAAAAACCCCGACCCCACTGGCTTTCACGATGAGATCAGCGTCTCGGGCGCGATCGAGCGCGCGAAGGACCCCCTCTTCCGTCGCCGCGTAGACGACGACTTCCGCCCATGCCGGATCGTCAATATCGCGGTGCTGTTGGCGCTCAAATGCGTCCGGTTCGTAGAACACGATGTGGTGCCCGCGGCCGGCGAGCGCGCGCACGATGCCGCGATAATAAGTGGCGGCGCCGTTCCAGTAAGCCGAAACCAGGCTGGAGGCGAAAAAGGCGATGCGCATTAATGAGCTCCTTCGGTCGCTGCGACGGCGCCGACATTCGCTACGATGGCGAGCAAATCGCTCACCCGGTGTGAGCACGCGTGACGCGACCGGATTGTTTCCAGGCCGCACTCGGCGCAATCCCGGGCGAGCCGGTTATTCGAGAGAACGGCGCCTAGGTGCGCGATCATCTCTTCTCCGTTGGCGGCGAACAGGAAGTCACGGCCCGGACGGAAGAGATTTTCGCTGTCTTCCCAGGGCGCCGATATGAGCGGGATTCCGCAAGCCAACGCTTCGAAAGGCCGGATGGTGGGGATACCGGGAAGCGCGCGCGTATACGGGCGCCGCGGAATATGGATCGTGGCGCGATATCGTGCGAACACCTCGGGAACGTGATAATTGGGCGCCCAGCCGCGGTATTCAATACCCGAATCGGCTAATTCGGCAAGTGCGTTCGGCGGATAGCGGACTCCATACACCGCGGCTTTGAGTCTCAACTCCCGCACCGGGCGGATCAGAAATTCGCGGATTTCCCCCGAGCGCTCGCCATCGCCCCAATTGCCGATCCAAACCACATCGCCTTCCTTTTCGCCGGTTCGAGGATAAAAGACGCGCGTGTCCGCTGCTTCGTACCAAGTCCAGGCCTGTGCAACCCAGCGACGCGCCCGGTAGACGTCACGAATAACGCTGCCGTAGGCGAGAACGCCGTCATAGCTTCTTAAATCGTAAGCCGCGATCGAATCCGGATCAGTAACGCTGCGATGATGTGTGTCGTGGAAGAAAAGGCGGAACCCATTAAGCCTCGCCCGATATTCCCCGATGCGCCGGACCAAGGCGTGGTCGTTCCATTCGTGGACGATCACTACGTCCGCCCCGTCGAGCGCCGCGGCTAAGTCCAGCGACTCCAAATCGTATAGCGTGCTGCGAATCTGCGGATAGGCGTGCTCGAACTCCGCAAACGCGGTGGGATGCTCGGCCAGAAGATGGCGCAGACTCCAGCCGTCGCGCGGTTCGAAAATGCGAACTTCATTGCCGCGCCTGACAAGTTCCGTAGCAACACCTCGCAGAAAATGAGCATTGCCGTGATTCCAGTCGGACACCAGCGAGTGTGTGAAGATTACGAAACGCAAGCGGCCCCCCGGGTTGCTGCCGCGGCGTCATAGGCTTCAAGATACCCTCGGCACATACGATCGGGCGTATACCTGCGAGCTCTCGTCAACGCGCGAAGCGCCATGCCTCTGCGACGGAGGGGATCGTTGATCAGCGTGTTCACGGAACCCGCGAGCTGATCCGGATCGTCTGGTGAAACGTAAATCGCGGCATCGCCCCATACCTCGCGGAGGCTCGGGATGTCTCCGAGCACCAGGGCACAGCCCGCGAGAGCGGCCTCCAGCGCCGAGAGGCCAAACGGCTCGTATCGGGCCGGCAGCACATAAATCGATGCACGCGCAAACCAGCCGGCGAGTTCATCCGACGACAGACGGCCGAGCATGCGGCAGCCATCAAACGGTGCGGACTCGCCGGCGAGGTACACCGGCCATGGGATTCGCCCCGCGAGACCGGCTACGGCCCTGGCGTTCTTGGCGTCGTCCCAGAGCCGGCCCGCCGTCAGCGCGAACGGCTCTTTCTGCGCTCCGGAACGGCTTTCCATGCGGCGGCCGTTGGATATGACCGCACGGTAAGCGGGAAGGCCGGGCCCGTAATGTTCGTCTATCGCGTCGAGCATAGCGCGGGAGGGCGCGGTTAAAACATCGGCCGCCTGCACCGACCGCCGTACCTGTTGCCGATAACGATCCCACGCCGGTGGAGCATCCCCCCCTTTTACCGCGGCCCACCACGAAAGCACGCAGGAATGCGCCGTGAGCACCACGGGCCGTCCCCAGGGCAGGGCGCCGTGCCCGTAGCTGTTCAGGTGAACGAGATCGGGCCGGTACCGGCTAGCCAGGTCGAGCAGCCATTGGCCGCTCCGCTCGATATCCTCCCAAGGGTCACGCATCCATTCCAACCGGAAATCGCTTGCGAATAGCAGCACGTTCGATAATCGAGCCGCTTCGGCGTGCTGTTTTTCGCTAGGCTCGCCCCCCATGGCGGCCAACACCACCTCGATTCCGCGCGCACCCAGGGCTCCGGCCAACTCCAGCACGTAGGACCACACCCCGCCCACAGTATCCGCAGTCATCAGGATCCGTTGCAGGCGGCCGTCAGGCATGGCGGGTTCCCGCGGCTTCCAACTGCACCAGCGGCAAAGGCCGCTGTTCCTGGATGTCGCTGAATTTGTCAAACCCAGAGAGATAGAACTCGTGCGCCCGCTCCCACGCCCGGTCGTCCGGCGCGCCCCACTTCCTGGTGTACTCCGGCGAGCCCGGATACGGGAAGAGCGGAACCGGTTCGTTGGCCCACACTCCGTGCTCATGGAGGCGCTGCCGCCATGCCGCGACTTCCACCGGATCGTCTTCCATCGAATCCAGCAAGTTGGCCTGCACAAACGGTACGCGCTGCCTAGCGTGGATGAGGCGCCGCGAAATTTCCGCGGTGCTGATCTTGCATTTCTTATCGAGCAAATCGCGCCCGGCTTCGCTGATGCTTTCGACTCCGGCCTCAATCGAAACGCAGCCCGCATCGCCCAGCAACTCGATCATTTCTTCATTCCACAGGTCGATGCGGGTCTGCATTCCGAACTTGATATGGCGTGCGGCAATGGTCTCCAGCACATCGCGGAACGGCAGGAAAATCTCGTCTATGACATAAACGTACTCGACGCCAGCCTCGATCAAGCCGTCGAGCTCGCGGGCAATAATCTCGATTGGCCGCCGCCGGAATCCATTGCGGAAGTTGTCCTTGGCGCAGAATGTGCAGTGGTAAGGACAGCCCCGCGATGTCTCCATTTCCGCGCCTGAGCTATTGGAAGCGGCGTCGAAACGATGGTGATGATGCCGGTGGCGTGCGATAGCATCGCGGCTCCATTCGAGCGTCGGAAGGGATGTCATGTCGGATGCATGCGGCGCTCCTTGCACGCGGCAGAGGTTTTCGCCGATATAGCAGATACTCTCTGTCTCACTCCACTCGCCGGCCAATTGCGGCAGTATCTCTTCGCACTCACCGAGCACAACGATGTCGACCCCGAGTTTCACGAGCGTCGTGCGCGGAGTAGTGGAGGCATGCGGTCCCACCGCTACGAGGGTTCCACCTACCTCGCTCACTGCTCGAACCGTTTCGCGCGGCACGCTCAGCTCGGGCGGAGCGCATCTCCAGAAGAGATAGCTGGGCGCTGTCGTGACAACGGTGAAATCCGGTTGGAAGTCCGCGACCCGACAGCGAATCTGCTCCGTCGACAGGGATTCGAGCTGCCCGTCGACAATCTGTACTTCGTGTCCGGCTCGTTCCAGCAGCGCCTTGGAGTATCCGTACTCCAGCGGAAGGTGCGGTTCCCGGCAGCCGAAATAGATGCTGCCGTCGAAGGTCCAGGGCGGATTAACGAGCGCAAAACGCATACGGTCCTCCCTTAACGGTGATGACGTGCGGAGCCGGCAGATCGCGCGCTTCCAATAGCCACCGCATCAGCTTCTCGATCAATGCGCGCGTTTTATACGCCCGGAATGTCCCTTTCATACCATGAGTCCCCGGGCGGCCAGTTCCTCTCTGGCTTCCGGCCCGTGGTCGATTGCGGTCTGGTCTTCAAGCCACTCCGCCAAGTTTTCCAATCCTGCCTCTAGGGTCACCTCGGGCTCCCACCCGAGTACATCTTTGGCCAGGGAAATATCGGCAAAGCAATTCCGGATATCACCGGCGCGGTACTTGCCGGTGATGGCCGGTTTGATGTCGTGCCGCCCAATGGCGGCGATGGTGCGCTCGGCTACTTCCTTCACCGTCATGGCTTGGCCGCTCGAAATATTGATCGCCATCCCAGCGGCAGCGGGTGTTTCCAATGCCATGCGACACGCGCGAGCTACGTCGTACACACTGACGAAATCACGCTTTTGCAGCCCGTCTTCGAAAATCAGTGGAGGCTGGCCATTGAGGACGCGAGATGCAAAGTTGCTTAGCACTCCGGTATAAGGGTTAGAGAGCGCCTGGTTCGGTCCGTAAGTATTAAAGAACCGGAGCGCGACCGCTGGTATTCTGTAGGCGCGGCTTACCATCAGGCATTGCCGCTCCTGATCGAATTTGGAAAGAGCATAAACGGATGCCAATTCGGGTCTCTTGTCTTCGGGAGTAGGAACGGGAGTGAGCGGCCGGCCGAGCGGATCGCGGACCTCCCAATCGCCCATCTTGAGTTGTTCGAGTGTGCGATCGTGCGCGGTTTGGAGAGTGCCGTCCGAATCGCGGTACGACCCTTCACCATAAATACTCATGCTGGATGCGACGATCAGACATTCCACCGGACGAGTACTTAGTGCCTGCAACAATGTGGCGGTTCCCAGCGTGTTTACGCTGGTATATTCAGAGATCTGGTACATGCTTTGACCGACTCCCACCAACGCTACGAGGTGAATGACGGCGTCGATGCCTTGCAGAGCGCGGGAGACAGCCTCAGTGTCGCGAATGTCACCGATTAACAGTTCGACGTCTGAAGCAAGATATTCAGGCCGAAGCCTTTGCGGACCGTGCACCTGCGGAATGAGGTTGTCCAGGGCACGCACCTTGTAATTTCGAGACAGCAACTGTGAAGCTACGTGGGAACCGATGAATCCAGCACCGCCAGTGATGAGAATATGTTTGGCCATTTTATTCTACGGAAGCAACCTCAATTGTTGAGTATGTACACCGATTGAGCAACATACCTTTCTAGTGCCAATGTTACTGCGTATGCGATTGGAGTACTTAGCCGTGCATTGATGAACAAGTGTGCTGACCCGCCGATTGTCACTCGATTTTGATATTGTCAAGGCGGCTACACCGGCTACGGAAACTGGCGCGCGATACTGATCTTGTGACGGGGAAACATGAGTATTTGCTGGCGCAGGATGCATTTTCGAAACGATACATTCCGGAGTGTCTGCAGTTTTTGCGCAGCGCCGAGTCTCACGGCTATCCTTCCGACGAATGCGCCTCTTGCCGATGGAACTGTTGGATGCTTCTCGGCCGGTTCGAAGATGCATGGCTGGAAAGCGACGCCATCGCAGCCCGCAATGGTCCCGATCCTAACTGTCTTTGGGATGGCCGTCCTTTCCGCGGGAATCGGGTAATCATCCGGTGCCTGCACGGATTTGGCGATGCGATTCAGTTTCTCCGTTATACGGGACTGGTTCGTCGCGCGGCCCAGGCGGTATTCGTACAAACGCATCCGCAATTGCGTACGTTGGCGCGCGCTTTGCCCCACGTCGATGGCGTCACGAGTTGGGAAGATGGTCCTGGCCGGCACGGAAGTGACTGGGATCAGCAAATCGAGGTGATGGAATTGCCCCGAGCCTTTCGAACCACGTTAGTCACAATTCCCACAGAGATCCCCTACATTTCGCCGCCTGGGCCATACATAGAGCGCAGTCGCTACGCACTTGGGCCGAGGTCGAAACGGCGCATCGGTCTGCTGTGGGAAGGCAGCAATTGGAACTCTGCCCGGAACGTACCCGCGCCGGAATTGCTGCCGATCCTCGCTACGCCTGGCGTGGAGTTCTACAGCTTTCAGCGCGGGACAGGCCGGGAGCAGTTAGGCTTGCTCTGCCGGCAAACAGACATTCGCGATCTCTCCGGCGACTCCCCCGATGTGGCGTATCTGGCCGCCGATCTGATGCAGATGGATCTTCTGATCAGCGTCGACACCATGGCTGCTCACCTCGCTGGCGCTCTCGGCAGGCCAGTGTGGATGCTGCTTCCCTATGAGGCCGATTGGCGCTGGATGCTTCGTCGCCGGGATACGCCCTGGTACCCCAGCATGACCCTGTTTCGCCAGAAGACTCCCGGCGATTGGCGGCATCCGGTCCATGAAATCGCAAGAGATCTGGGAAATACCGCCTTTCGCGATTAATTTTTTTCCATTATCTTGCTTGATTTTGTCATTGTGCGTACAATGACGCTGGGATACCGTCCATACCGGTACATTCTTCAGGGTTCCATGTTTGCTGGGTTCACTTCAGGCGTTTCCGGTTTTGATGTCCTAGCTCTGCTCGAGCCCTTCCGCAAGCCATACCTGAAGTACCTCGCCGGGACGATGCTACGGCAGGGGTTACTGGTGCTGGGTGGCTATTCCATCGTCCTTGTGCTACGGCTCAGTAGCGGGCCGAATTCCATTCCCCTGTGGTGGATGGTGATATTGCTGGTAGCGTTCGACGCGGTCTATATTACCCTGGACGCGGCGCTGAATATGATGTTCTCGCGCCGTCTCTCCTTTCCGCTGTTTGCACGTCTGCGCACGACCGCCCTTGGCAAGGTCTTCGGGATGCCGCTCCAATTTCATCAGCAGGAGACATCCGGAGCGTTGGTCGCCAAAGTGAACAACGGAGTAAGCCGTGTGGTCCAGACCGGCGAAGCGATCAGCCGCGACCTTTGTCCGGCGTTGATCCGAACCGGCTTCAGCCTCATCCCGCTTCTGATCTTTGGTATCGCCACTGCGCCCATTCTGCTCGCGGCGCTGCTGATTTTTGGCTGGCTCACGCTCCTGGAAAATCGGAACCGGCGGCAGTTTCGCAGACATCGGCATGAGAGCTATGTCCGGGATGCAGCAATTTTCACAGAGTACGTCCAAGCCGTGCAACCGGTGATCCTGTTCGGTCAAGCGCCGCGCCTGCTCGATTCGTACGGCCGGTTACAGCAGGAGATCCTCGACCAGGGTTTGGCGGAAATGGAAGTGGCGCGTGCTTACGGCTGGCGGAAGAACATGGTAGTCGCCGCCGCCAAGCGCATCTGCCAAGCGCTCTGGATCTGGCAGATGGTCCGCGGACGTATGGACGTCGCGATGGTCATGTATCTAAACATGCTGGCGGAGGAACTGCTGACGTCTTTCTGGGGTTACGCCGGCTTGCTGGAGCGGGTCTACGAAGATATCGAGCCCGGCAGGATGCTTTTGGAAGTGCTAGGCGCCTCGCCGGACCTCAGCGACCATCCGGACGTCAAGCCGGTCGAAGTGCCCGAGCGCATCGGCATTAACCTCGTGGACGTGCATTTCTCTTACACGCGCGGAAGGCGCGTTCTTCGGCGGTGCAATCTGACCATAGAAGAAGGAAGCGTCCTGGGAGTAGTAGGCCGCTCCGGATCGGGAAAGACCACTCTGCACTGCTTGCTGGCGCGCCTGTTCGATATTGAACACGGAGAAGTCCTGGTGGCAGGGAGGGACATCCGCCAGTGGCCCCTCGATCAGTTGCGAGGTGTATTCTCCTGCGTGATGCAGGGCGGCGGAGTCTTCTTTTCGGGCACTACGATTCTCGATACGATACGCTTTGCGCGACCCGATGCCGATTCCGCGGAAGTGGAAAATGCCGCACGCTGTGCGTGCATTCATGAGGATATCGAACGCATGCCGGCGGGCTACCTCACGAAAATTCTGCAAGGCGGCGCCAATTTGTCGAAGGGCCAGCAGCAACGGATCGCACTCGCCCAGGCGCTGCTGGCATTGGGCGCCGATCGCAAAGTGGTGGTGCTCGATGAATTCACCAGCCAGCTCGATTCGGAAACCGAAAGCCGCATTCTCCGTAATCTGCGGCCATGGCTGCAAGGCCGGACGGTGGTCATCATTGCTCACCGCCTCTCTACGGTCCGCGATATTGCTGACCGTATTGTCGTGGTGGACGACGGGGAAATCGTGGAGGATGGCAGCCACAGCGAATTGATGGACCGGAATGGCTGGTACGCAGAGATGGCGCGTTATCAGGGGACCGGGACCGAGGATCGCCTGGCATCTGCCGCCTCCCCATCGTGGTAAGGTTTGGGCGAAGCCCGAAAAGTGAGATTTAAGCATAATCGCACCGGCCAGAATGTCACCTGTGACTAGCGGGCTGTTTGAGCCGCTCGAAACGTTCGGCCAGCAACTTCGCCCTGCCGAAAACGCTCAACATGGCGAAGGGAATGCTGCTGGTTTAAATGTTGGCGCAGGCGTTCTGCTTTGCGCACAGGAACGGAGATCGCGAGTGGAATTTTTTGCGGGGCGAAGAGCCTATAAGTTTCCGGGGGGTGCGCAGCGGATCGCAAAATGCTGCCTGGTATTGGAACGAGCGCGCAATTCGGCGACACGTTGCACTTTCACCGATTTGCCGGCGGCGATCTGCACGTAATATTCGAAATAATCGTTGGCCATACGATTGGCGCTAAACCGCCGCTCCGCTTCGCGCCTGCACTCCTGGCTATTGATTTCTTTCGTTCGGCCAATGGCAGAGGCCATCTCGGCAGCATTCCGCACGAGAAATCCGGTTCTCCCATCGTCGATCAGTTCGGGAAGGGCTCCCGATCGAAACGCGATCACCGGTGTCCCGCATGCGAGGGCTTCCATTGTCACCAATGAGCTGGTTTCCGCGGCCACGCTGGGAACCAGCAAACACTTTGCGCCAGCGAGCAGCCGGATTTTTCGCTCGAAGTCCACGGGACCGAGATGGCGATGCGGGGGCAAAAGCAGCGGCAGCAGCTGCTCCTGAAAATACTGCCGGTGTGCATCGTATGGGAAAAC
>PSRJ01000339.1 GCA_003175985.1 Terriglobia bacterium
CCGCCGGGCTTGAACCGGCGACCTGCTGATTACGAATCAGCCGCTCTACCAACTGAGCTAGGGTGGCCCGTGCGAGATTCGGACAACTTGCGAAGCGATGCCGCTTTCTACGGGTATCCGGTTCTGATTTTAGCAGATGATCCGGTGATTCCACTGCGTGAACCTCGGATGTCTCCATCAATTCGAATATTCAGATACAATAGTCTCAAACAATGGAGTGTGCCGCGTGAACATTACGGAGCTGTTTATCCGGCGGCCCGTCATGACTACGTTGGTCATGTCGGGGATTGTGCTGTTCGGCGTTATGGGCTACCGCGGCCTTCCGGTCAGCGACCTGCCGAACGTGGATTTCCCAACCATCCGTGTGAGCGCCGGGCTGCCGGGGGCCAGCCCGGAGACGATGGCTGCATCGGTCGCCACGCCGTTGGAACGCCAGTTTTCGACGATCCCCGGCATCGACTCAATCACTTCGTCCAGTTCGCGCGGGAGCACCGCGATCACCCTGCAGTTCACACTCGATCGCGATATCGATGCCGCGTCGCAGGATGTACAAACAGCGATCGCCGCGGTTCTCAGGCGACTGCCTGCCGGAATGCCCACGCCGCCGACGTCGCAAAAGATCAACCCGGCCGACCAGCCGATCATCTCCTTCACGCTGAGTTCGCAGACCATGACGCTGGCTTCCATCAACGAATATGCCGAGACGATGGTCGCCCCGCGCGTTTCCATGATCAGCGGTGTGGCCCAGGTGGATATCATGGGGGCCGCCCGCTACGCCGTCCGCGTCCAACTTGATCCCAACCTGATTGCCGCGCGGCGCATCGGCATCGAGGAAGTGCAAAACGCTCTCTCCGAGTGGAACGCCAATTTCCCCACCGGCACGCTTTGGGGGGCCAGGCAGGCATTTACGGTACAGGCCGATGGGCAGCTCTTCAACGCCGCGGCATTCCGGCCCATGGTCGTGGCGTACCGTCAGGGTGCGCCCGTCCGCCTCGAACAACTCGGACAGGTGATCGACAGCGTCCAGAACGACAAGAACGCGGCCTGGTTTAATAATGCGCGCTCCATCGCGATGCAGATTTACCGACAGCCCGGAACCAACACGGTCGAAATCGTCGATGCCATTCGGCGCCTGCTGCCGGAGGTTCGCGAACAAATGCCGCCCGCGCTGAAGCTGGATACCATTTACGACCGCTCCCAGTCGATCCGGGAATCGGTGCAGGACGTAAAGTACACGCTCCTGGTCACCATCGCGCTGGTGATCCTGGTGATCTTCCTGTTTCTGCGCAATGTCTCCGCCACCGCGATTCCCAGCCTGGCGCTTCCCATGTCCATCGTCGGGACGTTCGCCGCGATGTACCTGCTGGGATACAACCTCGACAACCTCTCGCTGATGGCTTTGACGCTGTCGGTGGGCTTCGTGGTGGATGATGCCATCGTGATGCTGGAAAACATAGTCCGGCACATGGAACTGGGCAAATCGCGCATGGCGGCGGCATTGGAAGGCTCGCGGGAAATCGGATTCACGATCGTCTCCATGACGCTCTCGCTGGCTTCCGTGTTCATCCCCGTGCTCTTCATGGCTGGAATCATGGGCCGGCTGTTTCACGAGTTCGCTGTGACCATCGGCGTCGCTATCCTGATTTCCGGCTTTGTCTCGTTGACGCTGACTCCCATGCTTTGCAGCCGGTTTCTGCAGCCTGTTTCGGAGCGGCACGGGTCGGCATATCTAGCCACGGAACGGGTATTTCGCGGGATGCGCAGTTTCTACCGCTGGACGCTGGATGGCGCGATCAACCACCGCCGGCTGACGCTGACTGTGGGCGTGCTGACGCTGGCCGCGACTGTGGTGCTGTACCGGCAAGTTCCTACAGGCTTCATTCCGAGCCAGGACACGGGGTCTCTAATGGGTTCGGTGGAGTTTCCGCAGGACGCTTCTTTCGAGGCTGCCGTCGCCTCACAGCAACAGGTTGCCGCGGCCGTCGCCTCCAATCCAAACATCGATGCCCTCGCCTCAATGGTATCGAGCGGAGTGGGCGGCGGCCGGCTCGTCGTACGCCTGAAACCACGCGATCAACGCACAGCGAGTCCGGAGGACATCATCGAGGAGTTACGCCCCAAGCTGAATGCCATCGGCGGCGTCCGGACTTACCTGCAAAATCCACCCATCATCCGCATCGGCGGAATGATGAGCCGTAGTCTTTACCAATACACTCTGCAGGGGCAGAATCTGGACGAGCTGTACCGTTCGGCGCAGGATTTCGAACAAAGGCTCAAGACACTCCCCGAACTGATGGACGTGAGCAGTGATTTGCAGATCGCAAGCCCGCAGGTCAAGGTGAAGATCGATCGGGACCGGGCGGCCGCGCTCGGACTGACTGCCAGCGAGATTGAGACGGCGCTGTACAACGCATACGGTTCGCGCCAGGTATCGAGTATCTATGCTCCCACCAACGATTACCAGGTAATCATGGAGCTGCTGCCCTCGTATCAGCGCGATTCCCGCGCGCTCCAGCTCCTTCACGTGCGGGCATCCGGGGGAAAACTGGTTCCGCTCGAAACCGTGGCCTCGGTGGAACCGGGCGTAGCAGCGTTGAGCGTATCGCACCTCGGCCAGTTGCCCTCTGTCACCCTCTCTTTCAACACGGCTCCCGGCGTTGCGCTTGGTGACGCCGTATCGGCCGTGCAGACCGCTTCCCAGGAAGTGCTGCCCGCGACTATTCACACGAGCTTTCAGGGGGCCGCGGCGGCTTTCCAGTCCTCCCTCAAAGGCATGGGCGTGTTGCTGGTGATGGCGCTGCTGGTGATCTACATGGTGCTGGGGATCCTATATGAGAGTTTCATTCACCCCCTTACCATCTTCTCCGGGTTGCCCTCCGCCGGCGTGGGTGCTCTGGCCGCCCTGCTGCTGTTCGGTAATGAGCTCAACCTCTATTCATTCGTGGGAATCATCATGCTCATCGGCATCGTCAAGAAGAACGCGATCATGATGATCGATTTTGCACTGGAAGCGCAGCACGAGCACCATCTCGCGCCCGTCGATGCGATTTACCAGGCATGTCTCGTCCGTTTCCGCCCGATCATGATGACCACTATGGCGGCTTTGATTGGCACTTTGCCGATCGCTCTGGGGTTCGGCGCCGGCGCGGAAGCCCGGCGGCCCTTGGGCATCGCTGTCGTTGGCGGCCTGCTCGTTTCGCAGCTCCTTACGCTCTATATCACGCCGGTGGTCTACATCTATATGGAGCGCCTCAACCGCACTTTGGGTAAGATGCGGCGGCGCAAGCAGCCGCTGCCTTCCGAACAGCCTGAACTCGTTCTTCACGGCTGAAACCCGAACACCCGGCGGCGGTCCACCACGCGGGAGCCAGTTCCCATAGAATAGAAGTCCGATGGAGGAGACCTCTATGAAACGGATTCTGACGTTGTCGGCTGCCATGGCGCTGCTGGCCGCTGCGCCTGCGTTTTCCCAACGCAAGGCAACCATCGAAAATGTGCCCGAGATCCAGTTTTCCTCGGTGCCGAACTTCCTGAAGGTTCCCCCGGGTGAAAACCTCGGCGAATCGGTCGCCGTGGCGACCAACTCGAAAGGTCACGTCTTCGTTTATCACCGAAGCGCCAATACGCGGTTGTTCGAATTCGACCAGAACGGCAACTTCGTAAAGGAAATCGGAAGTGGCTATTACGGGTTCGAATTCGCCCACTCGGTGCGCGTCGATAAGGACGACAACATTTGGACCGTCGACGAAGGCACCAACATGGTTACCAAGTTCAGTCCCGATGGAAAAGTGCTGATGGTGCTCGGCCGCAGGCCGCCGGCAGTGGCCGGCGTGCAGCCGGCTCCGGCCGGGGCTAACCAGCCGTCGCAGAAGTATATATTCTGCCGGCCAACGGATGTGGGATGGGATCCGCAGGGCGACATCTTCGTTTCCGATGGGTACTGCAATAACCGCGTTGTCAAATATGACAAGAACGGCCGCTTCATCGCGCAGGCCGGCAGCGAGAAGCCGGGCAAAGCTTTAGGGGAGTTTAATCTGCCGCACGGTCTACAGGTAGATGGAAAGGGCAATGTCTGGGTCGCGGACCGCTCCAATTTCCGCTACCAGGTGCTCGACAATGACCTGAAGCCCTTAAGGGAAATTACGGACCTGGGCGTCGGCTGGACAGTCTGTATTTCGCAAGGGGCTCATCAATATGCGTTCCTCTCTAACTCCAATCCCAACGGAAATCAACCCGGCACCTGGGATATTACCGGCGAAATCTACAAGGCTGAGCTGGATGGGAAGGTGCTGGGCAAGTTCGGCCACCCCGGCAAACTGGCGCCCGGATTTCAGGTGGTTCATATGATGGATTGCCGCAACCCCAATGAGATCGTGGCGGGCGAGATCGAGTCCTGGCGTGTGCAGAAACTGATTTTGCAGCCCACAGCGGCTCGGGCCGGCGGCGCGCAGTAGGAAACAAATTTCAAGGGGAGAACACCGATGAAATCTCTGACGCATGTCTTTCTGTTTGCCGCCTCGATCGCCGGAATTACGGCCAGTGCCCAGGTCCAAGCACCTGAAATCCGCTTCGATTCGGTTCCCAACGCGCTACAACTTCCCAACAATCTCTATTTCGGCGAAGTGGCGGGCGTGGCGACCAATTCGCGCGGTGATGTTTTCGTTTACACGCGCACGGGACATCCTACCGTCACGATCGGCACGGCGCGCCCGTTCGCGCACGGCGGCTCTCGGCTTTTCCAGTTCGACCGCAGCGGCAAGTTTGTCCGCGAGGTTGGCAAGGACTCGTATGGATTCATGTTCGCCTCCCAGGTCCGCATTGACCCCAGTGACAACATCTGGGTGGTAGATCAGATGACCAATATGGTTATGAAATTCGATCCCCAAGGACACGTCGCCTTTCTGCTGGGGCGAAAGGCCGAATCGGTTCCGGTTCCGGCGCGGCCGTCTACCGGAAACGGACAGGGACAGCCGACCGATCTGTTCGACCGTCCGACCGATGTCGCTTGGGATGCCGCCGGGAACATATTTGTCGCCGATGGCCTTGGCAATGCGCGCGTCGCTAAGTTCGATAAGCAAGGCAAATTCGTGAAGTCGTGGGGAAAGAAAGGAACCGCCAACGGGGACTTCGCCAACGTCCGCAGCATAGCGGTGGATGCTCAAGGCAACGTTTATGCGGCCGATGGGGGCAATAAACGCATCCAGGTGTTCGACAACGACGGCAATTTTAAGACTGCAATCACAAATGTCGGAAACGCTCAGGCGCTCTGCATGACTTCGGGATCCAATCCGACGCTCTACGTCTCAAACTCCAATCCTCCGGATGATATCGACCGCGACGGGGAAATCTACCGTATGCGGCTGGATGGCACAATCACCGGCAAGTTCGGCAGGGCGGGCAAGTTGCTCAAGGAGTTCGGAACCGTAAATGCCATCGACTGCCGTACCGAGAATACGCTGTATGTAGCCGAGATCGGTAATCTGCGCGTGCAGAAGCTGATGCTGCACTAACGGTCACTTCGGAGGCCCCAGCTTCTATCGGCGTAATGGATACCTATAATCGGGATAATCCATTGTACAGATGCACCGGCCAGGCATTACGATAAGAAACCAGACGCGAGGTTCAGGCCGAACCTTCGGAGAGCCGGGGGAACGAGCGGATGAGAAGGGGTATCGTCACATATTGTTGCTTGGCAGGCCTGATTGCCGCGCTGGCCGGCACTGCAGACGCTCAGGGACGCGGTGGAGGCCGCGGCGGAGCCCCGGAACCCCCGCGAATTGGCAAGGCAGGGGCGTTCTTCGATCCCACCGGTTATTGGGTTTCGGTAGTCACCGAGGACTGGCGGTTGCGCATGGTCACACCGAAGAAGGGCGACTATGTGGGTGTCTCACTCAATCCGGAGGGCCGTAAAATTGCCGATGGCTGGGACCCGGCCAAGGATGAAGCCGCCGGGGAGCAGTGCCGCAGTTACGGCGCGCCCAACATCATGCATGTTCCGGGACGACTGAACGTCACGTGGCAGGACGATCAGACCTTGAAGATCGAGACGGATTCCGGGAAACAGACGCGCCTTTTTTATTTCACCGCTCCTCCCGCGAACGCCGGCGGGGGCTGGCAGGGCCTTTCCAAAGCAACCTGGGATGTAATTCCCGGCGGGCGCGGCATGGCCCCTGTTGGATCTCTGAAAGTGGTGACCACCAACATGAAGCCCGGCTACCTGCGAAAGAACGGCGTCCCCTACAGTGCTAACGCCGTACTGACCGAATATTTCGACCGCGTCAACGAACCTAACGGCGATGCCTTCCTGGTGGTCACGACGACGGTCGAGGACCCCGCATATCTGACGCAGCCGCTCCTGACAGCTTCGCACTACCGCAAACAGGCCGATGCTTCCGGCTGGAATCCCACTGCATGCTCCGCCAGATAGGGCCCGAGGTGACGAACATGAAATGGAGAGCCTACGTTTTCATCCCGCTGCTGGCGCTGATGGTGTGCGTCCCCTCGTTCGGGCAACAGGTCGCGGCCTTGGACTTTTCCGGGCGCAGCGGGTTGCCGGCCGGGATCGATTTTTCGGGAGCCTGGTTTCCCAATCCCGGTCAGGATACCGGCTTGATTACGGCCTCCGGTTCGCTCGTCGAATTCGGAGGCATTCCGGTCAATGAAGCCGGCCGCCTCTATGCGCTGGCCTGGAGCGCTGCCCGCATCCAGGGCCGGCAGCATCAGTGCATGGGCTACGTCCCGCCGTATACCTACAATCAACCCGGCAATCTCCGTTTCTGGGAGGAACGCGATCCGCATACGCAGCGCCTCCTCGCAATAAAGATGTACTGGCAGATCAGCGAAGGATTGCGGACCATTTGGATGGATGACCGTCCGCACCCGCCACCTTACGCCCAGCACACGTGGGCGGGTTTCTCCACAGGCAAATACGAAGGCAACGTCCTCACCGTTTACACGACGCATCTCAAGCGCGCCTGGATTCGCGCCAACGGCCTGGCCCAAAGCGATGAAGCAACCGTAACGGAGCAGTTCATCCGCCACGGGGACCGCATCACCTACTTCCATGTAGTGAACGACCCGGTGTATCTGGCGGAACCGATGAGCAGAACCTATACGCTGGTTCGCAACGTGCGTGAGCCGGATGCCTGGCTATATGCATGCGACGACGGCGAGCAGATTCTGGGGCGGCCCGAGGACCAGGTGGATGCGTACCCTTGGGGGCAGCATCCGTTCTTGCACGAGTTCGCAGATAGCCACAATATACCGTTGCTCGGAACGCTCGGCGGTCCGGAAACGATGTATCCCGAGTTTCTCGCCAAGATCCAAAATGCCGGTTCCGCGGACGCGGCGATCCAGGCCAAATTGACGCCATCTCCCGGGCCTCCCCACGCCAGCCGGGCAATCGATCCCACGCCGCACGATGGTGAGATCCATACTTTGCCCGTGCAGGGGAACGTCTACATGCTCGTGGGCGACGGCGGAAATATCGTCGTGCAGGTAGGTGAACAGGGCGCGCTAGTGGTCGATAGCGGGGCCGGCGCAATCACTGATAAGGTGGTTGCCGCCATCCGCAAGCTGAGCGAGAGGCCCGTTCAGTTTATCGTGAATACCAGCTTCCGCAGCGACCACGCTGGCGGAAACGTGAAGCTTCGCGCCGCGGGTTTTGATCCCAGCGTAGTCGGATCCTTCTTCTCGGGACAGTTCGCGGATGCCGGGCAGGGGGCGACCATCATTGCGCAGCAGAATGTGCAGTTACGGATGCAGACGCTGAAGAACGTTGCCGCCGAAGGCTGGCCCAGCGATACTTTCTTTAAGGCCCGAAGACGGAAGTTTCACAACGGCGAGGCAGTCGAGATCTTCTATCAGCCCAATGCCGTCACGGATGGCGATTCCATCGTGCATTTCCGGCATTCGGACGTCATCGCCACGGGTGAAATCTTTTCCACCACATCGTACCCGTCTATCGACCTGAAGAACGGCGGTACGCTCCAAGGGGAGATCGAGGCGCTGAATAACATCCTCGAGCTCACGGTTTACCAGCATGATGAAGAGGGCGGCACTCTGATCATTCCGGGCCATGGCCGGCTGTGTGACGAGTGGGAAGTGGCCGAGTACCGTGACATGCTCGTGATCATTCGCGACCGCGTTCGTGCGATGATTGCAAAAGGAGCCACCCTGGAACAAGTCAAGGCTGCGCGGGTAACGGCAGACTATGACGAACGGTTCGGCGCCAATTCCGGCCCATGGACTACGGATATGTTCGTCGAAGCGGCGTACACCAGCGTCAAGAGTCCGCCCAACGCAGGCCGTAAGTGAATGCAGATCGAAGGGAATCCATGCGACCTATTAATGTTGCTGTAATCGGAACCGGCTGGTGCGGGGGCATCCGCGCGGAGACCTGCGCGAGGAGCCCCTTCGTCAACGAATTGCACATTGCCGAGATCCGGGAAGCGCGGCTCCAGGAAGTGGCGGAACTGACGCGTCCGGTCACCGCGACCACCGATTACCGGGAACTGGTGGACAACAAGAGTATCGATGCCGTATATATCTCGACTACGCCCGAGCCCACGCACTATCCGATCGCCAAAGAGTCACTCAGCGCCGGCAAGCACGTATTTCTGGAAAAGCCCATCGCGCTGGAGCTTGCCGAAGCGGATGAACTGATTTCACTGGCGCGTTCCCGGAATCTGCTGTTCACCATTGGGTATTCCCAACGATTCAACCCGAAGTTCGCCTACGTGAAGCGTTCCATCGACGATGGCACCATCGGCCAGCCGATCAGTGCGCTCGTGAGCCGCCATATTACGCGCAATCTCGGAAAGAAGATCGGCGGTCGAGTGAAGCTGTCACCGGCAGCGATGGAAGCCACGCACGATATCGACTTCGTATTGTGGTGTCTCGCGCCTCGCAAGCCCGTGCGCGTGTACGCTCAGGAGGTCCGCAAGATCATGGGTGCGCAGTATAACGTTCCGGACTGCGTGTGGATTGTCGTTACCATGGATGACGGAACGGTATTCACCATCGGCGCGGGCTGGGTATTGCCGCCGGCGTATCCCAACTTCTCCAGCACATGGATCGAGATGGTCGGCACCGAAGGGGCGGTCATGGTCGACGACACACATCGGGATGTTTACGTCACCCGCCTGGAAAAGGGCATCCAGTTTCCGATCTCCTCGATGCCGGGTGAAAGCGTGGGCCACGTCTACGCCGGGCCGATGGCCGCGGAGACGATTCACTTCCTGGAATGCGTCGCCCTGCACCGGCAGCCCATCGTGACTCCGGAACACGCCCGGATGGTGATGCAGGTTTATCAGGCAGCCGACCGTTCGGCGGAAACAGGGCAGCCGGTCGATGTCGTTGTCGAAGAGCGGCCGGCCGAGGTCTCTACTCTCGCGTAGGTTCATCCCGTGGTGCAGGCGAATCGCACGGCCGCTTCCGAACCAACCGCTGCGGCGGATGTGCATGCCTCCCAACCCACCAGAATGCGGTGGCTCGTTCTTTTCCTGATCAGCCTGATGTACCTGATCTGTTATATGGACCGCAGCAACATCTCGGTGGCGCAGCCCGAAATTGCCAAGGCATTTGGCCTGAGCAAGACCAGCATGGCGCTGGTCTTGAGCGCGTTCACGTGGTCCTATGCGCTGGGCCAGATCCCGGCCGGGTGGCTCGGCGACCGGTTCGGACCTAAACGCGTGCTCACCGTCATCATGTCGTGGTGGTCGGTGGCGGCAATGATGACCGGAGCGGCTCTCGGCTTGGGTTCTCTGTTTGCCGCCCGTTTCTTTCTCGGGCTTGGAGAGGCGGGAGCATTTCCGGTCGCCAGCCGCGGCATGCAACTCTGGTTTCCTCGGTCGGAGCGCGGCCGGATTCAGGGCACGACGCACTTTTTCAGCCGTTTTGCCGTGGCCGTAACGCCGTTTGTCGCAGGCACGATTATGCTGGCCTTCGGCTGGCGGGCCATCTTCTATATTTTCGGATCGCTCGGCCTGATCTGGTCGCTAGTATTTGTCCTCTACTATCGGAACCGGCCCGAGGAGCACAGCGGTGTAAACCAGGCGGAACTGGCTCAGATTCGCGGGCTGGCCGCGGATGGCACCATACGGTCGGTGTGTACGGCGCGGCAGGCGGCGCCTTGGCGACGCATCCTCGGTTCGCCCAATATGTGGTACATCGCGCTGGGTTACTGCTGTTTCTTCTTCGGAACGAACTTCTATCTCACCTGGTACCCGACTTACCTGCGCGAGCATCGCCACATTACGCTGCAAGCGCTCGGCCTGATCGGCTCGGTGCCTCTGTTCGCGGGCATGGCCGGCGATCTGGTAGGCGGTACGCTGTCCGATTTATTCTTTAAGCGGACTGGCAAGGCGCGCTTCGCGCGAAGCGTTGTGGCCGCCCCGGGCTTTCTTCTCTCCGGCATTTTTCTCATACCGGCCGCAGTGACCGAGAGCACCTGGACCTCGGTCCTGTGTCTGGCCACCTCGTTTTTCTTCTTGGAGTTCGTGATCGGACCAGCGTGGGCCGTGCCCATGGATGTCGGCGGCCAGTTCAGCGGAACAGTTACGGGGATTATGAACATGGCCGGGGCGTTGGCCGCATCGGTAACTCCGCTGGTTTTTGGCTACTATTTCGGCAAAGGTTCCTGGATGATTCCTTTCTTCATCACTTCCTGTGTCATGGCGGCAGGCGCATTGATTTGGACATTCCTGATTAACCCGGAAAGGTCGGTGGTGGAAAGATGAGGCTCGCAGTCGTTTCCTTAGGTCTGACACTGTGGACAGCTCTCGGTCATGCGCAGGGTAAATGGATGGACGTGGCGCCATTCCCCGAGCCGAAAGAAGAGGTCATGGGCGAGGCGGCCAACGGAAAGCTTTATGTCTTCGCCGGGCTGATCCCTCTGTGGCATCCCGCGGGGTTGGTTTACGAGTTTGATCCAGCCGCTAATACCTGGACCAAGAAGAAGCCGATGGCCCTGCCCTCGCACCACGTTGCGTTCTGCGAGCACGATGGCAAGATTTACGCGTTTGGAGGGTTCGTTTATCCGGAGTCCGGTCCGGCGGCCTGGGTCCCCATCAACAATACCTGGGAGTATGATCCGGCGAAAGATTCCTGGAAGGCGCTTGCGCCGATGCCCACAAAACGTGGGGCCGCCGTGGCGGCGGAGGTGAACGGCAAGATCTATGTGATCGGAGGCGCCACCACCGCGCCGGGCGCTAAAGAGAACTTCATCAACTTCACGACGCGCCAAAACGTGCTCGGGACAGTCGAGGAGTTCGATCCCAAATCGAACACCTGGCGCGCGCGCACCAGTATGCCTACGCCGCGCAATCATATGGGTGTGGGCGCGGTGAACGGGAAGATTTATGTAATCGGCGGGCGCGTTGGAGCCGCGTTCATTTCGCTCGCATCCGACATCTCGCTGGTTGAAATCTATAATCCCGCCACCGATATCTGGGAGCCCCCTGGCGCGCGGATGCCGACGGCCCGGAGCGCCGTGGCTTCCGCTGCGTACAACGGAAAGATTTATATCGCGGGTGGCGAATGGCAGGATACCGTAGTGCAGACCGCCTTTCGCGCGTTCGAAGCGTACGATCCCGCAACGAACACTTGGAGCACTCTTCCCCCCATGGCAACACCGCGTCACGGGGTAGCCGGAGCCGTAATCGGTAACCGGTTTTATGCCGTGAGCGGTGATGTGCAGTCATCGGGAACCGGAGTGGCTGTTTCTACTCCGGCTGCAACCGCATTTGAATTTAGTAAATAGGATTGGAGAGCTTGAAATGCAGACAAAGATTTTGCTCAGTTTGAGCAGCGCGCTCCTGGCGGTGGCTGTACCGCTCGCCGCGCATCATGGAACCGCCGTTTCCTACGATCAATCGAAATCGTTCAGTGTGAAGGCCACGGTAACCGAATTCCGGTACGCCAACCCTCATCCTCAGATCTATTTCGATGTCAAAGATGAAAAGGGCAACGTCGTGCACTGGAGCGGCGAGATCGCCCCCAATGCGGCGCAGTTGCAGCAGGAGGGCTGGGGAAAGAAGCGGTCCGAAGCGGCCCTCGCGCCGGGCACGGAAGTGACCATCACGCTCGCGCCCTCGCGCGCCGGTACGCCGGTCGGCCTGATTAACAAGATTGTTGGTCCCGCCGGCGAGAGCCTTTTAGGTTTGACTCCCCTGGGCGCCCCGGCGCCGGCGGCGGAAGGGCCCGGAAGATAGGAGCAGCTTATGGTGAACCGATTGGTGCCGGTCATGGTAGCCGGCTTACTGCCGTTCTCCGTCATCGGATTTGCGCAGGGCGGCCGTGGAGGCCGCGGCGGAATCATGTCGCATAATCCGGCCAACGACAACAAACCCTACGACAAGCACGACCTCTCCGGCATCTGGACGCGCAACGGCACACCCGGCGGCTATGGC
>PSRJ01000161.1 GCA_003175985.1 Terriglobia bacterium
TCCATCAGATCTGCTTGGTCAGGTTGAAGCGATTCTACCGGTTGGCTACGCTGTGGAAGTCGCATCGTAATGGCAACTGTGGTAGTTGGGCCCCAAGAGCAAGCGCGCCGACCTTCCGAGAGATCGGCTCGCCGCCGGGGCTACGCAAGCGCCTGGCAACAACTGCCTACGCGAAACGCTACGCGCAACCACCGTGGTCGACTTCTTGACCCGGGCCGAAGACGGATATACTGTTAATCCTGCGCTGGTCGGCAAGAAGCTAATCCGCGATTGGTTACAGGTCAGTTGCTGATGAACGGAAAGGAAGGCTGATGATTCGCTTCCCGCAAACAAGTGGTCGTAAAGTTCGAAAGATGGCCGGCATTCTCACCTGGATGATTCTCAACTACGCGATGCTCGGAGTGAGCTCCATGTCCGCCCAAACGTACGTTTCCGTCGAACCGATTCCGAGCCAGGACGTCGTCGGCGCCGCCAATCTGAACAAGATTCTCAGCATCGGGTACTCCAACCTGGAATTGTGGGGCCAAAGGCTTCTCAACGACTGCCATATCGTGCAGAACGTAATCAATACGCTTTCTGCCGGCGGCGCGATCCAGTCCGTGAACACCGGGAATACCGTTTACCTCGTCGCCGCCGGGGGCTTCGAGGCTGTCACCGATCCGACTTATGTATTAACCATAGCCGACTCCGGCACGGGGGCGGCGACCGCAAACGATATCTGGGTGCTCGACAATGCCTTGGGATATGCGCTCAACCAGGGGGGAACCGCTCAATTCGGCCTCGTCTACAACAACAAGAATCCTTTTGAATTTGCTCTTGACTACGCGATCGCGACCCATGGCGGATCTCTGAGCGGGCAACAAGCCCAGAGCTTCTTCAATTACCTGGGCACCATCGACCCAGCGCTCTGGAGCGGCACCGACGCCGGCTTTACTCAAATTAATGCCAGTGCGTCCCCGGTCACCAACTATCTATTAGACAACTCCATGTTGTTTTTGATTGGATCGGTCTCCAAGCAGGAGTTTACGCAAGGCCTGTTCACAGCCGTCACCACGACGCCGAACATGACCTATTCGCCCCTGGGCAACAATGGTAAGCCCACCACCGCCAAAGCGGGCGCCGCCTTTCCGGGGAATGACTGGATTACTTATCCGAATGGCGATGGCTACCTGATAAATCTCGGGTCTTCCTCGCCGCAGCTCCTGAACGATCTCGCCGCCCTGCGGCAGCGGCACCTGACAGCGGTAAACAACCTTCTCGACGCGATCAATAAGGGGAATGTTAGCAAGTACCTGAACAACCAGTTCAAGTGTCCGTAAGTTGGGATTGATTAGCGGCTACCGGTCCATTTCAAGTTGGGGGGTGTTTTTTTGCGGCAGGCCACCCCGACCGGCGATGGCGACTGCGATCGCGCAGATCCAGCTCGATGCCGGAGGCTCTGCGTTTTACAGCAGTTGCTGCGCTTCGTGCCAAATCTCCCGCAGGAGGTCGCTGGCTGGAATTGGTTTCGCCATCGCCGCGGACTGACCCGCCCACACTTGCATTCTGTGATAGTCGCCAGCCGCAGCACCGGCTTCCTTCATCCTCGCGGTAAGACCTCGTTGCACCGGATATGGCGCGGGAGGGGGTGCGTTCGGTGCTGCCGCCGCGGTGACAAAGTCTGTGGCAATGGCACGGCCTAGGCGCCCCGTGAACGCTCTGGTGAGTGTGGTGCGCTCCGGTTCGAGGTCTTGGAGGGCGTCGGCCCAAGCTCGGTGTGTTTTGGCCTCCGGACAACGCAGAAAAACGCTACCGAGCATAGCAGCGCTCGCGCCCAACGTGAGCGCAGCAGCCACGCCCCGCCCGTCGCCGATCCCGCCGGCCGCGATGATGGGGAGTTGAAGGTGATCTGCAAGCCTCGGGATGAGCGCAAATAGGCCGATCCCTTGTCGTTCGGCGGCGCCGGAATCGAACGATCCCCTGTGGCCCCCGGCTTCGTACCCCTGCGCGATGATTGCGTCCGCGCCGGCATTCGCCGCGATCTTTGCCTCCGCAAGCGTCGTGGCCGTAGCGAACCAGGCGATGCCGCTGTCCTTGAGGCTGCTTGCGAATCTCGGTGGGAAAACTCCCATAATCGACGAGACCGCAGTCGGCCTCAGATCTAGGAAGGTGGCACACTGCTGATCGAAGTCCGGAAGTGCGGTGTCTCCCGCCGATGCTGGCACGGGCGGCCCCCACTGTTCCAAGAATTCTCTGATCTTCGCTTCAGCGTCTGGAGACCGGCTGGATCTTGGGTCCGGAATCCACAGGTTCAGTTGGAACGGCCCCGTGCTTTGGGACCGGAATTCCTTGACCCAACCGCGGATTCCTTCAGACGGAGTGAGCAATGCGCCCATGGCACCCATGCCGCCGGCGTTCGCTATTGCAACTGACAGAGTGGAGGGGCACGCACCGGCCATTGGCGCTAATAGAATCGGAACTTCGAGATGGTATCGTTTGCGGAAGGCTTCGGAGCGGCCGAGCGGCCCTGCCTTTACGTAGCTTTCGTCCTGGCTCGCCATGGATCAATCGTAATGCCTTATTGAAGACCACGTATGATGTGAGAACTCGCGACGTCCCGGCTTCTTTTGAAAAGGCAATCATGGAGGGAGCGAGGCCGATCACGCCACCAAAGCGAATGCCCTGGGGCTTGAAGTCGCATACGTCCGGGCTCCGGAAGGTACCATGATTGGTTTCTCTGAACCGCCGCGGATCAGACGAGATAAACGTGCAAGCGTTTGCATTCCGACCCTACAGGATGTATGCTCTGTGGACAAATTCGCAACTGAATCCGATCAGGAGTCTTTGCCATGTCGATTCGCGAAGTCGCGCTGCTGTTCGCCGGAGCTTCGATTGCGTTCGCGCAAGTGCAGTCCGGACGTCTGGTCGGCACCATCTACGACCAGACACACGCCGCGATTCCCGGTGCATTCGTAACGGTGACCAATGTCGCCACCAACATTGTGAGGCGCGCTGCAACCGACGCGGCTGGCGACTACGTGATCACGCCGCTGGATCCAGGAACCTACTCGGTCAGCGCTACAGCGCCAGGCTTCCAGATAACCGTGCGCGACGGTATTGACCTGACGGTCGGGCTCGCGGCCCGCGTCGACCTGGAACTGCGTCTCGGCGAAGCCACGGCTGAGGTCCGGGTGACCAGCGAGGCGCCGCTGCTGACCACGGAGTCAGGCACGTTGGGACAGGTGATCAGCAATACCCAGATCGTGGATCTGCCGCTAAACGGCCGCAGTTTCACCGAACTCGCGCGGCTCACGCCCGGCGCAACGCTGCTTCCTCCGACAGGAAACACACAGCTCGTACGGCCGGAGAACGTCAACGGCAATGTCATCAGCGGGGTTCCAGGCTCGCAGACGACGTTCCTGCTCGACGGTGTCGACGTAACCGAGCAGCACCAGGGCGGTACCTGGATCCAAACCTCTGTGGATGCTCTGCAGGAGTTTAGCGTGCAGCAAAATGCGTATTCCGCCGAGTTTGCGCGCGCCGGCGGATCGTTCAACGTCACCACCAAATCCGGCGCGAATCGGCTATACGGGAATGTCTTCGAATTCCTTCGCAACGACAAACTGGATTCGCGCAACTTCTTCTCTCAGACGAGGGCCATCCTGAAGCGCAACCAGTTCGGAGGAACGCTGGGCGGTCCGGTCGTAATTCCCGGACTGTATAACGGCAGAAACAAGACATTCTTCTTCGTCAGCTATGAAGGGAACGTTCTCCGGCAAGGCCAGGTGTTCAATAGCACCGTCCCGACCGCGGCCCAGCGGAGCGGCGATTTCACCGGACTGGCCCGGATTTACGACCCCTTGAGCACGGTGCCTAATCCTTCGGGCAGCGGCAACGTGCGCACGCAATTCCCATCGAACAGGATTCCCCAACCGTCGATCGCGCAGACGGCGCTCTTCTTCAACAAGTACATTCCGCTGCCGAATTCCGGCATTAACCAATTTATCTTCACACCCTCGAACGCCTATAGTCAGAACCAGTGGACGATTCGTGCCGATCGGGAAATCACATCCAAACATAAGGCGTTCGTTCGGATAAGCATTGTGCGCAACCAGGAGGACGACCCCGCGGCGTTTCCGGCGCTTGGTTCCACCCACCTCTCCGGACCGGCGCGTAATATCGCGGCGGCGCTCACCAGCAATTTGCGGCCGAACATGATCCACGAAGCTCGGGTGAGCTTCACCTACGGGGAGTACCGGTCGAACGCCTACTTCCAGGGGCAGGGAGCCGATCTGAACAAGCAGGCCGGAATCACGGGGCTCGAAGGAAATCAGGATGCAACTATTGCGAGTTTGCCGGCCTTCAGTTGGTCCGGCTACACCGGATTTTCAGGTAATGCCGGCGACGGTAGACCGAAGTGGCAAAACCGCTGGGCCAACGAATTCACTGACAACCTGACCTGGATAAAGGGGAAGCACATCCTCAAGTTCGGGGGTCGGATTCACTATTACAAGCCGCTGTTTACCGATTCACGCACACACAACGGGGCATACAACTTCACGGGCATCAGCACTGAGAACCCGCAGCAACAATCGGGCACGGGCGATGCGATCGCCGATTGGCTGCTGGGTTATCCCGCGAGCGCGGGACGTTCGAACCCGGCCACATGGTGGGGAGGCTACGGAACCTACTGGCATGCATTCATCCAGGACGACTTCAAGGTAAGCAACCGCCTGACCCTCAACATCGGGTTGCGGTATGAGTACAATCCGTGGCTCAAAGGCTATCGCGGGCAGGTAGCAACGTTCGATCCCACTAAGGCAAAGCCCATCATCGTGGCCAGCGACACCGACAAGATCGACTTGGATGCGCAGCCCCTGGCAAAAGCGGGCTATCAACTGTACCAGGATTTGATCCAGACCAGCAGTCAGGCTGGACTGCCGATCAGCATTACCCAACAGAGCAAGAACGGCTGGGCGCCGCGTTTCGGATTGGCCTGGCGGCCCTTAGGGGAAAAGACCGTTATCCGCGGCGGCTATGGAATCTTCTACGAGTCAGAAGGCACCAGCGGCCGCCTCAACTTCAACTTCCTTCCATTCAGTATCTCCGAGACAGTCAATGCCGATCGCGACGTGTTACCGACGAGGAGCACGGCAAACTTCTTTCTCGGCGCGCCGTTCGGATCGGCGGTCACGGCCGCCAGTTGGATTCCCGTTCCAGAGTTAGTGCGGACACCCTACGACCAGCATTGGAATTTCGGGATCCAGCAGCAGGTCCTGACCAGGCTTGTATTGCAAGTGGATTATGTCGGCAACAAGGGCTCCTTCCTGGCGGACACCAACAACATCAATTACCCGGTGGCGGGACCGGGAACGATTCAAACGCGGCGGCCGTACCCACGCTTCGGCAACGTCTCGTACAACACGCAGGACGGATCGAGCACCTATCACGCCCTCCAAGTCAAGTTGGAGCGCCGCTTGTCGGCAGGGTTCTGGTTCCTCTCCTCGTACACGTTTTCCAAAAGCCTGACGCGGGCGGCGAATCCCAGTGTGGGAGGCAACTTCGGATGGGAAAAGGCGCTCACGAGCTTCGACGTACCGCACAATTTCGATTTTGCGTTTGGATATGCGTTGCCTTTCGGCAAAGGGAAGCGTTTCTTCAATCAGGGCGGAATCGGAGACAAAATCATCGGCGGGTGGCAGTTGCAAGGAATCACCGGTTTCCGAAGCGGCATTCCCTACACTCCGACGATTGGCCGCGACGTGGCTAACACGGGCGCTGCCAATCAGCGGCCGAATCGCATCGGATCGGGAAAACTCGACAACCCTACACTCGATCTTTACTTCGACAAAAGCGCCTTTGTAGTGCCGGCCAACTTCACATACGGGAATTCGGGGGGCAGCATTCTGCGCCGGGACTACCTCGGAACGTTCGATTTCTCGATTCACAAGGAATTCACGGTTACCGAGTCTTCAAGACTGCAGTTCCGGGCCGAAGTCTTCAATCTGCCGAACACTCCATATTTTGCCGCGCCGAACTCGCAGGTGGATGTCGCGGCCGGGGGTCGAGTGACGGCCACCCAGAACAACCCCCGCCAGATGCAGTTTGGACTGAAATACAACTTCTAAGCGAAACGCGAGAGGACCGTCTCAATGCGATGGACATTTGGAATTTTCATTCTTGCCGCGGCCGCGAGCGCGCAGCAGCAGGTTTACCTCGACCCCGCCCAGCCCATCGACAGACGGATTGCCGACCTGGTATCGAAGCTCTCGCTGCAGGAGAAGTGCAGCTTGTTGTGTACTACAGCTCCGGCCATCGAGCGCCTCCATGTTCCCGTAATGAACGGCTGGAATCAAAGCCTGCATGGAATTGTCTGGACCAAGCCGACGACCATGTTTCCGGTTCCGATCGGAATGGCGGCAACCTGGAATCCGGCACTGATCCACGACGTGGCGGCTCTCATCGCGGATGAAGGCCGGGCTGTCTTCAACCTCTGGCCCACCGTGCAGGGGAAAACAGAACCGAGTAACCAGGGACAACTGGCTACGGTCACGGCCAACGGAGAAAGGCTGCGGCACAACGGTCTGGTGTATCGTTCGCCGGTAATCAATATCAGCCGCGACCCCCGGTGGGGCCGCATCGATGAGGCCTTTGGCGAAGACCCCTACCTGACGTCGCGCATGACGGTCGCCTATGTGAGGGGGACGCAAGGCGACGATCCGAAGTACCTCAAATTGGCCACGACGCTCAAGCACTTCGCCGTGAATAACCAGGAGAACGGGCGTAGAAGCCTTTCGGCACAGGTGGACGAACGAATACTTCACGAGTATTTCCTGCCTCATTTCAAAGCGGGAATCGTAGAGGCGAAGTCGTCATCCATCATGTCCACGTACAACGCATTGAACGGTGTGCCGAATGCCATGAATAAGCTTCTGGTAACCGACATTCTCCGTACAGCTTGGGGGTTTGACGGATTCGTCGTGCCGGATAGCGGCGCTGTGCGGCAGCTCATGACCGATCACAAGGCCGTCGCGAGCATCGAAGAAGCGGCCGCGAAAAGCATAATCGCCGGACACGACCTGGACAACATCGATTTTCCGGAAGCGGTTCTCAAGGCCGTCGCGAAAGGGCTGCTTAGCGAAGAGGACGTGGACCGCGCGGTTAGCCGTGTCTTGAAAGTGAGATTCCGGCTGGGAGAGTTTGACCCCCCTTCGATCGTGCCGTACAGCAAAATCTCGCCTTCCATTATCGATTCCGCGGAGCATCGTCAACTGGCACTGCGCGCCGCGCGGGAATCGATTGTGCTGCTCACGAACAAGAACAATTTCCTGCCGCTTGACAAAAGCAAGGTGAAAACCATCGCCGTGATTGGACCGCACGCGAAAGATCCGATGATGGGTATCGGCTACACGGGACAGGCTTCGAAGTTTGTGGCTCCCTTGGAGGGCATTCAGAAGAAAGTCGGCTCGAGCGTGGAGGTGCTGTATGCCAAAGGCAGCGATATCCAAGAGATGCCGAACAAAGACGCGGCTTTTGCCGAAGCGGCGACAATCGCAAAGCGCGCGGATGTGGCGCTTGTCTATGTGGGTCTGAACGGTCAGATCGAACGCGAAGGACTTGACCGGACATACATTGGCCTACCTCCGATTCAGGAAGAACTGGTGCAAAAAATCTATGAGGCAAATCCGAAAACCGTGGTAGTGCTGTTGAATGGCGGTCCGGTTGCCGTGCCCTGGGAGAAGGAGCACCTGCCCGCCGTTCTAGACATGTTCTACGCCGGCGAGGAAGGCGGTACGGCGGTCGCCGACGTGCTCTTTGGAGACTACAACCCAGGTGGGCGGCTGCCTTACACGGTCTACGGCTCGACTGACCAACTCCAGCCAATGACGGAGTACGACATTACCAAGGGGATGACGTATATGTACTTCCGCGGGACACCGGTTTACCCGTTCGGCCATGGCTTGAGCTACACGAAGTTCCAGTATTCGAACCTGAATGTCTCACCGGCACGGATTCCCGGTTCGGGCCAGGTGGCCGTGCGGGTGGACGTCCGCAATTCGGGAATCAGGGCCGGCGATGAAGTGGTGCAGCTTTACTTTCACGACAAAGAAGCGCGTGTCCAGCGGCCGGGCAAGGAGTTAAGGGGATTTGAGCGCATCAGCCTCAAGCCCGGCGAGAAGAGAACCGTTACCTTTTCTCTTCCTGCCGAAAAGCTGGCGTTTTACGACGTAAAGAGTCACGCCTTCACAACGGAACCGGGGAAGTTCGAGGCCATGGTGGGAGCGTCTTCGGAGGACATTCGTCTGAAGCGCGACTTTGAGGTGACTTCAGCCGGACAATGGCCCCAATGATCAGAGCGTCGTTTACTTAGGGCGCGCGGCGCGATCCACCGCCGGCGCCGTTCTCCTCCGCACCGAAATCCACGGCGGTGTTCGTCAGAGCGCCGATGGCGCAGAAGGATGCTGTTCATGAGCGTGAAAATGGCGATTCCCACGGCTAACGAGAGCGTGATTACCAGGGTGGGACGCGTGCGACACTAGTCGCCGCCGCTCTGCCCGATTCTGATCTTCGCGGCGGCACGGCGGACCACTTCCGGCTCCGTAGCACCCATTTCCTTCAGCAGCGGCTTGAAATCGCGGATGGCCGCGCAGCGGATCCCAACCCGGTTCCACTTCCAGACCCACGATGCCCGGCGCTTCATGGGTGCGGAGAGTCTTTTCGATGAGGTCGATGGCGCGATCCGGCTGGTTCATCCACGCCACGGTTCGCGCATACGAAATGCCGGCGGTCCAGCGCATGCCCGTCTTCTGTTGTTCCTCGGCCTCGGCAAGATAGCGGGCCGCGTCCCAGGTGCGGGCCGCCGTGGCGGCAACGAACGAGAATCCCAGCGCGTGATCCTTCAATCCGTACAAGCGGACTCCCTCTTGCTGCGCGGCCAAGCTCTTCTCCGGCCGTCCCGTGAAGGCAAAGACGAGTTCTCGTATAGTGTACACATTGGGGAAGGCCGGATTGAGGTCGAGCACACGTTGCGTTCTTTCCAGCGCCACGTCGTAATTCCGCGCGAGCATTGCCACCTTGGCCCAATCCGTCTGTACGACGGGTGAAAGGGGATCGAGCCGGGCGGCGAGGCGCATCTCGCGTTCCGCCTCATCGAAGCGGCCAGTCAGTCCCAGAAACTCGCCGAAGTAGTCATGCGTGGCCGCGTCATTGGGGGCCACTTCGAGCGCGCGCCGGTACTCGGACTCAGCGGCACGGCGATTGTAGTCATAGTTTTCGGCCAACAGGCCCAGCACGCGGTGCGGATCGGCCAGTCCCGGGTCGAGGGCGACTGCCTTACCGGCCTCCTCGCGAACGCGCGCCATCACGGACCCCTGTGCCATGGCGCCGTAACCGCTGCGAATCAAGATAGCCTCCGCCAGAGATGCATGCGCGTCCGCGTAGTTCGGGTCGCGGGCGATCGACTGCTCAAACTTCTGAACGCTCTGGCCGAAGCCCTCCTCCGTGCGCTTCCCGAACAGGTAGCGGCCTTCGAGATAGAGGCGGTACGCTTCGGCATCCATCGTTCCGCGGTGGCTCTCGCGCCGGTATTCGCCGCCGACCACTGCGGAGATGGCCATGTAGACGCGTTCCGCGATCGCGTCCTCGAGCGACAGCAGATCCTGCGAGCGCTCATCGAAACTGGTGGTCCAACGCGCTTTGCCGTCGCGGCTGGAGAGGAGCCGAAGGTTCACCCGCCACCTGCCACTCACGGAATGGAGCGTGCCTTCCAGCACGGCGTCGGTCTGCAGCTCGCGGCCCGCGCGCACGGGGTCCCGGTCCGGCCCCGTGTACCGGCTGACCGCGCCGATGGAGCGGACCTCGAGATTGCGGATCTGGCTCAACTGGGTGACCAGCGTGTCGGCGATTCCCGCTTCGGCCACTTCGTCCCGCTCGGGTCCTTCCATGTGGAACGGCAGCACAGCCACAGACCGGACCGGGGGCTCCCTGAATTTGCCGCGCCACACTGCGGCGCCGAGAACACCCAGAAGTGCCATTCCCGCGACGGCCGCCAACAGCTTCGCGCTGCGGAAACGCACTCGCCGCTTGCGCGCCGGAACATCGGGCACCGGCTGAGTTTCGGATGCCGGCTCCTCTGTCGCGGTATGCGGACCTCCCACGAAACGATATCCGAACTTCGGCACCGTCTCGATCAGCCGGACGCCATCTTGCCCATCGCCCAGCGCTGTCCGCAAGTCGGAGACAGTTCGCTTGAGTGTGCTATCACTGACTACAACGTCCGGCCAGACTGCCGCCAGCAGCTCCGCTTTGAGAATCAGTTGCCCGGGACGTCCGGCCAGAAATGCCAGTACGTCGAAGGCTTTGGGAGTGAGCGCTATGAGGTCGTCCGCGCGTTGCACGAGGCGTTCCCGCACGTTTACTTTAAAATCTCCAAACTGAATGATCTCAGCCATTTGGAGGGGCGAAGAAAATCCTCACCGAAATCTCACCCCGGAATCCTGGAATGTCCTGGTAATGTCCTTCCGAGCCGGAATCGGGAAAGCGAACGCCCGCCTTTAGGGAAAGACCGCAGTGTCAATTTTAGTACAGGTCTGTTCGTTTGGCAGCCAGCATCGGCGCGCTGTTCGTACCTGGTACGGCCCGTACGGGTGGAGTTTGAGCATTGGCGGAGGGTAACGGCATGGATCGCTTCTTTTCCTTAGGTGCCGCGAGCGTAAGGCTGGCGGTTTTTTGGTTGGTGGTCACAGCAGCTTTGTTCCTCACGTCCGGGGCAATGGCCCAGTCGAGAGGGCCGTCGATCTTGGGGGCGGTGGGCCAGTATGACGTAACCCCCGCACAGGTGGTCATCACCGGGTCGAATTTTGGCGCGGTCCTGCCCAGTGTGAATCTGGATGGCATTCCGCTCGGAGTCTTGAGCTATAGCAACACGATGGTGGTATGCGCGTTGCCGAATTCCTTGGTTGCGGGCACGTACACGTTGCAACTGACCAACAACGAAGCTTCGGGACACCTCGCCGACATATTCCACTTCGCGCTGTCCGCCGCCCGAGGAGTGCCAGGCCCGACCGGGCCGACCGGCGCGACGGGCGCGACTGGAGCCACCGGGCTCACGGGACCGCAAGGCACAACTGGCGCGACCGGACCGATGGGGCCTTCCGGCGCTGTTGGACCAATCGGGCCAAGCGGACCCGTGGGAGCCAGCGGCGCGACTGGGCCGGCCGGTCCCAGCGGCCCGGCTGGGGCCATCGGACCCGCGGGCCCGTCAGGAGTGGCGGGACCCGCTGGAGCTACCGGACCC